>JBBQSX010000036.1:0-23157 GCA_038213545.1 Burkholderiales bacterium
GGTGTGGGTGTTCATCGGTATCGAGGGTGCCAGCGTGTATTCGGCCAGAGCACGCAACCGTGCGGATGTGGGCCGCGCCACCATCATCGGGTTCCTCATCTGCCTGCTGCTGCTGATGTCGGTGTCGCTGCTGTCGCTGGGCATCTTCAACCAGCCAACGCTGGCTGGCCTGAAGAACCCCTCGATGGCCGGTGTGCTGGAGAGCGCTGTGGGCACCTGGGGTGCGGTGCTGATCTACGTCGGCTTGATCGTGTCTGTGGGTGGCGGTTTCCTGGCCTGGATGCTGCTGGCCGCCGAATCACTCTTCACCCCGGCCGGAGGCGGCGTGATGCCCAAGTGGCTGGGCAAACAAAATGACAAGGGCGTGCCCGCCAATGCGCTGTGGCTGACCAATGGCATGGTCCAGCTGTTCCTGCTGATCACCCTGTTCTCCCAGGCCTCGTATCTGGCGCTGTTCTCGCTGTCCACCGCCATGATCCTGGTGCCTTATCTGTTCAGTGCCGCCTATGGCCTGTCGCTGGCGTGGCGCGGCCAGGGCGATCAGGCCGAGCGCCATCGCAGCGACATCCCCGTGGCGGCATTGGCCACGCTGTACTGCGTGTGGCTGCTGTTCGCTGCCGGCTCCAAGTACCTGATGCTGAGCGCCTTGCTGTACGCGCCGGGTGCACTGTTGTACGTCTGGGCCAAGCGCCAGCGTGGCGAGCGTGTGTTCACGGTCTGGGAGTGGGCCATTCTGGCCGGTCTCATCGCACTGGCCGGACTGGCTGCGGTTTTGCTGTCCCTGGGGAAGCTCGGCCTGTGAACAGCGTGCCGCATTCCCCTCTCCATTGGAAAAAATCCCCATGACCCAAGGCGTTCATTCCGAGGTCGGCCGTCTGCGCCGTGTGCTGGTGTGTCGGCCTGGCCTGGCACAAAGGCGGTTGACGCCTGCCAACTGCCAGGAGTTGCTGTTCGACGACGTGCTGTGGGTGTCTCAGGCGCGCAATGACCACGACGCCTTCACCAACGCCATGGAGAACCGGGGTGTCGAGGTGCTGGAGCTGCACGAACTGCTGGCCACGGTCCTGAGCGATCCGGTCGCCCGGGGTTGGCTGCTCGACCGCAAGCTCGGTCCGGGCAGCGTCGACGCCGAGCTGGCTCGGCAATTGCGCCCCTGGCTGGAAGCATTGCCCCCCATGCAACTGGCCGAACACCTGATCGGCGGCCTGGCACGCGCCGAGCTGCCGTTTGAGCCGGAGGGCTTGCTCGCGCGCTTTGCGGCCGCAACCGACTTCCTCTTGCCACCCTTGCCCAACACCCTGTTCAGCCGCGACAGCAGTTGCTGGGTGGGCGACGGTGTCGTGCTCTGCCCGATGTACTGGCCGGCTCGCCGCCAGGAAACGCTTTTGACGGCGGCGGTCTACCGCTTCCATCCGCTGTTCGCCGGCAAGGTGACCACCTGGTGGGGCGACCCGGACCAGGACCACGGCAGCGCGACATTGGAAGGTGGCGACGTGATGCCGCTGGGTCAGGGCGTGGTGCTGGTGGGCATGGGCGAGAGAACATCGCCGCAGGCCGTGAGCCAGCTGGCCCGCACTTTGTTTGATCGGGGCGCTGCCAAGCGCGTCCTGGCCGCGCAAATTCCCAAGTCACGCGGCGCCATGCACCTGGACACCGTGTTCACCTTCTGCGACGTGGACCTGGTGACGACCTTTCCAGAAATGGTCGATGCGATCCGCGTGCACAGCCTGCGCCCAGGAGACCGGGAAGGCAGCCTGGACGTGCGCACCGAAACGCAACCATTCCTCGACGTGGTGGCTTCCGCGCTGGGCCTGCTCAAGCTGCGCTCGGTGGCTACCGGCGGTGATGCCTGGCAGGCGGAGCGAGAGCAATGGGACGACGGCAACAACCTGCTGGCGCTGGAGCCCGGCGTCGTGATGGGGTACGCGCGCAACACGCACACCAACACCCAGTTGCGAAAGGCGGGTATCGAAGTGATCACCGTCTCAGGCTCCGAACTGGGGCGTGGGCGCGGTGGCAGCCACTGCATGTCGTGCCCGATCGAGCGGGACCCGCTTTGACATCCAACCCAAGGAACTGAACCCCATGAGTTTCAACCTGCGCAACCGCAGCCTGCTGGCGCTGATCGACTTCTCGCCAGAAGACATACGCTACCTGCTTGATCTGGCAGCAGAGCTCAAGCGCTCCAAGGCGGTGGGCAACGAACTGCCACGCCTCAAGGGCAAAAACATCGCCCTGATTTTCGAGAAGCCCTCGACGCGCACGCGCTGCGCTTTTGAAGTCGCCGTGTACGACCAGGGCGGGCACGTGACCTGCCTGGATGGGGGCAGCTCCCAGCTGGGCCACAAGGAGTCGCTGAAAGACACGGCCCGCGTGCTAGGGCGTTACTACGACGGCATCGAGTACCGCGGTTTTCACCAGAGCGTGGTCGAGGAGCTGGCGCGCTTTGCCAAGGTGCCCGTGTGGAACGGCCTGACCGACGAAGCGCATCCCACGCAGATCCTGGCCGACCTGATGACCATGCAGGAGTTTGGCGAAAAGCCACTGCACGATCTGAGCTTCTGTTACCTGGGTGACGCACGCTTCAACATGGGCTGCTCGCTGCTGGTGGGGGGTACCAAGATGGGCATGGACGTGCGTATCTGCGCGCCTGCCGAGTTGCAGCCTCCACCAGATCTGGTGGCGCAGATGCGCGAACTGGCCCGAACCACGGGGGCACGCATCACGCTGGAGACCGACCCGCTGAAGGCTGTGGACGGCGCAGACTTTCTCTACACCGATGTGTGGGTGTCGATGGGTGAAGACGACTCGGTGTGGAAGCAGCGCATCAAACAATTGCTGCCCTACCAGGTGACGACCGCCCTGATGCAAGCCACCGGCAAACCGCGAACAAAGTTCATGCACTGTCTGCCGGCATTTCACAGCCTGGACACCGAAGTCGGCCGGGAGGTGCACGAGAAGTACGGTCTGAGCGAGATCGAAGTCACCGACGAGGTGTTCGAGTCCGACGCCTCGATCGTCTTCAGCCAGGCAGAAAACCGGCTGCACACCATCAAGGCCGTGCTGGTGGCCACCCTCGGATGAAGACCGCTGGAGCACGCGCTTGAAGGTGGTAGTTGCACTCGGTGGCAATGCGCTGTTGCGGCGCGACCAGCCACCCACGGCGGAAAACCAGCTGGAGAACATCCGCCGCGCCGCCACACAGCTGGCGCGGGTGGCGGCAAACCACGATATGGTGCTCACCCACGGCAACGGTCCGCAGGTGGGGCTTCTGGCGCTGCAGGCTGCCGCATACGTGGACGTGGAGGCTTACCCGCTGGACGTGATGGGCGCACAGACCGACGGCATGATCGGCTACCTGCTGGAGCTGGAACTGGCCAACCGGTTGCCAGCCACCCGCGCGGTGACCACGCTGATCACGCGTGTGGAGGTGGATCCGCAGGACCCGGGCTTCACGCATCCCACCAAACCGATCGGACCGGTGTACACCAAGGCGGAATCCGAGCGGGTGGCCGCCGACAAGGGCTGGTTGATGGCCGCAGACGGTGAATCGTTTCGGCGCGTGGTCGCGTCGCCCCAGCCGCTGCGTGTGCTCGGACTGCAATCCATCCGATGGCTGCTGGAACACGGCGCACTGGTGATTGCCGCCGGTGGTGGCGGTATCCCCGTGGCGCGCGGTGGCGACGGAAGCGACCTGCCGGGGCTGCATGGCGTCTCTGCCGTGATCGACAAAGACCTCTGCACCAGCCTGCTCGCGCGCGAACTGCAGGCCGACGTGCTCGTCATCGCCACCGATGTGCCTGCGGTCTACCTCGACTGGGGACAGCCGACGCAGCGCGCCATCGGCAAGGTGACTCCGCAGGCCCTTGCAGGGTATGACTTCGCTGCAGGCTCAATGGGCCCGAAGGTCGAGGCAGCGCGCTCGTTCGCAGCCTCCACAGGTCGGCGCGCCGTTATAGGATCGCTCGACCAGATCGAGGACATGCTCGCGGGGAGCGCTGGAACCCAGATTTGCCTGGAGGTGGATGAAGAAACTGACAAGACATGAGGTCTAGTGACTCCGCATGTCATTTGAGGCTGCAACCAGTCATCCCTTGTCCCGGCGTCACCGGCAGCCATCGCTGCACATCATTGGCTCACGTCCGCTGGCAAACCGCCCAGGCACGGCTCCCGCCTCGTCACGACGTTCTGTGCGGGCAACACTGGAACCCGTGCGAGCCAGTTGACCCACCTCTGTCTCACCACAAACGACTACGCCACCCGAGGGTGGCGTAAAGCGCTGTCATGCATGACAATTTTGGTGGGCGGTGCAGGGTTCGAACCTGCGACCCCTGCCGTGTGAAGGCAGTGCTCTACCACTGAGCTAACCGCCCGAAAAACCGGATCCGTTCGTTTGGTCGATCTGTCGGAAGCCCCAGATTATAGCCAGGTTTTCTGCGCTATCAGGCGTGAAGAGAACGCCACACGGTTTTTCCTTTGCTGGCCTTGTCCAGGTCGGCCAACACGCCATCGTGGGCTTGTGTTTCATGTTCGTTGGCGCGCAGCACCGGCAGCTCGAAGCGGCTCAAGTCCAAGGTCTCGATCAGGCCGTTTTCATTGGGCGCGTCGCCCTGGTCCATCAGCAGCGCATCCTGGCCGCGCGTCATGTTGATGTACACATCGGCCAGCAACTCGGCGTCCAGCAGCGCGCCGTGCAGAGTGCGGCCCGAGTTGTCCACGCCGAGGCGGTCGCAGAGCGCGTCCAACCCGTTGCGCTTGCCGGGAAACATTTCCTTGGCCATCACCAGGCTGTCTGTGACCTGGCCGATCACCGTCTTGATCGTTGGGCGGCCCAGGCGCTCGAGTTCCTTGTTGAGGAAGCTGATGTCGAACGGCGCGTTGTGGATGATCAGCTCGGCGTCGCGCAGGTACTCCAGCAATTCGTCGGCGATGGCCGCGAACTTGGGCTTGTCGCGCAGGAACTCGTTGCTGATGCCATGCACCTTGAGCGCATCCTCGTGGCTGTCGCGCTCGGGGTTCACGTAGAAGTGCAGGTTGTTGCCGGTGAGCTTTCGGTTGAGCAGCTCCACACAACCAATCTCGATGATGCGGTCGCCGTTGTCGGCGGACAGGCCGGTGGTCTCCGTATCCAGCACGATCTGCCGCATCAGTGCAGCTCCTTGGCGTGATTGATTGAGTACTTGGGGATTTCCACCGTCACGTCTGACTGCGCCAGGATGGCCTGGCACGACAGGCGCGAGTTCGGCTCCAGGCCCCAGGCGCGGTCGAGCAGGTCTTCCTCTGTCTCGTCAAGCTCGTTCAAGCCTTTGAAGCCCTCGCGCACGATCACGTGGCAGGTCGTGCAGGCCGCACTCATGTCGCAGGCGTGCTCGATGTTGATCTTGTTGTCGAGCAGGGCTTCACAGATCGAGGTGCCCGCAGGCGCCGTGATGCTGGCGCCCTGGGGGCAGTATTCGGGGTGGGGAAGTATCTTGATGATGGGCATGGAGTTCAGACTTCTTCGAGTTTCTTGCCGGACAAAGCTTGCTGGATGCCGCGGTTCATGCGCAGCGCAGCGAAGGGTTCGGTGGCCTTGGCCAAAGCACTGGTGGCGGCTTCAATGGACTGGGCGTCGTCGCCCGCAGCTGCGGCCGCCAGCGCGGCGATGAGGGCATCAATCTGCTCTCGCTCGCCGGCCTCCAGCAGGTCGGCGTCGGCAGCGAGCGCAGTGCGCGTGGCGGCGATCATGCGATCGGCATCCACGCGGGCCTCGACCAGCGCACGCGCCTTGATGTCCTGCTCGGCGGTGGCAAAGCTGTCTTGCAACATGGCGGCGATCTGCTCGTCGGACAGGCCATAAGCGGGCTTCACGTCCACGCGCGCCTCAACGCCACTGCCCTGCTCTTTTGCGCTCACCGACAGCAGCCCGTCGGCATCCACTGTGAAAGTCACCCGGATGCGCGCCGCACCAGCCACCATGGGCGGGATCCCGCGCAGCTCGAACCGCGCAAGACTGCGGCAATCGCCCACCAGATCGCGTTCGCCCTGCACCACATGCAAGGCCAGCGCGGTCTGGCCGTCCTGGTAGGTGGTGAAGTCTTGCGCCAGTGCTGTGGGAATGGCGCTGTTGCGCGGCACGATGCGCTCGACCAGGCCACCCATGGTCTCGATGCCGAGCGACAGCGGGATCACGTCGAGCAGAAGCAGGTCGCCGTCGCGGCTGTTGCCGGCCAATGCATTGGCCTGGATGGCCGCGCCCAGCGCCACCACCTCATCGGGGTTGAGGTTGGTCAGCGGCTCCTGGCCGAAGAATTCGCCCACGGTGCGGAGCACCACCGGCATGCGGGTCGATCCGCCCACCATGACGACGCCCTGGACATCCTCTTTCACGATGCCGGCGTCGCGAAGCACCTTGCGTACCGCGGTCATGGTGCGGGCGGTGAGCGCGGCGGTGCAGGCCTCGAAGTCGGTGGAGGTCACGGACTGTTCGATGGTCTGACCGGCCACGCTGGCGCGGAAGGTGTCGCTGGTCGTTGACGACAACGCTTCTTTCACGCGACGCGCTTCGGCGTGCATCGCGGCACGCTCCGAAGCATTGAGCGGCATGTTCACGCCGGCCTGAGCGAGCACCCAGGCGGCCAACGCCTGGTCGTAGTCGTCGCCGCCCAGGGCCGAATCGCCGCCGGTGGCCATGACCTCGAACACGCCTTTCGTGAGGCGCAGGATGGAGATATCGAAGGTGCCGCCACCCAGGTCGTAAATGGCATAGACGCCTTCGGAGCCGTTGTCCAGGCCGTAGGCGATGGCAGCGGCCGTGGGTTCGTTGATCAGGCGCAGCACGTTGATGCCGGCGAGCTGCGCCGCGTCCTTGGTGGCCTGGCGCTGTGCGTCGTCGAAGTACGCCGGCACGGTGATCACGGCGCCATACAGCTCGTCATCGAAGCTGTCTTCCGCGCGAAAACGCAGCGTTGCGAGAATCTCGGCGCTCACCTCCATCGGTGTTTTGCGTCCCGCAACCGTCTCCACCATGGCCATGCCGTCCTGCTCGACCACGTTGTACGACAGCTTGTCCACGTCGACCACCTGCGCGCGGCTGCGGCCCATGAGGCGCTTGACCGAACTCACCGTGTTGGCGGGATCCTGCACCTGGGCGGCCAGCGCCTCAAAACCGATCTGCCGACCCGAGCCGCCCTGGGCGGGATCGAGGTAACGAACCACGCTGGGCAGGATCACGCGGCCATCGGTGGCGGGCAGGCATTCGGAGACGCCGTGGCGCACAGCGGCCACCAGCGAGTGCGTGGTGCCCAGGTCGATGCCCACCGCGACGCGGCGCTGGTGGGGATCAAGGGACTGGCCGGGTTCGGAAATCTGCAGGAGCGCCATGGGTCACGATCGGTTCAAACAACAACCGCCTATTGTCCCAGCAGATCGATGCGGCTTTCCACATCGCGCACAAAGCGCTCAACGAACATAAGGGCTCTGACCTGCTGCGCCAGCGCGGGCCAGTCGTGCAAATCGTCAGCGGTGGTCTGCAGGCCCTGCAGCATGGCGCGGCGCGCTGTGGCCACATCGTCTGCCATTCGCTCCAGATCTTCCAGACCGCTGGCCTCCTCCAGATCTTCACGCCACTGCATCTGCTGCATCAGGAAAGCGGCGGGCATGGCGGTGTTGTTTTCGGCCTGGATTGGCGCTCCATTGAGCTCGCACAGGTAGGCCGCGCGTTTGAGCGGGTCCTTCAAGCGCTGGTAGGCCTCGTTGATGCGCACCGACCATTGCATGGCCTGGCGCTGTGCCTGAGCATCGGCGGTGGCAAAGCGGTCGGGGTGCGCTTCGCGCTGGAGGTCCTTCCAGCGCGCGTCGAGTGCGCCGCGGTCGACCGCAAAAAGAGGTTCGACGCCGAAGATTTCAAAGTCGTTGGACTGCAGGTTCAGATTCATAAAACAAAAGCCGCCGACGCTGTGGCGCGCGGGCGGCTTGAATGGGAGCCACTAAAGCATCAAACCCGGAAGCTCTCGCCGCAACCACACCGGTCGCGCTCGTTCGGATTGTTGAAGCGGAAGCCCTCGTTGAGTCCTTCACGCACGAAGTCGAGCTGGGTGCCGTCGATATAGGCCAGACTCTTGGGGTCGACCAGCACCTTCACGCCGTTGTCCTCGAACACCACGTCTTCCGGCGCGATCTCGTCGGCGTACTCCAGCTTGTAGGCCATGCCGGAGCAGCCCGTGGTCTTCACGCCCAGGCGCACACCCACGCCCTTGCCACGCTTGGCGATGTAGCGGGTCACGTGCCGCGCAGCGGCTTCGGAAATGGAAATGGACATGGCGCCTGTGCAGCTCAGTGGCTGTGCTTCTTGCGGTAGTCGTCCACCGCTGCCTTGATCGCATCTTCGGCCAGGATGGAGCAGTGAATCTTGACCGGCGGCAAGGCCAGTTCTTCGGCGATCTGGCTGTTCTTCAGCGCTGCTGCTTCGTCCAGCGTCTTGCCCTTGACCCATTCGGTCACCAGCGAGCTGGAGGCAATCGCCGAGCCGCAGCCATAGGTCTTGAAGCGCGCGTCTTCAATCACGCCCGTGGTCGGGTTGACCTTGATCTGCAGTTTCATCACGTCGCCGCAGGCGGGCGCGCCCACCA
The DNA here is from genome assembly GCA_038213545.1 of Burkholderiales bacterium. Classification (GTDB taxonomy): domain Bacteria; phylum Pseudomonadota; class Gammaproteobacteria; order Burkholderiales; family Burkholderiaceae_C; genus Hydrogenophaga. Next base: position 8,610 of record JBBQSX010000036.1, read on the forward strand.
TGCCGGTGCCCACGCTGTCGTCGCCCTTTTCGAACGAACCCACATTGCGGGGATTCTCGTAGTGGTCAACCACTTTTTCTGAATAAGCCATGATCTTTCTCCTTCAGTGTGCTGCCCACTGGATGGTGGACAGGTCGATGCCGTCTTTGAACATTTCCCACAGGGGCGAGAGTTCGCGGAGCTTGGCAACATTTTCCTTGATCGTCGCGATCGCGTAGTCGATCTCTTCTTCGGTCGTCCAGCGGCCGATGGTCATGCGCAGGCTGCTGTGGGCCAGCTCATCGCTACGGCCCAGTGCGCGCAGCACATAGCTGGGCTCCAGGCTGGCCGAAGTGCATGCCGAGCCCGAAGACACCGCCAGACCCTTGATGCCCATGATCAGCGACTCGCCTTCGACGTAGTTGAAGCTCATGTTGAGGTTGTGCGGCACGCGCTTCTCTTCGTGGCCGTTGATGAAGACTTCTTCCACATCTTTCAGTCCTGCGAGCATGCGCTCATGCAGGGCCCGGATGCGTTGGTTCTCTTCATGCATCTCGGCTTTGGCAATGCGATACGCCTCGCCCATGCCCACGCACTGATGGGTCGGCAGCGTGCCCGACCGCATGCCACGCTCGTGTCCGCCACCGTGCATCTGCGCTTCAATGCGGATGCGCGGCTTGCGACGCACATACAAAGCGCCGATGCCCTTGGGGCCGTAGGTCTTGTGCGAGGTCAGGCTCATCAGGTCGACCGGCAGTGTCTGCAGATCGATGTCGACCCTACCCGTGGCTTGGGCGGCGTCCACGTGGAAGATCACGCTCTTCTCACGGCAGATCGCGCCGATGGCCGCGATGTCCTGGATGACCCCGATCTCGTTGTTCACAAACATGACCGAGGCAATGATGGTGTCGGGGCGTATGGCTGCCTTGAACGCTTCGAGGTCGAGCAATCCATCGGCCTGCACGTCCATGTAGGTCACGTCAAAACCCTGGCGCTCCAACTCGCGGCAGGTGTCGAGCACGGCCTTGTGCTCGGTCTTCACCGTGATGAGGTGTTTGCCCTTGGTCTTGTAGAAGTGCGCCGCACCCTTGAGCGCGAGGTTGTTCGACTCGGTTGCACCGCTGGTCCACACGATTTCCCGTGGATCGGCACCAATCAGGGCAGCCACCTGCTCGCGAGCCGTCTCCACGGCTTTTTCTGCTTCCCAGCCCCATGCGTGGCTGCGCGACGCTGGGTTGCCGAAGTGCTCGCGCAACCAGGGAATCATGGCGTCCACCACCCGCGGGTCGCAGGGATTGGTGGCGCTGTAGTCCATGTAGATGGGGAAGTGGGGAGTGCTCATGGCTGGCGGCCTCGGGGCTGGCTGTATGAATCTAAAAACGGATGACGAACTCGGCTGGCACAGCCCGGAGCAGAGCTCCGGGCCTTCGGGCTCATTTGGAGAACGCAACTCCACCCAGTGCAAACACCGAGTTGGGCGCGTTCACACGAATGGGCTTGACCACGGGCGCGCTGGAAATGGCACGCTTGATCATGGGCGCGTTTTCCACGACCACACCTTTGGCGAGCTGCTCGTCCACCAGCGATTGCAATGAGACCGAATCCAGGAAGTCCACCATCTTGGTGTTGAGCGCTGCCCACAGTTCGTGGGTCATGCAGCGGTGGCCTTCACCCAGGCAATTTTCCTTGCCACCGCATTGCGTGGCGTCTATCGGCTCGTCCACCGACACAATGATGTCAGCCACGGTGATCTCTGATGCCTTGCGGCCCAGGGTATAGCCACCGCCCGGCCCTCGCGTCGATTCGACGAGTTCATGGCGTCGCAGCTTGCCGAACAACTGTTCAAGGTAAGACAACGAAATTTGCTGGCGCTGGCTGATGGCCGCGAGCGTGACGGGTCCGTTGTTCTGGCGCAGGGCCAGGTCAATCATCGCTGTGACCGCAAAGCGGCCTTTGGTCGTGAGGCGCATTTTTCAAGCTCCTTGAATGTTGGCTTGACTGTCGTTGACTGGCTCATCGGACAGAACCCGCTGAACCCCTTCTCCGCCCACCCTGACCGCTCTGGGTCGCTTCATCGAAGGCTTTCCCGACTGTTTTCGTCGAGTATAGCTTAAAAGCCTAGTGATTTGCTCAGTATCTTAAACCAGAAACGTCATTTGTCCATGACAAACAGAACAAATGACTCAAAAGGCCATAAAAAAACCGCGTAGTCTCAGTTCGTGAAACCCAGACGAATGTGGGACCCTGTCGACTGGAATTCGTTCAACCACAAGGGATTTCAAGGCGCTGCGGCTCCCGCCTTGGCGGATTGGCCCAACGCAGAGGCCAAGACCGGCGTTGACCTTCAGGCGACGTTGTCCACGCCAGATGCACCGAACACCGAGGCCTTGAGGCGGCCGAGCTGGTCGCGCACGCTCGCCGCTTTCTCGAATTCGAGGTTGCGCGCGTGCTCCAGCATGAGCTTTTCCAGCCGCTTGATCTCGCGCGCCACGTCCTTTTCGCTCATCTCGTCGATGCTGGCCCGGTGTGCGCTCTCGGCGGCCAAACGATCGGCTTCCTTGCCCGCCTTTTCACTGTAAACACCGTCGATCAGGTCCTTGATGCGCTTGTTGATGCTGCGAGGCTCGATGCCCATCGCCAGGTTGTGCGCCACCTGTTTGGTGCGGCGGCGGTTGGTTTCGTCGATCGCCTTCTTCATCGACTCGGTGATTCTGTCGGCGTACAAAATGGCGCGGCCATTGAGGTTGCGCGCAGCGCGGCCAATGGTCTGGATCAGGCTGCGCTCAGAACGCAAGAAGCCTTCCTTGTCTGCGTCCAGGATGGCCACCAGCGAGACCTCGGGAATGTCCAGGCCCTCACGCAGCAGGTTGATGCCGACCAGCACGTCGAAAGCGCCCAGGCGCAAGTCGCGCAGGATCTCCACGCGCTCCACCGTGTCCACGTCGCTGTGCAGGTAGCGCACCTTCACGCCGTTTTCGGTCAGGTAGTCGGTGAGCTGCTCGGCCATGCGCTTGGTGAGCGTGGTGATCAGCACACGTTCGTTCTTCTCCACCCGGATGCGGATTTCCTGCAGCACGTCGTCCACCTGGTGGGTGGCAGGGCGCACTTCGAGTTCCGGATCGACGAGGCCGGTGGGACGCACCAGTTGCTCCACCACCTGACCCGCGTGTGTCCGTTCGTACTCGGCTGGCGTGGCCGAGACGAACACCACCTGGCGCATGCGCTGCTCGAACTCGTCGAACTTCAGCGGCCGGTTGTCCAGCGCGCTGGGCAACCGAAAACCATACACGACCAGCGTGGTCTTGCGCGCGCGGTCGCCGTTGTACATGCCGCCGAACTGGCCGATGAGCACGTGGCTCTCGTCCAGAAACATCATCGCGTCCTTGGGCAGGTAGTCGGTCAGCGTGGAAGGTGGCTCGCCCGGCAGGCTGCCCGAGAGGTGACGAGAGTAGTTCTCGATGCCCTTGCAGTGACCCACTTCGCTGAGCATTTCCAGATCGAAGCGGGTGCGCTGCTCCAGCCGCTGCGCCTCCACCAGCTTGCCCATGCCCACCAGCTCCTTCAGCCGGTCGGACAGCTCCAGCTTGATGCCCTCCACCGCGCTGAGCACCTGCTCGCGCGGCGTCACGTAGTGGCTGCTGGGGTAGACCGTGAAACGCGGAATCTTCTGGCGGACCTTGCCGGTGAGCGGGTCGAACAACTGCAGGGTTTCGACCTCGTCATCGAACAGTTCGATGCGGATTGCCATCTCGGAGTGTTCGGCCGGGAACACGTCGATGGTGTCGCCGCGCACGCGGAACTTGCCGCGGCTGAAATCTTGCTCGTTGCGCGCGTACTGCATACGCACCAGCTGCGCAATCAGGTCGCGCTGACCCACCTTGTCGCCCACCCGAAGCGTCATCACCATCTGGTGGTAACTCTCGGGCTTTCCAATGCCGTAGATGGCCGACACCGTGGCCACGATGATCACGTCGCGCCGCTCCAGAATGCTCTTGGTGCAGCTCAGGCGCATCTGCTCGATGTGCTCGTTGATCGCGCTGTCCTTCTCGATGAACAGGTCGCGCTGCGGCACATACGCTTCAGGCTGGTAGTAGTCGTAGTAGCTGACGAAGTACTCGACCGCGTTCTTCGGGAAAAACTCGCGAAACTCGCTGTAAAGCTGCGCGGCCAGCGTCTTGTTGGGCGCAAAAACGATGGCGGGGCGACCCAGCCGTGCGATCACGTTGGCCATGGTGAACGTCTTGCCCGAACCGGTCACGCCCAGCAGGGTCTGGAACACCTCGCCGTCGTTCACACCTTCCACCAGCTGCCGGATCGCCTCGGGCTGGTCGCCCGCTGGCGGGTAGGGCAAAAACAGCTCGAAGGGCGAGCCGGGAAATCGAACGAACTCACCCTCGGCGGGTGGCCCGTTGTCCACCTCAAGCAGCGGGGTCTTCGGCGGCGGGGGCAGTGTGATCGGGAGCATCGGCAGATTGTGCCGGATGGTCCTCTTTGGCGCTGGCGCCGGACGGGCGGGCCTGGCGAACGCCGGGCTTGGCCAGGATCTCCACATAGGCCTCGGTCGCGCCGTCTCTGGCCACCGTGTCCAGACTGCCCATCAAGGCCGACAGGTGAACCACCTCGGCCGTGTCTTTCGTCGCCCCACAGCGGCAGTCAAAGTCCAGAAAATCCACACCTTCGGGCAGGTCGCGGCGGCGCTCGCGCTTGAGGTATTTGCGGATCTCGTGCTTGACGGCTTCGAGCACGCGGTCGCGGTGACGGCCCTCTTGGGTCAGTTGAAAGGTTTTTCTCATGGCGATCGGGCGCTCGGGCGGCGTGGAGTCAGGGAACAAGTCCGGGAATGAAGCGCGCGATTATGCGCGCCGGGGTATCCTGAGCCGCACATGACAACCCGTGAAGAACACCCCACGCCCAGCAAAGACGAGATCGCGCTGCTCGAGCCTTTCGACCGCCTGGGTCTGGACCGCATCGTGCTGGTGAACACCGCCCGGCAGGCACGCGAAGCCTGCGCCGAGTTGATCGACCACGCGGTCTGGGGCTTCGACACCGAGTCCAAGCCCACCTTCTTCAAAGACCAGCTCTCCGACGGGCCTCACATTGTGCAGCTCGCCACCTTGGAGCGGGCCTGGGTCTTCCAGTTGCACGATCCAGACTGCACAGCCCAGGTGGGCGCCCTGCTTGCCGACGGCAGGTACACCAAAGCCGGTTTTGGCTTGGGCGATGACACCAAACGCATCGTCTCCAAACTCGCTGTTGAGCCAGCCGGCGTGCTGGAGCTCAACACCGTGTTCCGTGAACGCGGCTACCGCAAAGACATGGGTGTGAAGGGCGCGGTGGCGGTGCTGTTCAACCGGCGCTTCCTCAAATCCAAGAAGGCCGCCACCTCGAACTGGGCCAACACGCACCTGACCGAGGCGCAACTGGTGTATGCGGCCAACGATGCTTACGCCGCAGCCCGGGTGTTCGACTCGTTGGAACTGGGCTGAGGCAATGCCATCAACTCCGCCGCAAAGGCGTGAGCAGATCGCCCAGGCCGTTGTGGTCGATCTCGTGCATGAGCTGCAAGAGGCGCCCCACCTCGCTCTTGGGAAACCCCTCGCGTGCGAACCAGTTGAGGTAGTTGCCCGGCAGGTCGGCAATCACGCGGCCCTTGTGTTTTCCAAAGGGCATTTCCACGGTGAGCAAGCGCTCCAGGTCTTCGGGTTTCATGGGTGGGCATCCTAACGCCGACCCTGCAGCCGTCGCCGATACTCGGCGCCATGCAACGAACGATCTTTACCACCCCCGTCGTCAACACGCTGCTGCGCGCCTTCTCGATCGGGTTCCTGAAACTCACCGGTTGGCGCGTGGAAGGCGCCCTGCCCCCTCATGCCGAGCGCAGCGTTCTGATCGCAGCACCCCACACCAGCAACTGGGACCTGCCCTACACGCTGATGGTGGCTTTTGCGCTGCGGCTCAACATCCGCTGGATGGGCAAGCAGAGCCTCTTTCGCGCGCCGTTTGGCGGCGCCATGCGCTGGCTCGGCGGCATCCCGGTGAACCGCCAGCAGTCCACCAACCTGGTGGCGGCCTCAGCCCAGGCCATTCGCGTCGCCGACGGCCCGCTGCAGCTCATCGTGCCGCCCGAGGGCACGCGCAGCAAGACGCGCTACTGGAAGACCGGTTTCTACTACATCGCCCGTGAGGCCCAGGTGCCCATCGTCATGGCCTACATGGACTACGAGCGCAAGATCAGCGGCCTGGGCCCATTGTTTGAACCCACCGGCGATGTGGACGCCGACATGGCGGCCATCAAGGCGTTCTATGCGCCTTTCAAGGGCAAGAACGCGGCGCAGTTCCAGTCGACCGACTGAACGACAGCCGTTGAATCAGAGGGCCTGGGCGAGACGGCCCACACCTTCTTCGATCTTCTCCAACCCCACGGTGGCAAAGCTCAGGCGCAAGGTCGCCGGGTCGGGGTTGCGGGCGTAGAACGGCGCGCCCGGCACAAAAGCCACGCCTTTGTCGATCGCGCGCTTCGCCAGCTCGGCACCATCGGCCACCCTGCCGCCCGCCCCCGTGAGCCTCGCCCAGATGAACAGGCCGCCCTGCGGTTGCACGAACTCGATGGCGTCACCCAGTTCGCGCCGCAGCGCGTTGCCCATGGTGGTGGCGCGCTCGGCGTACACCTGCCGCACCTTGGCCAGCGTGGCGGGCATGCGCCCGGCCTTGAGGTACTGCGCGGCGGTGGCCTGCGCGAAGGTGCTGGTGTGTGCGTCGCTGAATTGTTTGCACATGGTGGCCTTGGCCAGCAGCTCGGCCGGGCCCACCATCCAGCCCACGCGCAGGCCGGGGCTGAGCACCTTGCTCAAGCTGCCGCAGTGCACCAGCCGCTCGCGGCTGCCCGGCACATCGGCGCTCAGGGCCAGCAGGCTGGGCGGTGGCGCCTCGCCAAAGTACAGGTCGCCATAGGGATCGTCTTCCACAATCAGCGTGTTGTGCTTGACCGCCATTTCCAGCACCGCCTTGCGCCGCTCCAGACTCATGAGCGCACCGCTGGGGTTGCCGAAGGTGGGGATGAGGTACACAAACTTCGGCTTGTGCTCGGCCATCAGCGCCTCCAGCTTGTCGGTCTGCGTGCCCTGACCGTCCACCGGCACCGTGATGAGTTCAGCGCCGTAGAGCCGGAAACACTGGATGGTGGCCAGAAAAGTCGGGCCTTCCACGATCACCTTGTCGCCGGGGGAAATGAGCGTTTTTCCCAGCAGGTCCAGGCCTTGCTGGCTGCCGGTGGTGACGATGAGGTCGTTGGCTGCCACACCGCTCACACCCTTGCTGGCCATGAAGCCGGCGATCTGTTCTCGCAGGGGCTGGTGGCCCTCGGTGGCGCCGTACTGGAGTGCTGCGCCCGGTTCCTCGGAAAGCGCTGTGTTCACCGCTTCGCGAATGCCCTCCACATCGAACAGCGCACTGTCGGGGAAGCCACCGGCAAAACTGATGATGCCGGGCTTGCCCAGCAGCTTGAAGAGCTCGCGGATGGCGGAGGTTTCGACGTTGTTGAGGCGGTCGGCAAAGGGGATGGTGAAGGGCATGGCGGGGTCTCGTCGTGCAGAGCGAAATGAAACAGACGTGCATTGTCCCCAAATCCGCTGAAGCCGCCCGGATCGCTAGACTTCGCCCATGAAATCCGCCCAGATCCAAGCCTTCTTCGCCACCCTGCAGGCCGCCAACCCCAACCCGCAGACCGAGCTGGAGTACACCAGCGTGTTCGAGCTGCTGGCCGCGGTGCTGCTCTCCGCCCAGGCGACCGACGTGGGCGTGAACAAGGCCACGCGCAAGCTGTTCCCGGTGGCGAACACACCGCAGAAGATCCTGGACCTCGGACTCGACGGGCTCGAGGGCTACATCAAGACCATCGGCCTGTACCGCAGCAAGGCCAGGCACCTCATGCAAGCCTGCCGCATGCTGGTGGAGCAACACGGCGGCGAGGTGCCGCGCAACCGCGAAGCGCTCGAAGCCCTGCCCGGCGTGGGCCGCAAGACCGCCAACGTGGTGCTCAACGTCGCCTTCGGCCAGCCCACCATGGCGGTGGACACGCACATCTTTCGGGTCAGCAACCGCACCGGCCTGGCGCCGGGCAAGAACCCGATGCAGGTGGAAACGCAGCTGATGAAGCGCGTGCCAGCGGCCTTCGCGGTGGACTCGCACCACTGGCTCATCCTGCACGGGCGCTACGTGTGCCAGGCGCGCAAGCCGCTGTGCCCGAAGTGCACGGTGGCCGCGTATTGCGATTTCAAGGACAAGACCCGGGCCTGAAAAGGCCCCGGTCGGCTCAGCGTTGCAGCGGCAACACCGAGCCCGTGCCAAGCACAGTGCGGCCAGCCAGCAAGGCGAACCTGGTGCCCTCCGTGAGCTGGGCCAAAGCCAACTCGGGGCTCAGGAACTGCACCTCCAGCGTGCAAGGCACTTCGGGCACCGGTTCCCCATCCGACGGTACCGCGAGGCGGGTGGTGAAGCCCTCGGAGCCCAGCACCAACGCACCATCGAAGTAACCTGCGCGGATCGGCCGACTGAGCCGGGGGGTGTCGGCCGCCAGCAAGGTGAGTTCAATGCGGGCATGGGGTTCGAACACGGTGCCGGCCACGAAGCCCTGCAGCTGGTGTTTGGGCGCCCGCGCGCGCTGCATCAGCCACCCGATGACGTTGCCCACGATGGGCAGCCACAGCACCATCAGCAACGAGCCCACATCACGCGCCATTGAAGGCTGCGGCGCGAACCAGCGCACCAGGCCGCCGATGAGCGCGAGCGCCAGCATCGCCATGGCCATGATCTGGCGGCGGGTGGAGATGGAGCTTGGGGTCATGGCGTGGCGATGGGGGTGTTTCAGAAAGACAGCGAGGTCCAGCCACCCGGCTCGGGCGCGTCCTTGGGCCATTGGGCCACACTACCAATGTGCACTCCGCCGCTGGCCACGATGTGATGCACCGCGCGGATCACGCCGGCGTGCGTGACCCACACCACGTCGGTGGTCTTTGCCGGTCGCAGATCGGCGAGCGCAGCGGCCACGCGGTACAGCAGCATCTGCGTGCTCTCGGCGCCGCCAAAGCGGTGGTGCGCAAAATCCGCCATCCAGTCATCAAAGGCACTGCGCGGCATGGCGTCCCAGCGCTGCAATTCCCAGTGGCCGAAGTCCAGTTCGTTCAGGCGCGTGTCCATGCGCGCCGCACCCAGGTCGGGCCGCACGGCCTGCAGGGCACCCACCATCTGCTGGGCACGCAACAGGCCCGACACCCACACGGGTGTGCCCGCAGGCGGAAGCGGCGCAAAGGCCTCTGCAGCCTCGCGTGTCTGCGCAGCATCGGCCGGCACGTCGCTCGCGCCGTAGCACAGGCCTTCGGGTAGCAAAACACGCGCATGGCGCAGCAGCCAGAGCTTCATGACATCGAGAGGGCCAGGCCCAGATAAAACAGCACCTCGCTCACCTGCTGCGTGGCACCCAGCCCGTCACCAGTGAACCCCTGGAGACGGCGCTCCAGCAGGCGCCACATCCAGGCCAGGCCGATCAACGCGCCGAGCACGGCCTGCGTCCACGGCGCGGCGGGCAACAGCCAGACCACCAGTGCCATGGCCAGCGCCCACCACAGCAGTCCTGCCGCCAGCGCACCGTTGGACAGGCTCTCGGCCAGGGGTTTGCTCTTCGATTGCGGTGTATCACCCACGTGTGGCAACGAGCGGATCACCAGCAGCGGCGCCGTGCGCGAGGTCACATGCGCCGCGAACAGCGCCACCACCGAGAGCCAGGCGTTTGTTTGCGCCAGCAGCGCGAGCAGCGCCACCTTGGCGAGGACCACGAGCACCAGCGCGATCGCACCATAGCTGCCGATGCGCGAGTCCTTCATGATCTCCAGCGCGCGGCCCCGGTCCATGCTGCCGCCCAGCCCATCGGCCAGATCGGCCAGGCCGTCTTCATGGAACGCGCCGGTGAGCAACACACCGAACACCGTGCTCGCGATCGCCGCCGCCCAGGGCGCGGCGGGCACCGGCGGCAAAAGCAGCAACAGGCCCCAGAACACCGCCGCCGTGAGCCCACCCACGATCCAGCCCACGCCCGGGAAATGCGCGGCACTGGCGCGCAGCATGGCCGGACTGAAGCCCACCCACTCGGCCAGCCGCCCCGTCACCGGAATGCGGGTGAAGAACTGCAGGGCGAGCAGGAAGTGGCGAAAGAACCTGCTCATGCGATCAGATATCCGTTCGGGCTGAGCCTGTCGAAGCCCTCGCCTGCACCTTGTTTTCCCGATCATCCTGAGCCTGTCGAAGGACAGGCTCAGGGCGAACGGAGGGGATTTGCTCGAAGTGAACAGGCGCGTCTTCGCTGCGCGACACCCCAGCCGCCTCGAAGCTCGCCATCTCGCGCAGCAGCGCACACGCGCTCACCAGCAGCGGCCACGCCAACGCCGCGCCCGAACCTTCGCCCAGGCGCAGGCCCAGATCGAGCAGTGGCTGGGCCTTGAGGTGGGCGAGCATCAGGACGTGGCCGCGTTCGCCTGAGCGGTGCGCGAACACGCAGCGTTGCAACACGTGCGGCTGCAGGTGCGCGGCCACCAGCACGGCCGAGGTGGCGATGAAGCCGTCCACCACGATCACGCGCCGTTCTTCGGCGGCCTGCAGCACCGCGCCCACCAGCGTGGCGATCTCGAAACCGCCGAAGGCCGCCAGCGCGTCCAGCGGCGCCTTCGCGTCGGCATGGCGCTCCATCACCTCGCTCAGGATCCCGATCTTGCGCTGGACCGCTGCGGCGTCCAGCCCGGTGCCCGCGCCGGTCACCTCGGCCACGTCCAGCCCGGCCAGGCGGGCCAGCAGCATCGAGGCGGCAGAGGTGTTGCCAATGCCCATTTCGCCGAGCAGCAAGGCGTTGCCCGGCAGGCTCTTCAAGACTTCGCGGCCGTTGTGGATGGCCTGCGCGCACTGGGCCGCGCTCATGGCCGGGCCTTCGAGCGCGTCGGCCGTGCCGTGGGCGATTTTTCTGACGATCAATCCATCGCGTTCGGCGAAGTCGTGCTTCACGCCGCAGTCCACCACCGTGAGCCCGATGCCGTGCTGGCGCGCGAGCACGCTCACCGCCGCGCCACCGGCCAGAAAGTTCTCCACCATCTGCCAGGTCACATCGCTCGGGAAGGCCGACACACCGCGCGCGGCCAGGCCGTGGTCGGCGGCGCACACCAGCATTTGCGGCGACCGCAGCTCGGGCGCCGTGGTGCCCAGGATCAAGCCGATGCGCTGGGCCAGTGCCTCGATGCGGCCGAGCGAGCCGAGCGGCTTGGTCTTGGTGTCCAGCGCGCGCTGAAGGGTCTTGGCGAGTTCGGGCTGGGTGATGTCGGGAATGCTGGTGTTCATGGTGCGATGAGTTGGTCGAGCACGCCGTGCTCGAAGTGGGTTTCAATGAAATCGGCCAGGCCGTCGAACACGGTCTCCAGCGTGGGTGCGCTGGCGCCAAAGAGCGCTTGCAGCACGCGCGGGTCTTCAAACAGGCCGTGCAGGTAGACGCCCAGCACATTGCCCGCCGCGTTCTGCCAGCCCAGACCGTCGGGCAACACCTCGCGCGCAACATCGCCACCCGCCGCCATGGCCGGGTGTTGCGCGGTCTGGCCGTGGTGGATTTCGTAGCCGGCGGCGCCCACGCCCGAAAGCGCAGACCACACGCCATGAAGCGCGCCGAAGGTGGTGTGTGTGTGGCGCACGGTCTTCTGCAGATCGAACTGCGTCACCAGCGGCAGCAGACCCAGGCCGGGCGCATTGCCGTCGATGCCGTGGGTGTCGATCAGCGCTTCGCCCAGCATCTGCAGGCCGCCGCACACACCGAGCACTGCTCCGCCCTGCGCAGCGTGCGCGGCGATCGCGCGGTCCAGCCCCTGCGTGCGCAACCAGGCCAGGTCCGCCGCCGTGGCCTTGCTGCCGGGCAGCACGATCCAGTCGGCGCCCGCGCAGTCGGCCGGTGCGCGCGCCCAGACCAGGCGCACGCCGGGCACATTTTTGAGGGGCTGGAATTCGTCGAGGTTGCTGATTCGGGGGTAGGCGATGACGGCGACCGTCTTGCTCACGGCGCCGGAGGCGCGCGTCCTGTCGTCAAAGACACCATCTTCTTCCGGCAAGCCGTGCTGCCACCACATCGGCAGCGTGGCGACCGTGGGCACGCCGGTGAGGTCTTGCAGCATCTGCGGCGCGGGCGCCAGCAGGCTGGCGTCACCCCGGAACTTGTTGAGCACGAAGCCGTGGATCAGCGCGCGCTCCTCGGCGGGCAACAGCGCCCAGGTGCCGTAGAGGTGGGCGAAGGCGCCGCCCCGGTCGATGTCGCTCACCAGCAGGCAGCGCGCCTGGGCATGCAGCGCCACGCGCATGTTCACGATGTCGCTCGCGTGCAGGTTGATCTCGGCCGGCGAGCCCGCCCCTTCGATCACCACCACGTCGTTGTCCTCGCGCAGCGCATCCAGCGCAGCAGCGATCTGCGGCCACACGTGCAGGCTGCGACCACGCCACGGCATGTTGGACAGGGCCTCGTTCACCTGCCCCATCAGCACCACCTGGCTGCGCGTGTCGGCCTCGGGCTTGAGCAGCAGCGGGTTCATGCGGACTTCGGGCTCGGCTTGTGCGGCCAGCGCCTGGAAGTACTGGGCACTGCCGATCTCGCCGCCGGCCACGACCCGGGCGTTGTTGCTCATGTTCTGCGCTTTGAACGGCGCGACCTTCAAGCCTTGACTGGCGTAATGCCGACACAGCGCCGTGGTGAGCCAGCTCTTGCCCGCGCCACTGGTCGTGCCCAGCACCATCACACAGCGCGCGGTCATGCCACACGCTCCTGTTCGCGCAAGGCCATGTGCAACGCGGCCTGCGCCACGGGCGGCAACACGCCCAGACGCCATTGGCCGGGCAGGCCGAACGACGTGGTGTCGCGCAGCTTGATGCCGGCCGCGCGCAGGGCCGCCGCGTCGATGGTGCGCGGCGGCGCGGCGCAGACGCAGTTCGCATCGCTGGGCAACACGCGCCAGCCCAGATCTTTCAGCAGGTCCCTTTGTTCTCGCTTCCATGCCCGCAAGGTCTGCAGGGTCTGCGCCAGCCAGTCCTGAGCGGCGGGTGACACCCAAGCGCCCAGCAGCGCCAAGGCGTGCGCGCCCAGCGGCCAGGAGGGCGACAGTTGATCGAGTGCGCGCGCGTCTGCCACCGCATGCACCGGCGCGATGGCGTACGCACCGCGCACACCGGTCAATCCCATCGCCTTGTTGGGCGTCCAGAGTTGCCACACCCGCTGCAACACGTTGGGGTCCAGGCTGCAGTGCCCGCTCAGGCGCAGCGGCTCATAGGCACGGTCGAGCACGACCTGCGCGCACGACGCCACCACGGCCTGCGCCTGCGGCTCGGCCTGGCCCAACGGGCTGGAGGGTTCGCACAGCCAGGCGAGGTGGGCGCGTGCCGGCTCGTTCAATTGCTCGAACCGCCAGGCCTGCGCAGCGCGGCCGTAATCGCCATAAGCCATCGCGGGCAGCCAGACCCGCAGACCACCCTCGCGCGCCACCCAGGCGGTGATGCGGCCAATGAACTCGCTCGCGCTGGCGGCCATCACGATGCGCTCGGCGTCCACGGCATGAAAGGCCGCGAGCGATTCGCGGAGCACCGTGTGCGCGGGGTCCGGGTAATGGCGCGCGTCGGTCTGCCGCACGGCGGCCAGCACACCCGGGCAAGGGCCGCAGGCATTGGCGTTGGTGGAGAAGTCCCAGCGCGGAACACCCAGGGCGTCGGGTCCGCCGTGTGTGATCGTCATGGTGCCCACCTCCACACACAAGCGGCCAACACCAGTGCTGCAACGGCCAGCGCCAGCACCACACGCCCCGCCAGTTGCAGCGCCTGTTTGGTGTCGGCGGCTTGCGGACTGCGGCCCGCGCCGTGCAGTTCGTACACGCCGGGTTTGCTCAGGCGCACGTCCAGCGCCAGCGCCATCGCGGCCATGGGCCAGCCGCTGTTGGGTGACGGTGTTCGCCGCGCCTGTGCCGGCAGCGTCGGCAGCCCCCGCGCGGCACCGAGCAGGCCCAGCAAGGCGCCGGTGATGCGCACCGGCACCCACGACAACACGTCGTCGGTCCGCGCGGCCCACTTGCCGGCCCAGGTCCAGTCGAGGCCATTGCGTTCACCGCGGTAGCCCCACATGGCGTCCGCCGTGTTGGCAAAGCGGTAGAGCGCGGCGCCGGGCAGCCCGGCAACAGAAAACCAGAACAACGGCGCCACCACGGAATCGTTGAGGTTCTCGGCCAGCGATTCGATGGCACTTTCGCGCACCTGCGAAGCATCCAGCTCGGACACATCACGGCTCACCAGCCATGAGAGTCGTTCGCGCCCCGCCGCCAGCGACCCGTTCAGCGCCGTCTCCACCGCGCACACCTCGTCGCGCAGCATGCGCCAGGCCAGCAGCGGCTTGAGCAGCGCACCCAGCACCAGCGCCTGTGCCCACCATGCCCACCCGGACATGGCGCTCACCAGCCATGCCGCCATGACCACGACCAACGCAGCTCCCAGACACCAGGCCAGGGCGCCTTTCAGG
>JBBQSX010000037.1:0-22318 GCA_038213545.1 Burkholderiales bacterium
TCCGGGCGTCCTTCCACACGACCTTCGGCGCGCGGTTCGCGGCCTTCGACCGGGCGACCTTCGCGACCGCCACGGCCGCCTTCACGACCACCTTCGCGCTGGCCACGGCCTTCGGCACCGTTGCGTCCGCCACGACCGCGGCCATCACGGCCACCTTCGCGGCCGCCCTCACGCCCACCTTCGCGTGGACCACGGCCCTCGGCGCGCTCTTCGCGAGCGCCCGGTTTGGCAACCGGCGCGGTCGCGGCTGGCTTCGGCGCCATGGTCGGTGCGTCGGCGCCACCGAAGAGACTCTTGAGCCAGCCGAAGAAGCCTTTTTCAGCGGGTGCAGCGGCCACCGGAGCTGCCACTGGGGCAGCGGCCACTTTGGCGGCGACAGGCGCTGCCACAGGTGCCACCACCTCTGGACGGGGTGCGGCCACAGGCGCCGGGCCGTCGGGCAGCACGCCCTTGATCACCGGTTCCTGCTTGTTGGTGCGTTCCTGGCTGCGGCGGGTGAAGCCGGTGGCTTCGTCCGGCTCGTCGGCCAGTTTGTAGCTGGCGTCCAGGCTGTCCAGGCGTGGGTCGTCGTGCTTGAGGCGCTCGAGCTTGTAGTTGGGCGTGTCCAGCGACTTGTTGGGCACCAGCAGCACGTTGATGCGTTGCTTGAGTTCGATCTTGGTGATCTCGGTGCGCTTCTCGTTGAGCAGGAAGCTGGCCACTTCGACCGGCACCTGCACCAGCACGGCGGCCGTGCTGTCCTTGAGCGACTCTTCTTGAATGATCCGCAGGATCTGCAGCGCCGACGACTCGGTGTCACGGATGTGGCCGGAGCCACCGCAGCGCGGGCAGGGAATGGACGAACCTTCGTTCAACGCAGGCTTCAGGCGCTGACGGCTCATTTCCAGCAGGCCGAACTTGCTGATGGCACCGAACTGCACGCGGGCGCGGTCCTGGCGCAGCGCGTCGCGCAAGCGATTTTCCACGTCGCGGCGGTTCTTCGACTCGTCCATGTCGATGAAGTCGATCACGATCAAACCACCCAGGTCGCGCAGGCGCGCCTGACGGGCCACTTCGTCAGCGGCTTCCAGGTTGGTGCGGGTGGCGGTCTCTTCGATGTCGCCGCCCTTGATGGAGCGGGCCGAGTTCACGTCCACGGCCACCAGCGCTTCGGTCTGGTCGATCACGATGGCGCCGCCGCTGGGCAACTGCACGGTGCGGCTGTAGGCGGTTTCAATCTGGTGTTCGATCTGGAAGCGCGAGAACAGCGGTGCGTCGTCGCGGTAGCGCTTCACGCGATGGCCGTGCTCGGGCATCACGTGGCTCATGAACTGGTGCGCCTGCTCAAAGATGTCGTCGGTGTCGATCAGGATCTCGCCGATGTCGCCGTTGAAGTAGTCGCGGATCGCGCGGATCACCAGGCTCGATTCCTGGTAGATGAGGTAGGCACCCTTGCCGCCTTTGGCTGCGCCGTCGATGGCGTTCCACAGTTTCAGCAGGTAGTTCAGGTCCCACTGCAGCTCGGGCGCGTCGCGGCCGATGCCGGCGGTACGCGCAATGATGCTCATGCCGTTGGGGTACTCAAGCTGGTCCAGCGCCTGCTTGAGTTCCTGGCGATCTTCACCCTCGATGCGACGGCTCACGCCGCCGCCGCGCGGGTTGTTGGGCATCAGCACCACATAGCGGCCAGCCAGGCTCACGAAGGTGGTGAGGGCTGCGCCCTTGTTGCCGCGCTCTTCCTTTTCCACCTGGACCAGCAGTTCCTGGCCTTCGCGGATCACGTCGTTGATGCGGGCCTGGTTGACCGGCACACCCGCGGCGAAATACTGGCGCGAGATTTCCTTGAATGGCAGGAAGCCGTGGCGGTCTTCGCCGTAGTCCACAAAGCAGGCTTCCAGGGAAGGCTCGACGCGCGTGACGACGGCCTTGTAAATGTTGCCCTTGCGCTGTTCGCGACCTTCGATTTCGATTTCGTAGTCGAGCAGTTTTTGCCCGTCCACAATGGCCAGCCGGCGCTCTTCGGCCTGCGTGGCGTTGATCAGCATGCGTTTCATGATGCGATTTCCTTCGTTCAAACACACAAGGACGCCCGGGTTTGACAACCACAAGCGTCAACTCGCCGTGAACCAGCGGAAAAAGCGAACGGGGGAGGAATTGCCGGAGAGCCGTTGACCCGCGGTTCGGGGAAGGCGTTCAACACAGGCGAGCACCGAGGTGCCGCGTCGAACCGCCAGGTCAGGGCGTAGGCGCGTGGAGTTGGGTGAGCAGGGAAGGCTGGATGGCTGTCAATGACATGGATCTGGCCGGGTTATCTCTGTGTTCACTTTGTCCTCGACCAGCTCCACATTGGAAGCTGGTCGATTGAGGTTATTCCGTAATCGGGTTCGCTGTTTTCATCAACTGGTTCGCCCGCAGCGTCGACCGCACCTTGGCCGCACCAGGATTCCAAGGGGAATGACTGCGGATGCGGTGGGGGGTGCCGGGTGCTGCGGGTGGCAACCATCTCGCGTCGGTCTCCCGCTTTCTCGGGCCGGGAGGTCTGCGCCGTCGGTGCGTGCCTTAAACTCAAGGCAAATCAATCACTTACAGCACGTGACGCGAGTGACGCATTATAGACAGCCATCCACCACGTTGGTGTCCTATTTCCCCTCCGCTCACCCCTCGATTTCCCTTGTCCCAGCCCCCAACCTCTCCAGCCGCCGCCGTGCGGTACCTCACGGTGGACGAAGAGTCGGCCGGGCAACGGCTCGACAACTTCCTGATCCGCGAGCTCAAGGGCGTTCCCAAGACCCACATCTACCGCATCATCCGTTCGGGCGAGGTGCGCCGCAACAAGGGCCGCGTGGGGGCCGACGACCGGGTGCAGACCGGTGATGTGTTGCGCATTCCACCGATTCGGCTGTCGGAACGCGCCGAAGAAAAACAACTCAATCCCGCGCCTGCGCGTCAATTTCCGGTCGTGTTTGAGGACGAAGCGTTTCTCGCCATCGACAAACCCGCCGGGGTGGCGGTGCACGGCGGCAGCGGAGTGAGTTTTGGTGTCATTGAACAAATGCGCCAGGCAAGGCCAGATGCCCGTTTGCTGGAATTGGTGCACCGCTTGGACCGCGAAACCAGCGGCCTGCTGCTGATTGCCAAGAAGAAAAGTGCGCTCAAGGTCTTGCAGGATCAATTCCGCGAGCGGGAAACCGGCAAGACCTATCTGGCGTTGGTCAAAGGCGCATGGCCGGCCCGACTCAAAGTGCTGGATCAACCATTGCACAAATACTTGTTGGCCGACGGCGAGCGCCGGGTGAAGGTGACCACCAAAGAGGACCCGGACGGCATGCATTCGGTGACCCTTGTGAAGGTGGCGGCCCGCATTGCAGCGCCAGCGACCCTGGCCGCTTTGCTGCCCGAGGGTTTGAGTCTGCTGGAAGTGACGATCAAGACGGGGCGAACGCACCAGATCCGCGTGCACCTCTCGAATGCTGGTCATCCGATTGCAGGCGATGACAAATATGGGGATTTCGAGCTCAACCGGCAATTGGCCCGTGCAGGATTGAAGCGCATGTTCCTGCACGCTTGGCGCCTGCGATTGAACCATCCAGTAACAAATGCCCCGATTGAGTTCAAAGCCGAACTGCCAGACGAACTTCGATCGTGGGCCGCAGCTGCACCGGAAAAACGCGATTAGAATGTGGTCTGGATCGCCAGATTGCAATCGTTCATTTCGATCCGTTTCAACTTACAAAAGGATTCATCAATGGCCAGCTATTCCGAACTCATGGCGCAAGCGCAAACCCTGATGGCTCAGGCTGAACAAGCGCGCAAAGACGAACTCGCTTCCGTGATTGCCGACATCAAGGCCAAAATGAAGCAATTCGGCATTTCGGTGGCCGATCTGGGCGGTACGACCAGCGGTAAAAAGCCAACCAAATCCAAATCGGTGTCGGCACCGAAGTACCGCGGTCCCAACGGCGAACTCTGGGCCGGTGGCCCGGGCCGCAAGCCCGAGTGGGTGCGCGCTGTACTGGCTTCCGGCAAAAGTGTGGACGACTACCTGATCTGATCCGCCTTTGCATCGATCCGACACAACCCGCCGCTGGCGGGTTTTGTTTTTGGGACTGCTTTGCGGGTCTTTCGGCTCGTTATCCTTCCTGCATGGTCAAGATCCTTCTCGTCTGCATGGGCAACATCTGCCGCTCCCCCATGGCCGCCAGCGTCATGCACGCTGAGGTGGCGCGCCGGCAGTTGTCCGAGCGGGTGGCGCTGGACTCGGCGGGTACTTACGGCGCCCACCGGGGTGAAAAGGCGGATCGGCGGGCCGTGGCGCTGGCGCAGGCGCGGGGCTACAGCCAGATTCTTCAAGAGCGTGCGCGTCAGGTGACCGAAGACGACTTTGAGCGTTTCGACCTGATCCTGGCCATGGACCGCGACAACCTCACGCAGCTGGAGCGCATGTGCCCGGCCGGGCACAGGCACAAGCTGCATCTGTTTCTGGAGTACGCGGGCATCAGCGAGCGTGCGGAAGTGCCGGATCCCTACTATGGCAACGCGGCGGGGTTCGAGGCGGTACTGAGCTTGTGCGAGCAAGGCGTCGACGGCGTGCTCAAACGCGTGACTCAGGCTTTGTGATAGTCCCGGTACCAGGCCACAAACCGCTGGATGCCCTCGGCCAGCGGCGTTGACGGCGCAAAACCCACCCACTCGCGCAAGGCGGTGGTGCTGGCATAAGTGGCAGGCACATCGCCATCCTGCATGGGCAGGAACTGTTTGACGGCCTCGCGTCCCAGCGCGGTCTCGATGCACGCGATGAAATCGAGCAGGGGCACCGGGTCGTGGTTGCCGATGTTGAAGATGCGGTAGGGCGCTGCGCCCGCCGCTTCGGGCGTGGCCGGTTTGTCCAGCACGCGCAGCACGCCTTCCACGATGTCGTCGATGTAAGTGAAGTCGCGCTTCATCTGCCCATGGTTGAAAACCTGGATGGGCCGACCTTCGAGCACTGCTTTCGTGAAAGAAAAATAGGCCATGTCGGGTCGGCCCCATGGCCCATAGACGGTGAAGAAGCGCAGCCCGGTGGTGGGCAGGTCGTACAGGTGGCTGTAGGTGTGGGCCATCAACTCGTTGGCCTTTTTGGTCGCCGCGTAGAGGCTCACCGGGTGGTCAACCGCGTCGGTCTCCTCGAACGGCATCTTGGTGTTGCCGCCGTAGACGCTGGAGCTCGACGCGTACACCAGGTGGCCCAGCTTCTGAGCGCGGCAACCCTCGAGCACATGGCCGAAGCCGCTCAGGTTGCTGTCCAGGTAGGCGTTGGGGTGCGTGATCGAGTAGCGCACGCCGGCCTGTGCTGCCAGGTGCACCACAGCGTCGAAGCGGTGATTCTCAAACAGAGCCGCCATGGCTTCGCGGTCTGCGATGTCGGTTTGCCCGAACTGAAAACCCGTGTGCTGCAGCAGCGGCGCGAGCCGGGCCTGCTTGAGCGCCACGTCGTAGTAGGCGTTGAGGTTGTCGATGCCCAGCACCGTATCGCCGCGCGCCAGCAGGCGCAGCGCGGTGTGCATGCCGATGAAGCCGGCGGCGCCGGTGAGGAGGATGTGCATGCCGCGATGTTAACCAGCGCGGCATGTTCCCTCAGTGGACGTTCAACCTTGTTGCCACAGCACTTTTTTGCCAGACGCTTCCCACTGTTCGTAGTGGCGGGCGTACAGGTCTTCAATGCGGTTGCGCTTGACCTTGAAGGTCGGCGTGATGACATCGTTGTCCACCGTCCAGGCGGTGGTGACCACCACAATGCACTGCAACTGCTCGTGCGGATCGAGCGTGGCGTTGATGGTCTTGAGGTGGGCTGCAAGTGAAGCTTCCAGTTCGCTGCGCGCTCCGGCATCGGCTACTTTGGTCACCGTTTCGGCGTTGAGCATCACGATGCCCAGCGGCTGGCCGAGGTTGGCGCCGGTGACCACGCAGGCCTCCACCGCTTCGTGCATCACCAGCTTGTCCTCGATCGGTGCGGGCGCCACGTATTTGCCTTTGCCGGTCTTGAACAGATCTTTCACCCGACCGGTGATGCGCAACAGGCCTTGTTTGTCGATCGTGCCCTTGTCGCCAGTCTTGAGCCAGCCGTCGGCGGTGAAGCTCTCTGCGCTTTTCTCGGGCTCCTTGTAGTAGCCCAGCATCATGGCGGAGTTGCGCATTTGCACCTCTCCGGTGTCGGGGTCAATGCGGTGCTGAACGCCTTCATACGCCGGGCCCACCGTGCCCTGCTGGTTCTTGCCAGGTTCGGTGATGTGGGAGAGCGCGAGGTTCTCCGTCATGCCGTAGCCCTCGTTGATGTTCAGGCCGAGCTTGCTGTACCACTGCAACAAGGCGATGGGCATGGGCGCTGCGCCGCCCGCGGCGAACTTGCACTGGTCCAGGCCCAGGGCTTTCATCACTTTCTTGCGCACGATGCCACCAATGATCGGGAGGCCGAGCAGGCGGTTGAGCTTGGCCGGTGGCATCTTGTGGTGAATGCCTTGCTGGAACTTCACCCACAGACGCGGCACCGAGAAAAAGATGGTGGGGCGCGCGCGCTGCAGGTCGGCAGCGAAGGTGTCGAGCGACTCGGCAAAGAACACGTGCATGCCGGTGCGCAGCCAGCCGTGTTCGACCAGCATGCGCTCGACCACGTGTGCCAGCGGCAGGTACGACAGCATGCGGTCGTTGCCGGTCATGGGAATGCGCTTGAGGCCCGAGTCGAGTGCCCAGGCAAAGTTGGCGAATGTGTGCATCACGCCTTTGGGCATGCCGGTGGTGCCCGAGGTGTAAATGAGTGTGGCGAGTTCGTCGCCATCGCGCACTGGCGCGCCCTGCAGGGGCTGGCTGCGTTTGCAGATCGAGTCCCAGCCTTCGCAGTTTTTCACCACGTCGGGCGGCGAGAGCGCGTAGCTCATGCAGGGCAGGTCGCTGGGCACGCCGGGCTTCATGCCTTCCCAGCCGTCGAGCTTGCCCACGAAAAGGGCCTTGGCTTCGCTGTGCGCCAGGATCTGGCGGATGGTCTCGGGCGCCAGGGTTGGGTAGAGCGGCACCGACACATAGCCCGCCATCCAGATGGCCAGGTCGCTCATCATCCACCAGGCGCAGTTCTTGGAAAGGATCGCCACCTTCGAGCCGGGCTCCCAGCCATGCGACTGCAGGTGGGTGGCCATGCGGCGCACCTGGTCGGCCACCTGGGCCCAGGTGAACTCCTGCACGGCACCGTTGCCCATCGGTTGGGTGAGGGCCACGCGGGTGGGCGCGGTCTTCTCCCAGTGGTACAGCCGTTGAAGTGCCAGCAAGTCCGGTGCGATCTTGGTCATGAAGCGTGTCTCCGTTGTGGGTATGACGCAGGAATCTACCAAGGCTCCTGGCATGTGTTTAGAGGGTTTCACCTGCAAGCGCGCGCGGCTCAAGCGGTGAAGCGCACCGACAGGGCGGGCAAGGGCGCGGTGAAGCGGGCCGACCAGTGCTCACCCGGGGCTATCGGCCAGGCATCGGTCCAGGTGCCGGTGGTGATCACGTCGCCGGCCAGCAGATCGGGCGCACCCGGGCAGGCGCGCATGGTTTGCGTGAAGTGGTGCAGCGCGCGCAGCGGACCATCCAGCACGTTTGAACCCCGACCTTGTTCCACCGATTCACCGTTCCTGAGCAGGCTCACCCGGGCCTGCGCCAGCAAGGTGTCGAGCGCGTCGGCGCTGCTGGCCAGTTCGAGCACAGGCGTGCGGCGGCCCACCAGCAGGCGCGCGTGCAAGCCGCCGTCGGCCACGGTGTCCGGGGGCACAAATTTCCAGTCCGGCAGGTGCGACTGCACCACCTCGAAGCCGGGCGCCACCCAGTCCAGGGCGGCAAACAGATCGTCGAGCGTGGCGTCGGGTGCGGGCGTGGCCTTCATGCCAAACACGACCTCGGGTTCCAGTCGCGGCTGGCAGGTGTGGGCGAGCGACACGTTGCCTTCCTCTTCGCACAACGTGAGCGAGCTGTCCCACACGCAGCCCCAGATCGGCGCAAACACGTTGTAGCGCGGCCAGATCGTGCGGTTGGTGAAGCCCACCTTGTAGCCGCGCGGTTGTTCGCCGCGTGCGATGCGCAGTTGCCGCACAGCCAGCGCTTGCGCATAGGCGGCGTCCAGCGACAGGCCACAAGGCTCCGGCCAGAGGCGGCCTTGGTCAAAATGGTTCAGCAGTGCGTCGGGTGTCATGGGCATGGTTCTGAATGAAGGAACTTCATCATAGGCAGCCGGTATGCTGTGGGTCATGAATTCACACACGCTTGAAACCCTCGAACTCATCACCGGCGGCAACCCCGCAGCAACGCCGGTGGCCAGCATCGTCGTGCTGCACGGCCTGGGCGCCGACGGCAACGATTTTGTGCCGATCGCACAAGAGCTGGACCTGGATGCCGTCGGCCCGGTGCGCTTCGTGTTTCCCAGCGCACCCGTGCGCCCCGTCACCCTCAACGGCGGATACGAGATGCGTGCCTGGTACGACATCCACCCGCCCATTGGCCAGTCCCGGCGCGAGGACGATGCTGGCCTGCGCGAGTCCTGCGCGCTGGTGCAGGGCTTGCTGGACCGCGAGGTCGCGCGCGGCGTGTCATCTTCGCGAACCGTGCTCATGGGCTTTTCGCAAGGCTGCGCCATGACGCTCATGGCCGGCCTGCGAGCGCCTCAGCGCCTGGCCGGGCTGGTGGGTCTTTCGGGGTACTTGCCGCTGGCGGCCAGCACCGCCGCAGAGCGGTCCGGGGCCAACCGCGATGTGCCCATCTTCCTCGCGCACGGCACGCACGACCCGGTGGTGGTGGTTGAGCGCGGCGCCGAATCGCGCGACGCGCTGCAGGCGCTGGGCTACCTGGTGGACTGGCACGCCTACCCGATGCAGCATTCCGTTTGTGCTCAAGAGGTGGCCGACCTCAACGCCTGGCTGGTTCGCCTGCTGGCGGCTGCCTGATGTCTGGTCTTGCTGGTTTCTTCAGGAGCCGCTGGCGCAGTGAGGTGCCGATGCGCGTGCTGTTCTGGCGCGACCTCGTGCTGGTCGGAACCTTCATCAATCTGTTCGCCACGGTTGTGGCGCTGGCGATTGCAGCGTCCGATGGCGCCATGGAACTGGCGGCCGGGGTGCACTTTGCGCCCTTGCCTTACAACGTCTTTCTGGTGGCTTCGGTATGGCGCTTGTCTGGCAGCGGTGTCTACCGCGGGGCTTCGCTGGCCTGGCTGGCGTGCGCCACGCTGGTGTGAACGCGAATGCTCTTGGTGCGAGCCCGCAGCCATGCGCCAAGGTGGCGGCCATAGAGGATCAGGGCCAGCGCCAGCAGGATCAGCGGCATGGCCACGAACACCCAGCCGGTGAGTTGTTCGCCGCCGAGCATCACGCCCACGCCCAGCGCCACCACCGGATTCACGAACGAATAGCTGCCGGCCAGCGCAGCGGTGGTGTTTTTCAACAGCCACAGGTAAGCATTGAGCGTGACCAGGGTGCCCATCACCACCAGGTAGAACCACGCCAGCGCCGACGTTGCGCTTACCTGCGTCCAGGCGAACTGGCGCGCACCGGGTTCGAACAGGGCGGCCATGACCAGCCCGAGCAAGCCACCAATGAACCACTGCGCACCTGAAGCCATGGCTGGCGCAGGCAAGGCGAGCTTGCGCGATGCGTACGAGCCCAGGCTCCAGCACAGAGGTGCGCCGAAAGCCAGCAGTGCCCCCAGGGGCGTGGCGGAAAAATCGCCTTCAAGTGCCAGCACCAGCGCCCCCAGGGCACCCAGTGCCAGGCCGATCCAGCTGGTGAGCGACACCCGCTCGCCGCCCCAGCGCGTCCACAATGCCAACCACATCGGCATGGTGGTGACCACCGTGGCCATCAAGCCCGAGCCGATACCCAGTTGCTGGGCCAGCACCACCAGCGCCATGGCTGCAAAGGCCATGAGCGAGCCGATGAGCGCGCTGCTGCGCCACTGCGAGGGAGTGGGCCAAGCCAGGCCTTGCCAGCGAGCGATCGCCAGCATCACCACGCCGGCAAGCACGAAGCGCGCACCGTTCATGAGCACCGGGGGCAGGCTTTGCATGGCCAGGTCCAGTGCGAAATAGGTCGTGCCCCACACGATGTACACAATCAGCAGGGCGCCGTACAGGCGCATTGGCTGGTGTTTCTGTCCAGATGGACTGATGAATGTCGGCATTTCCATGCTTCCGTAAGATAATTTCCGGTGTATCGCTCTGGCGCCGTATTTTGAACAGAATTGAGGCCGTATGCAAGCAAATATTCAGCTCGATGACATGGATGCCAGAATTTTGACGGCGCTGAGCTCAGATAGCCGTCGTTCTTACGCCGATGTCGCGTCCGAGGTGGGGCTGTCCACCGCGGCTGTGCACGAGCGGGTGAAAAAGATGGTGGAGCGCGGCGTGATCGAGCGCTTTTCATTGCGCGTCGATCCCGACCGTGTGGGCCTGCGCTTCACGGCGTTTGTGGCCATCCGCAACGACGGCGGTATCCACTGCCGTGAGGTGGCGCCACTGCTGCGCGAGATGCCCGAGGTCCTCGAGCTGCACAGCGTGGCTGGCGAGTACGACTTCCTGGCCAAGATCCGCACCACGCACGCCCGTGCGCTGGAAGACGTGCTCTACAAGATCAAGGCCATCCCGGGTGTGGCCCGCACCACCAGCACCGTGGTGCTCAACACCGAGTTTGAAGAACGGCCACTGCAGTTGCCTGGCGCCCAGCAAGCCTGACCCCACGGTTTTGCAAAGCGCCAACTGGGTGGTGAAGCCGCGTCTTTTTCGCGTTTGAAGCGTGCTTACCGCCCTACAGAATGGCTTCTTGTCAGATTGGAGTTCGTGGAGCGGGGCGCAGCGACCCGGCAGGCATGGAATGACCCTCGGAGGATCAGGGGTCATGCACATCGGCTTCAAGTCCGACAAGTTGTTACCGATATGGGTTTACATCCCCTCGGGATGCCCACCTTCAACCTGTCCTTACTGGAGTCGTCATGAAACTGAACCGCGCCCTGATGCTGGCCACACTGGCCGTCTCTGCTTCCTTCGCCCACGCCAACGATCCCAAGGCGACCATCTCCGACCTCGACGGTCGTCTGACCAAGATCGGCGCGCCGCGTGTCGAGGGCACAGACAACGTCGCCGGCAAGACGGTTCCTGCCCTGTTCTTCGGCGAGCGCAAGATCAACAACAACTTCGACGTGGTCGACGGCATCCGCAAGAGCCACCAGGCCACCGCGACCGTCTTCGTGAAAGAAGGCGACGAGTTCGTGCGCGTGAGCACCAACGTGCTCACGCCCGAAGGCAAGCGCGGCGTGGGCACCCAGCTCGCCCGCAACGCCGCCTACGATTCCTTGAGCAAGGGCCAGCAGTTCTGCGGCCCCATCGACGTGCTCGGCACCGCCTTTGACGCTTGCTACAACCCCATCAAGGATGCAGGCGGCAAGGTGATCGGCGCCAGTTATATCGGTCACAAGAAGTGATGGCGGTGGCGCGATGAAAAATCTTCCCAATCCTTTTGGCTGGCTCCGTCGACTGACGGTGGGCCAGCAACTCTTCGGCGCGTTTGCGTCCATCCTGGTGTTGACGGCCGCCCTCGGCGCCACCGCTCTGGTGGGTCTGAAGAGCGTGGATGGGGAAGCCATCGCGCTGTCCCAGAAATGGCTCAAGGGCGTGGGCGCCTTGTCCGATGCCCGCGCGCTCGCTGTCGAATTCCGCGAGTTCGAGATCAAGCACAGCCGCACCGAAGATGGCAGTTACCACGCCGAGTACGAAGACAAGATGAAAGAGGCCGGCAAGTCCCTGCAGGCCTTGTTCACGGGCTACCAGGGGCGTGTGTCGGGCGGGGAAGAGACGGAGCTCACCGCCAAGCTCTCGACCGCCTGGACCGCCTACCTGCAGGCCAACGAAAAGGTCATCAAGCTCGGGCGCGCCAAGCAGCAGGTGGACGCCGCCGACATCGCCGACGGACTCTCCAGCATGGCGTTTGACGAAGTGGTCTCGGCTCTCAACGGCTTGATCCAGTTCAACTACGACGGCGGCGAAGCCTCTGCAACGTTGGTGACCACGGTGCACAACCAGGCGCGGTTTGCGGTGATGGGCCTGATCGGCTTGTCGCTGGCGATCGGCATTGGTCTGGCGACGATGATCACCCGCAACATGCTGCGCCAGCTGGGTGGCGAGCCGCGCACCGCGGTGGGTATTGCCCGCGCCGTGGCCGAAGGCGACCTGACCACGCCGATCCACCTGAAGAAGGGCGATTCCGACAGCCTGCTGGCCTGGCTACAGACCATACAGGAGGATTTATCCAAGGCGGTGACCGATGTGCGCCGCAGCTCTGACTACGTGTCGCACGCCAGCAGCGAGATCGCCGCGGGCAACCAGGACCTGTCGTCCCGCACCGAGCAGCAGGCCAGCGAACTGGAAGAGACGGCCGCCACCATGGAACAGCTGGGCACGACCGTGCGCCACAACGCCGACAACGCACGCCAGGCCAGCCAGCTGGCCCAGAGCGCGTCCAGCGTGGCCATTCAGGGTGGTGAGGTGGTGGGCCGCGTGGTGCAGACCATGAAGGGCATCAACGAAAGCAGCCGAAAGATCAGCGACATCATTGGTGTCATCGACGGCATCGCGTTCCAGACCAACATCCTGGCGCTCAACGCCGCGGTGGAAGCCGCGCGTGCTGGTGAGCAGGGCCGCGGCTTCGCGGTGGTGGCGGGCGAGGTGCGCAACCTGGCACAGCGCAGCGCTGAAGCCGCCAAGGAAATCAAGGGCCTGATCGGTGCCAGCGTGGACCGGGTCGAACAAGGTTCGGCGCTGGTCGATCAGGCGGGCACCACCATGCAGGAGGTGGTCGCGTCGATCCGCCGGGTGAGCGATATCGTGGGCGAGATCAGTGCCGCAAGTTCCGAGCAGAGCTCGGGCGTGGCGCAGGTCGGTCAGGCCATCACCCGCATGGACCAGGGCACGCAGCAGAACGCCGCCTTGGTGGAGCAGAGCGCCGCAGCGGCCGACAGCCTCAAGCAGCAAGCGCTGCAGCTGGTGGAATCGGTGGCGGTGTTCAAGACGGGTGTTGCGCGGGCCTGACCGTCTCTCCCAGTCCCCTCAAGCAACCGCCTGCGCCAGTTCCCTGGCCAGGCGGTTGTGCTTTTCCAGCAGCGGACCGAGGTCCACCGTGGTCAGCTGACCCTGCCGCACCACCACCCGCCCATTGACCACTGTGCAGGCGGCCTGTGTACTGGCGCACAGCAGCAGGCTGGCCAGCGGGTCGTGCACCGCGCCGCCGGCGAAGCCCAGCGTGCGCAGGTCGAACAAGGCGAGATCGGCGCACAGGCCGGGCGCCAGATGGCCCACATCGCTGCGCCCCAGCACCTGTGCGCCGCCGCGTGTGGCGATAAAGAGTGCGTCGCGCGCCGTCATCTCGGCCGGGCCAAGATCACAGCCGAAGAAGGTCTTGCCACCGCGCAGCTCAGGCGGCTGCATCGCGCGGCCCACGCGGGCCAGCAGCAATGCCTGGCGCGCTTCACCCACCATGTGCGCGCCGTCGTTGCTGGCGCTGCCGTCCACCCCCAGGCCCACGGGCACGCCCGCGTCCAGCATGCGGCGCACCGGGGCAATGCCGGAGGCCAGACGCATGTTGCTGCAGGGGCAGTGCGCCACGCCGGTGCGGCTGGCTGCGAAGAGCGAGATGCCGTTGTCGTCGAGCTTGACGCAGTGGGCGTGCCACACGTCGTCGCCCAGCCAGCCGAGGTCTTGCGCGTACTGCGCGGGCGTGCGGTTGAACTTCTCCCGGCTGTAGGCGATGTCGTGGTCGTTCTCGGCCAGGTGCGTGTGCAGCCGCACCCCCTGGCCCTTGAACGAGCGGGCCAACGCCGCGCTTTCCCTCATGAGCGCGGGACTCACCGAAAACGGTGAGCAGGGTGCGAGCGCGATCTGCAGCATGGCGCCCGGGCGTGCGTCGTGCCAGGTCTCGATGAGCCGCCGGCTGTCTTTCAGAATCGCGTCTTCTCGCTCCACCATGCAGTCGGGTGGCAGGCCGCCCTCGGATTGCCCCACGCTCATGCTGCCGCGCGTGGCCATGAAGCGCATGCCGATCTTCTGGGCGGCCTCGATGCTGTCTTCCAGCCGCACGCCATTGGGGTAGAGGTAGAGGTGATCGCTGCTGGTGGTGCAGCCGCTCATGAGCAGTTCCGCCATGGCCACCTGGGTGGACACCTGCACCATCTCGGGTGTGAGGCCGGTCCAGACCGGATACAGCCCGCGCAGCCAGCCGAACAGCTCGGCGTTCTGCACCGCCGGTAACGCACGCGTGAGGCTCTGGAACATGTGGTGGTGCGTGTTCACCAGACCGGGCATCACGAGGTGACCCCGTGCGTCGATGGTCTCGTCAGCCGCGTCGCGCAGCGCAGCCGGCACTTCGCTTGCGGGGCCGATCCATTCAATGAGGTGGTCGCGCACCAACAGCGAAGCATCCTTCAACTCGCGCCCCTGCGCCGGATCGGTGTGGTCGAAGGTGGCGATGCAGGTTGCGTTGTCGATCAGCAGGGAGGTCATGGGGTGTCGCGCAGCCAGTAGCCTGGGCGCGCGTAGATTTTCTTGAGGTGTTCAATGAAGAAGCGGACCTTGGCTGGCAGGTGCCGCTGTTGCGGGTACACCGCCAGGATGTCGTACTCGGGCAGGGCGAATTCGTCCAGCACGGTGACCAGCTCACCGCGTTGCAGCTGCAGCTGGATCTCCCAGGTGCTGCGCCAACCCAGTCCCAGTCCCTCGCTCGTCCAGCGGTGCAGCAACTCGCCGTCGTTGCAGTCGAGATTGCCTTCGGCGCGCACCGTCACGGTCTTGCCGTCCTGCAAAAAATACCAGCCGCGCTGCTGGCCGCCCTGGAGGTTGAAAGCCAGGCAGTTGTGTGCTTTCAGATCCTCCAGCGTCTTGGGCTTGCCGTGTTTGCGGAAGTAGGCTGGCGTGCCGCACACCACGCGCTGGTTGGTGGCGAGCTTGATGGCCACGAAGTTCGGGTCGATCACGTTGCCGATGCGCAGGGCCATGTCGTAGCCGTCGCGCACCAGGTCCACCACGCGGTCCGTCAGATTGAACGAGATGCGAACGTGCGGGTTGGTCTTGAGGAAAGCGCTGGCGTGCGGCGCCAC
Organism: Burkholderiales bacterium; assembly: GCA_038213545.1. Lineage (GTDB taxonomy): Bacteria > Pseudomonadota > Gammaproteobacteria > Burkholderiales > Burkholderiaceae_C > Hydrogenophaga. Next base: position 15,109 of record JBBQSX010000037.1, read on the forward strand.
ATGCATGCGTCCGAACGCTGCGGGGGCCGACACCACCAGGTGACCGCTGGCACTGTGGCGCTGCGAAGAGACCGTGGCTTCAGCGCTGGCCCATTGGGCCAGCAGGCCGCGGCACTCGTCCAGAAACGTGGCGCCCTGTTCGGTGAGCGCCAGCCGGCGGGTCGAGCGGTGCATCAGCTGGGTGCCCAGCCGCTTTTCCAACGCATCGATGCGCCGCCCCATCATGACTGGCGTGATGCCTGCGTGCATGGCGGCCGCTGCCAGGCTGCCGTGTTCCATCACCTGCACGAAGGCTTCGATTTCCTTGTAACGATCCATCGGCGCATGTTAGCCATCAAAAGACCCATTGCATACCTCAGGTATCGAATCAGCGTACCGCTGGTGACATTCCCAAAACCCCACAGGCTGCATAGGATCTGGTGCACACAACAACCCGACTGGAGACTGACATGCCCAAGATGAAAGCCGCGATGGCCGCCGTGCTCGTGATGGAAAAAGAGGGCATCACGCAGGCCTTCGGTGTGCCGGGCGCAGCCATCAACCCGTTGTACGCCGCGCTGCGCGAGCGCGAGAGCATCGGCCACATCCTGGCCCGCCACGTCGAAGCCGCCAGCCACATGGCCGAGGGCTACACCCGCGCCAAGGCCGGCAACATCGGCGTCTGCATCGGCACCAGCGGCCCTGCTGGCACCGACATGATCACCGGCCTGTACTCGGCCAGCGCCGACAGCATCCCCATCCTGTGCATCACCGGCCAGGCACCGCGTGCGCGGCTGTACAAGGAAGACTTCCAGGCTGTGGACATCGAGTCCATCGCCAAGCCTGTGACCAAGATGAGCGTCACCGTTCGCGAGCCCGGCCTCGTGCCGCGCGTCTTCCAGCAGGCCTTCCACGAGATGCGCAGCGGCCGCCCGGGCCCCGTGCTGATCGACCTGCCCTTCGATGTGCAGATGGCCGAGATCGAATTCGACATCGACACCTACGAGCCGCTGCCCGTCTACAAGCCGCAGGCCAACCGCAAGCAGATCGAGAAGGCGCTCGACATGCTGCAGGCCGCGGAAAAGCCCCTGATCGTGGCCGGTGGCGGCATCATCAACGCCGATGCCTCGAATCTGCTGGTGGAACTGGCCGAGCTCACCGGCGTGCCCGTCATTCCCACGCTGATGGGTTGGGGCACCATCCCTGACGACCACCCGCTGATGGCCGGCATGGTGGGCCTGCAGACCAGCCACCGCTACGGCAACGCCACGATGCTGGCGAGTGACTTCGTGCTCGGCATCGGCAACCGCTGGGCGAACCGCCACACCGGCAGCGTGGAGACCTACACCAAGGGCCGCACCTTCGTGCACGTGGACATCGAGCCCACGCAGATCGGCCGCGTCTTCACGCCCGATCTGGGCATCGTCAGCGATGCCAAGGTGGCGCTGGAACTCTTCGTGCAGGTGGCGCGTGAGCGCAAGTCCGCCGGCGCCTTGAAGGACCGTTCCGATTGGGTCTTCCGCTGTCAGGAGCGCAAGCGCCTGATGCACCGCAAGACGCATTTCGACCAGATCCCTGTGAAGCCGCAGCGGGTCTACGAAGAGATGAACAAAGCCTTCGGCCGCGACACCGTCTACGTCACGACGATCGGCTTGTCGCAGATCGCCGGCGCGCAGTTCCTGCACGTCTACGAGCCGCGCCAGTGGATCAACTGCGGCCAGGCCGGCCCGCTGGGCTGGACGCTGCCGGCCGCCCTGGGCGTGGCCGCCAGCGACACCACCAAGACCGTGGTCGGCCTGTGCGGTGACTACGACTTCCAGTTCCTCATCGAGGAGCTGGCCATGGGCGCGCAGTTCAAGCTGCCGCTGGTGGTGGTGCTGGTGAACAACAGCTACCTGGGCCTGATCCGCCAGAGCCAGCGCGGCTTTGAGATGGACTTTTGCGTCCAGCTGGCCTTCGAGAACATGAACGTCGACGACCCGGCGCTGAAGGGCTACGGCATGGACCACGCCAAGGTCGTCGAGGGCATGGGCTGCAAGGCCCTGCGCGTGACCGACCCGGCCAAGATCGAAGGAGCCCTGGCCCAGGCCAAGGCCATGGCCCACGATCTGCGCGTGCCGGTGGTGGTGGAAGTCATCCTCGAGAAGGTGACCAACATCGCGATGGGCACCGAGATCGACAAGGTCAACGAGTTCGAGGACATCGACTGCCGCCACCCCGAAGGCCGTGAAGGCCTGCAGTTGGCCGGCCTGCTGGAGTGAGCGCGATGCCCCGTTTTGCCGCCAACCTCTCCATGCTCTGGACAGAGCTGCCTTTTCTCGACCGTTTCGCCGCCGCTTCGAAAGCCGGATTCAAGGCGGTGGAGTTCCTGTTCCCCTACGACCATCCGGCCGAAGAAGTTGCCAGCCGGCTCAAGGACCACCACCTTGAACTGGTGTTGCACAACCTGCCACCGGGCGACTGGGCTGCGGGCGAGCGCGGCATTGCCTGCATTCCCGGGCGCGAAGACGAGTTTCGCGCCGGGGTGGCCAAGGCCGCCAGCTATGCGCCGGTGATCGGCGTGCAGCGCTGGCACAGTATGGCTGGCCTGGTGCCCGCCGGTGTGAGCGAGGCGCAGGCCCGCGCCACCTGGGTGGGCAACGTGCGCTACGCCGCTGCAGAGGCCAAAAAACTCGGCATCCCGCTGCTGATCGAGCCCATCAACCGCTTCGACATGCCGGGGTATTTTGTGAACCGCCCGCGCCAAGCCATCGAGTTGATGGACGAGGTGGGTTCTGACAACGTGTTCCTGCAGTACGACATTTACCACGCACAGCGCATGGAAGGCGAGTTGGCCAATACCATCCGCGAGCTGCTGCCGCGCATTGCCCACATGCAGCTGGCCGACACCCCGGGTCGCAACGAGCCCGGCACCGGCGAGATCGATCACGGCTTCCTGTTCAAACACATCGATGCGCTGGGCTACACCGGTTGGATCGGCTGTGAATACAAGCCCAAAGACGCGACCCCGGGCGGCACGGACCGAGGCCTGGGCTGGATCGCGGCCCATGGCCAATCACTTTGAAAAAACAGCAGAGACATACATGACCAACAACGGACTCAAGGTCGGCTTCATCGGCCTGGGCACCATGGGCACGCCCATGGCGCTGAACCTCCTCAAGGCGGGCCACACATTGTTTGTGAGCAGCCGCAGCAAGGTGCCCGAGGCATTTGCCGAGCAAGGCGCGACCATCTGCACCAATGCCACCGAGGTGGCGCGCCGCGCAGACATCGTGATCACCATGGTGCCCGACACCCCGCACGTGGAAGACGTGCTGTTCGGCGAGCACGGCGTGGCCAAGGGGCTGCAGGCGGGCAAGGTGGTGGTGGACATGAGCTCCATCAGCCCCATGGCCACGAAGGGGTTCGCGAGCAAGATTAACGCGCTGGGCTGCGAGTACCTGGATGCACCTGTGAGCGGTGGCGAAGTGGGCGCCAAGGCCGCCAGCCTCACCATCATGGTGGGCGGATCGCAAGAGACGTTTGACCGCGTCAAGCCGCTGTTTGAAGCCATGGGCAAGAACATCACGCTGGTGGGCGGCAACGGCGACGGCCAGACCACCAAGGTGGCCAACCAGATCATCGTGGCGCTCAACATCGAAGCCGTGGCTGAAGCGCTCCTCTTCGCCAGCAAGGCCGGCGCCGACCCGGCCAAGGTGCGCCAGGCCCTCATGGGCGGCTTCGCGGCCAGCCGCATTCTTGAAGTGCACGGCGAGCGCATGATCCAGCGCACTTTCAAGCCGGGCTTTCGCATCGAGCTGCACCAGAAAGATTTGAACCTCGCGCTGCAAGGTGCGAAGGAACTGGGCGTGAGCCTGCCGCACACCGCCAGCGCGGCGCAACTGATGCAGAGCTGTGCCGCCCACGGCATGGCGGGGCTGGACCATTCGGCGCTGTGCCGCAGCCTGGAGCTGATGGCGAACCACACGATCGCGCCAGACGCCGCCGCCTGACGTGCATGCACCCCCTCTCCCGCGTGCGGGAGAGGGTTGGGGTGAGGGTCTGCATTCTCTAAACTCCCTTCATGCCCAACACGACCCCATCCCCCAGCCTGAACGACCCCCGCGCCTTGTTGCGCCATCTGTTTGATGTGGCGGTGCAGCGTGCGCTGCCGCTGCACAACACCGCCGCGTTCCTGCCACCGCCGCCCAAGGGTCGCACCGTGGTCATCGGTGCCGGTAAGGCCGGCGGCGCCATGGCGCAGGCGGTGGAAGCCCTGTGGCCTGCCGACGCACCCATCTCCGGCCTTGTGGTCACACGCTACGGCCACACGCCTCCGCGCCCGGCGGGCTTGAAGGACCGCATCGAGGTGGTGGAAGCCTCGCACCCTGTGCCCGACGCCGCGGGCCTGGCCGCTGCGCAGCGCATCCTGCTGCTCACGCAAGGTCTCACCGCCGACGACTTGGTGCTCTGCCTCATCTCGGGTGGCGGCTCGTCACTGCTCACCTTGCCGGCCGACGGCCTCACGCTGGAAGACAAACAGCGCATCAACCGCGAACTGCTCAACAGCGGCGCCAACATCCTGGAGATGAACACGGTGCGCAAGCACCTCTCGCGGATCAAGGGCGGGCGCCTGGCCGCTGGCTGTGCGCCGGCGCGTGTGGTCACTTTGACCATCAGCGATGTACCCGGTGACGACGTGAGCGTGATCGCCAGCGGCCCCACCGTGGCGGACGCGACCACTTGCGCCGACGCGCTGGAGATCCTGCAGCGCTACGGCATCGACGTGCCCGCTGGCGTGCGCGCGCAATTGGAGCGCGGCGAACTCGAAACGCCCAAGCCGGGTGATGCCCGCCTGCAGGGCCATGAAGTGCACCTGATCGCCACGCCGCAGCAAAGCCTGGAGGCGGCTGCCGCCGCGGCGCGCGCCATCGGGCTCAACACCCATGTGCTCAGCGACGAGATCGAAGGCGAATCGCGCGAGGTGGGCAAGGTGCATGCGGCGCTGGCGCGCTCGGCGGCGCTCGGGCGCAGCGACTTCAAAACGCCGTGCGTGATCCTCAGCGGCGGTGAGACCACCGTCACAGTGCGCCCACGTGTGGAAGGTCAAGCCAAGGGCAAAGGCGGGCGGGCTGGCGAGTTTTGTCTGGGCATGGCGCAGGCGCTCAACGGCATCGCTGGTGTGTGGGCGCTGGCGGCCGACACCGACGGCATCGACGGCATGGAAGACAACGCCGGCGCGCTGGTGACACCGGACACCCTGGCCCGCGCCGCCGGCCTGGGCATCAAGGTCACCGATCACCTTGCGCGCAACGACGCCCACGGCTATTTTCAGCCGCTGGGCGACCTCGTGATCACCGGGCCCACGCACACCAACGTGAACGACTTCCGAGCCGTGTTGGTTATCTGACGAGGGCAGGCTCAGCGCACGAAAGTCAATGCGACTGGCGCCGAAATCCTGCGACTGACCAAAACCGTCTCTTGGGGTGTTGTCGCCAAGCTTGGAGCGCATTTCCGAGGAAGATGCTTCCTTGGCCGCGATGACGCCAATCGGCCGAGGCTGTGTGAAAACGCTTCACGGTATGCCTGTTCAAAAATAAAATCATGGCACCCGTTTTGAGCGAGGTGCCCATGAAGCGATTCATCGAAGGCGAGTGCCGCGAGCAAGTCACCTTGCTGCCCGAATGCCTTGACGACTATATCGGCGAAGACAACCCGGTGCGCATCGTCGATGCCTTCGTCGAGGAACTCGATCTCCTCGCGTTGGGCTTCGGTGGTGCAGACCCAGCAGTCACCGGCCGCCCGGGGTATCACCCGGGCGTCCTGCTCAAGCTCTACATCTACGGCTATCTCAACCGCATCCAGTCCAGCCGCCGCTTGGAGCGCGAGGCCCAGCGCAACGTCGAACTGATGTGGCTCACCGGCCGTCTGGCGCCCGACTTCAAGACCATCGCCGACTTCCGTCACAACAATGCTCTGGGCATCCGCAACGTCTGCCGCCGCTTTGTCGGCCTGTGTCGCGAGCTCAAGCTCTTCTCCCAGGCCATCGTGGCCATCGATGGCAGCAAGTTCAAGGCCGTCAACAGCCGCGACCGCAACGTCACGCCCGCCAAGATCGAGGCGCGCCAGCGGCAGATCGAGGAAAGCATCCAGCGCTACCTCGATGCACTGGAGACGGCTGATCGCACTCAGCCTGCTGAGGTGGAAGCCAGGACCGAACGCCTGAAAGACAAGCTCCGGACGCTTCGCGCGCAGATGCGCCAGCTCGACGAGACCCAGGAGCAGTTGAAGAGCGAGCCCGACGGGCAGCGCTCCACCACCGACCCCGACTCGCGCTCCATGGTCTCGCAGGCCAAGGGCTCAGGGCTGGTGGGCTACAACGTGCAAGCCGCAGTCGATGCCAAACACCACCTGATCGTGGCGCATGAGGTGACGAACGTCGGCAACGACCGGGCACAACTGAGCAAGATGGCGCAAGCGGCACGCGAGGCCATGGGCACGAAGCAACTGCAGGCCTTTGCAGACCGTGGCTACTTCAATGCTCCACAGATCAAGGCCTGCGAGGACGCGGGTATTGCCGCCTTCGTGCCCAAGCCCATGACCTCCAACGCGAAGGCCGAGGGGCGCTTCGACAAGAGTGACTTCATCTACATCGCCAAAGACGACGAGTACCAGTGCCCTGCGGGCGAGCGGGCGATCTACCGCTTCAGCACGCTGGAGAAAGGTGGTCTGAACGTCCATCTCTACTGGCCCAGCGCCTGCCCGGGCTGCGCGATGAAGGCGAAGTGCACGCCAAGCAGCTACCGGCGCATCCGACGCTGGGAACATGAAGAGGTGCTCGAGCGCGCGCAGCAGCGACTGGACCGCAAGCCCGACGCCATGACCTTGCGACGGCGCACCGTGGAGCATGTGTTCGGCACGTTGAAGCACTGGATGGGCTCGACGCACTTCCTGACGAAGACGCTGACACATGTGGGCACCGAGATGAGCCTGCACGTGCTCGCTTACAACCTCAAGCGGGTGATGCGAATTCTGGGGATAGCGGAAACGATGAAGGCGATACGGCTTGTGGGGGCATGAGCCCTTTGAGGCTTATTTGCCCTCATGCAGGAGCGTTGCTGTGCGTCAAATCCGCCAACGCGGTCAAACTAAAAATGCAGCTCCTGGGTGACCTGAGGGCCTCATGAGCACCTCATGAAGCAAGGGATCGGCAATACTGGCGTGGCCATGGCGTTTCCACACAGCCTCGGCC
>JBBQSX010000038.1:0-22085 GCA_038213545.1 Burkholderiales bacterium
TCGGGCAACGACACGCTGTCCAATTTCTCGCAGGTGCGCGGCTCAGGTCATGCCGACACCATTCGCGGTAGTGACACCTCCAGCTACACAGAGCTGTTCGAAGGTGCGGGTGGTAACGACTTCATCGACGGCCGTGGTGGCTTCGACATCCTGCGCTACGACAACGCCACGGGCGGCGTGACCGTCAACCTGGTCAACGGCACGGCCACAGGCGCGGGCGTTGGCGACGACACCTTTGTCAACATGGAGGGCGTCTTCGGTTCGGCATTCGACGACTTGCTGGCGGGAGGCCAGGCCACCGCAGGCCTTGACTACACCAACACCGCATTGATCGAAGTGTTTCGCGGCGGTGCGGGCAACGATACCCTCAACGGAGGCGGCGGCTTCGACCGGGCCGACTACGCGTCTTCCACGGCAGGTATCAACCTCAGCCTTCAAAACGGCGTGACCAGCAACGATGGCCTGGGCGGAAGCGATACGTTGATCGGCATCGAGCAGGTGAGGGGTTCGGACTTCAACGATACCATCGAAGGCAGCGACCGCAACACCTTCGACACCGACGGCTATTTCGAGATGTTTGAGGGCCGTGCTGGCAACGACACCATTGACGGCCGAGGCGGCGTTGATGTGGTGCAGTACAGCACCGCGCGTCAGGGCGTGCACGTGAGCCTGCTGACAGGGCTTGCCACACAAGACGGCTATGGCGGCACCGACACGCTCAGCAACATCGAAGGCGTGACAGGCTCCAGTTTCGGCGACACGCTGATCGGCGGCAACGACAGCAGCCAGCTTGAGGGTCGTGGAGGGAATGACTCACTGGTCGGGGGCGCCGACAGCGACACATTGATCGGCGGCACTGGCAACGACACGATGATGGGCGGCGGGCAAGACGACACCTACTACGTCGATGTCCTGACCGATCAGGTGATCGAGCTTGCGGACGAAGGTACCGACCAAGTCTTAGTGAGCCTGACGGCCGCTGGCACCTTCGCTCTGAGCGCCAACGTAGAGAACGCGACCATCACATCGGCCCTGAGCGGTATCAACCTGACCGGCAACGCCCTGGACAATGCACTCGTGGGCGGTGCCGGTAACAACGTGCTGACTGGAGGCGCCGGCAATGACACCTTGAGCGGTGGGGCTGGCAGCGACACTCTGATTGGTGGAGCGGGCAATGATCTGTATGTGATCGATACCTTGACAGATGTGGTCAACGAGACAGCCACCGGCAGCAGCGGCATCGACACGGTAATGATGAATATCGCCGCTGGCGTTTACACGCTGGGCACCAACGTCGAAAACGCCACGCTGCTCACTTCGGGCAACGTGGGTATCACGGGCAACACGCTCAACAACGTGCTGATCGGCGGCGGGGGTGCCAACAGCCTCGTGGGCAGCGCGGGCAACGACACGCTGGAAGGCGGAGGCGGAAGCGACACATTGGACGGCGGTATCGGTACGGATCTGGGCGTGCTTATAGGCAACCGGAGCGAGTGGTCAACCGTGTCGCGAACGCTGGCCACCTCGGCGGTGATCACCAACGGTATCGATACCGTTGTTGTGCGAGACGTCGAATCTTTCGAGTTTGACGACCAGACAATCAGCTTCCTTGAACTGGTGGAGGGGGCACCCTCACCGTTCGATGACTTCCTCACAGGCACTGCGGGAGCAGACAACATCGACGGCCTGGCCGGCAACGACAGCATCTCGGGCTTTGCCGACGACGATTCATTGACGGGGGGCCTGGGCAACGACACGCTGGACGGAGGCACCGGCAACGACACACTCAATGGCGGCGCGGGCAACGACGTGTACGTGGTCGATGCCCCGGGCGACGTGGTGCAGGGCGAACTGGCGCAGGGTGGCACCGACACCGTGCGTACCGACTTGGCCTCCTTCGACTTGAGCAACACCGCACAGGTGGAAAACCTGATCTACACCGGCACCCTCGACTTTGCCGGAACGGGCAATGTCCTGGCCAACAGCCTGGTGGGCGGCGCCGGCAATGACACGTTGGACGGCGGACTGGGCAACGACACCATGGCCGGCGGCCTTGGTGACGACACCTACGCCATCAACGTGCTGACCGATGTGATTCAAGAGGTCGACGGAGCCGGCACCGACACTGTGCTGGTCAACATCGCATCTGGAGCCTATGTTTTGGGCGCCCACCTCGAAAACGCCACAGCCGGTGGCACGGGTGCCATCAATATCACCGGTAATGCACTGAACAACGTGATCGAGGGCAACACCGGAAACAACAGTCTGGTGGGCGGAGACGGAAACGACACGCTCGACGGCAGCGCGGGTGTAGATACGATTGACGGAGGACTTGGCGAGGACACGCTGATCCTGGGAGGGAACCGGGCCGACTATGGGTCCGTTCAGCGCCTCAACGTTACCGACATTCGTCTTTCCAACGGGTCGGAAACCGTGACAGTTCGCAACGTCGAGAATTTTGTCTTCGACGACGGCACGATCAACCTGGCACTGTTGCTGGACAACGCACTGAGCACCTTCAATGACAGCTGGGTTGGTACTGCGGATGACAACAACTCGGGTGACGCTCTTGCAGGCAATGACACGCTGTATGGCCTTGGTGGCAACGACACCTTGAACGGTGGCTTGGGCAACGACTCGCTGATCGGTGGTCTGGGCGACGACACCTTCATCGTCAACGTGGCCACCGACGTGGTGGTGGAAGCTGCAGATGAAGGCACAGATGAAGTGCAGGTGGCCTTCACCGCAGCCGGCACTTACGCCCTGACCGCCAACGTCGAGAACGCCACTGTCACCACCGCGCTGGCTGGCGTGAATGTGACGGGCAACGCACTGGACAACCTGCTGACCGGTGGCGCTGGTGCCAACGTGCTCAATGGGGGGCTGGGCAATGACACGCTGGACGGCGGGCTGGGCAACGACACCCTGATCGGTGGTGCTGGCGACGACACCTACCGCCTCAACGTGGCCACCGACATCGTCAACGAGACCGCCGTGGGCAGCGGGGGCGACGATACGGTGGAACTGGGCTTCACCGCGCTGGGCACCTACGCCATGACGCTCAACGTGGAGAACGCCGTGGTCACGGCAGGCGCGGGCATCACGGTCAACGTCACCGGCAACGCAGGCAACAACGTCATTACCGGCCACGCAGGTAACAACCTGCTCATCGGCGGGGTGGGCAACGACACGCTGGTCAGCGGTGGCGGTGTGGACACGCTGGACGGCGGGACTGGTACCGATCTGGCCGTGCTGTCAGGCAACCTGGCCGACTACACCATCACGCGCATCAACCTCACTGATGCGCTGCTGGTCGGTGCCGGCGAAACGGTCACGCTTCGCACCATCGAGACGGTCGAGTTCGGCGACGGTGCGCAGTCGGTAGCCGACCTGCTCGCACTGCTGGGCTCGCCCACCAACGACACTATCAACGGCACCGTGAGCAACGACGCCCTCTCAGGTGGCGTGGGCAACGACGTGCTCAATGGCGGTGACGGTGACGACCAGCTCGAAGGCGGCGTGGGCAACGACACCCTGCGCGGTGGCGCGGGCACCGACCTGCTGCTGGGCGGCACCGGTGCCGACACCTACCGCTTCGGCGTGGGCAGCGGCATCGATACCGTGACCGAAACCACCGATGTGGCCACCAACATCGACGTGGTGGTGATCGACGTGGACAGCGGCAACGTGGCCGATGGCCAGGCGCGCTTCTCGCGCACCGGCGGCGACAGCAACGACCTCCTGCTGACCCTGACCAACAACGACGATGGCAATGCCTCGGTGGATACGCTGGTGGTCACCGACTTCTTCCTCAACGATCTGGTCAACACCACGGCAACGGTCGAGCAGTTCCGCTTCTCCGATGGTGCGCTCACGCTCACGCAGGCACAGATCCAGGCCCTGCTGCTGCAGAGCACCGACGGCAACGACGTGCTGAGGGGCTACGCCAATACCAACGACTCGATCAACGGGGGGCTGGGCAACGACACGATCTTCGGTGCGGGCGGCAACGACATCCTGCTGGGTGGGGCCGGTGACGACGTGCTCGATGGCGGTCTGGGCAACGACAACCTGCAGGGCGGCAACGGGGCCGACAACCTCTCGGGCGGTGACGGTGCCGACACCCTGACCGGCAACGCTGGTGATGACGTGCTCAATGGAGGTGCAGGCATCGACCGCTTCGTGCTCAACAGCCTCACAGGCACCGACACCATCACCGACTTCCAGGTCGGCGTGGACAAGATAGCGCTGAGCAAGTCGGTCTTCACCACCATCACCGCAGCGGTGGGCGCGGTGACCAACGAGGCCGGCCTGGCCGCAGCCGGCCTCGACTACAACGCTGGAACCGGCGCGTTGACCTGGGACGCCGATGGCGCCGGTGGCGATGCCGCCATCACCCTGGCCACCCTCTCCGGCAACCCCAACCTCGCCAACGACTTCCTCATCATCGGTTGAGACTCAAAAAGGGGGAGGGATGGCGCGCCTCAGGCGGGGAAGTGCTGCGATGCCAGGGTGCGGAGTTCTACCTCTTCCAAGGGCTGTGCCGTGGCCAACGCCCACAAGTCGAAATGTGGCGATGCACGTCGCTTGCCGGCCGCCACGGGAAAACCCGCCTGCTGAAGCGTGGCCACCAACACCTTCTGGGTGAAACCGCAACGGTGCGCCATGAATAAATTGCCGCGGGCCATGGCAGGACGGTGACCGTACAGCATGTCCAGCGGCGTGATCGGCCCGGCCGGTGACTGGTAGACCGTCTGGGTGAGCCTGTCGGCGGCCACCTCGGCACAGATGGACTGCAGATCGGGGCAAGTGACAACCACGAAGCCCGAGTGCTTGAGAACGCGGCGAAACTCGCGCAGCGCCACGGGGACCTCGTGGGGGTAAAGGTGTTCGATGTTGTGGCTGGAGAAAAGCGCATCGACACTGGCGTCGGGCACACCGGACATGTCGGTCATGGTGCCAACGATGTCAGGGTGCACTGCGGGGTCGATGTCGAGGCGTATCTCATCCCAGCCGTCGCTCCGAAACGCGGGCGTGGTGTGATGGCGGGTCTTGGGTCCGCAGCCCACGTGCAACAGGGTCTTGTTCATACGGCAGTCTGTGAGATGTGCTCTTCACCCAGCACGAAGCGCATCCAGGCGGGCAAGCAGCGGGTCTTGAGGTCGCACCTTTCAACCACCGTTTGGCGTGCCGCTGTGCGGATGTTTCCCATCTCATGCCGGTGTTCAAGCGCGTGGGCCACCTGGCGCGCCAACGCCTGCGGGTCAAAGAAGCCAACCAGGAAGCCGTTGTGGCCGTGGGTAATGACCTCACGCAGCGGCGCGGTGTCCGAACCGACGATAACGCAGCCCACACTCATGGCCTCGAGCAGCGACCACGACAGCACGAAAGGGTAGGTGAGATACACGTGGGCAGCCGACACCTGCATGAGTTGAGTCAGCACCTCGTGCTGCAACTTGCCAACGAAGTGCACCCGACTCATGTCGAGCTGGTCGACCACTTCAGCGAGAAAGTGCTGTTTCCAAGTGGTCCCCGCGGGCGCGGGTGAGCCATAGCTGGTGCCATCACCACCAACGATGACAACCCGAGCCTGAGGCCGCAGGGCCTGCAGATGCGGCAGGCTTCTCATGAAGGTGTGGTAGCCCCGGTATGGCTCGAGCTCACGCGCAACGAAAGTCAGTACCTCATCGCCGGGATACAAAGTCACGCCCGCCGCTCTCAACTGAACACTGGCCGAAACGTCGGGTTTGAAACGTCCCGTGTCGATGCCGTCGTGCAGGACGGTGATTCGATCCTGGAACCACAGAGGATGTTGTTCCTTCTGAAACTGCGTGGGTGACAGGCCTGCGTCGGCGACCGCCATGGCGTGCAACAGATGGGTGTTCTTCAGGCGGGCCCGTTGCTGACTGCCGAGGTCGGGTTTGGAGAACTCCGGGTCAAAACTGACGTCCCCACCCTCCTGCCCATAGTAGTACTCACCATAGATGAGCAACCGCGCGCGCGGGAAAACATCTCTGACAAACAAAGCCTCCCCCCAACCCGGGTGAACAAACACGACATCCGGAACGAAGCCTTTGACCTTCAATTCGACCATGGCTTTGGCGGCGGACTCCCCCCTGGCAATCTTGCTTTCCAACTCGCGCCAATGGGCCGGAGCATTCGGGCCCAAAGCAGCGGTGTTGACTTGGGGCGAGTGCAAAAGTCGCTGCACGCCCGGACAGACCGGGGATGGATTGACGCTGAGGGCCACGACGTTGTGGCCGTCGCGTATCAGTTCGGGCGCAACGTGGCGAAACTGGCCTGGAAAGTTTTGATGCACCAACAGGATGTTCATGACAGAGGCAACGAAGGGTATGGAGGACCGCTCGACTCAGAAAAGTGCTTGGTCCAGCTGAATCAAATCGTCGTCGGACACGGTTCCTTTGGCCGCACTAAGGCGCCACCAAGCCCCGAGGTATTCAACCAACGCCTGCCTTTGCTCTCGGCGTACTTGAGCGAGCTGGCGCTCGGCAACGATCAGGTCGAGGCGGGATCGAATGCCACCGCGCATGCTTCTCTGGGTCGCTGCAATCAGTTGCTCTGTGGATGACAACGCCGCCTGCAAGGCACTCAGCCGCTCTGCAGCCGTCTCTACACCTCGCCTTGCCTGGCGCTTTTCCTGCCGCAGTTTGATGGTCGTCTCGTCGACCTCGGTCTGCACCTTTTCCAGCCTGGCTGTCGCTTGTCGCGTGACGCTGTCCTGGCGACCGCCCGAATACAGCGGCATGTTGAACTGGAGTCCTGCACTCACGACGGTATTGACCTGATTGATCGAAGTGACCGTGTCCGAGTCGCTTCGAGATACGGACGCCACCCATTCCAGCCGGGGCTCGTAAGGTGCCCTTGCCTGCTTGATGTCTTCTTGAGCCAACTCGAACGCCAAACGCCTGAACCAGATCTCGGGGTGCTGTGGGCCAGGGAAATCACCCCCAGCGTCAAGAACAGCAGGTAAGCGCACCGCTGACGTCGGGGCCTGCATCTGCCATTCCGCCGACTCACCGGTGATCGCCTCCAACGCTTCCCGAGCATTGTCGCGCGCGTTCAGCGCTGCACTCACCTGGGCTTTGAGCAACTGGTGGCGACTGCTGGCTTCCAACACCTCGGTCACCGTGCCCTCTCCTGATGCAAGCGCACGCTCTGCGGTCTGGACCAGTTCCGACTGGCGCCGAACCTCATCTCTCGCATGAAACAGCGTGGCGTCGTTCAGCACCAACTGCAGAAACGCATCAACAACGCGTCGCGTCAGGTCCAGATGCCTGACTGCCACCAGCGCACTGGCCTGATCAACACGCAGATACGCCTGCCTTTCGCGGCTGTCGAGATCCTTGTTGATCAGCGGTTGTCTCAACTGCACGGCAATACCATTGCCCAGGTAGTCGCTGCTGCGGGAAAAAGCACCCGCGCTTTGGTGCAATCGGTTGGCGCCAACGGAGGCAGACAGTGCAACCTCAGGTCGCCGGGCTCCCTCTGCCTGAACGATCAACTCTCTCGCCGCAGCTTCTTCCTGCAGCGCACCGCGATACACAGGATCGTGGATCAGCGCAGATCGATATGCTGCCAGCAAGAAATGTTTGATGGGCGCTGAACCCGCCTTCAATGGCTCGCGCTCCTGCGCAAAAGAGGGCTGCGCAGTCAACAATCCACACAGCACCCAACCACCGACACGCTGGACAAGTGACATCGGATCAGTTCTCCCTCATGCCGGAACGCATTCGATCGTTCAACGGCTTCAACAGATAGCTGACCAGTGTCCGTTCGCCCGTCTTTACAAACAGCTCGACGGGCATGCCGTGGCGCAAACCGGGCGCCCCGTTGGGCATGTTGACCATTTCGATGGACGTCTGGATTCGGTAGTACGGCACACCCGTTCTTTCATCCACGATGCGGTCGGGCGAAACAACCAGCACCTCTCCCTTGCCAATGGGCGTCTGCGCCTGGTTCAGTGCGGTGAACATCAACTCGACCTGCAGCCCTGGCTGCAAGCGATCGATGAGATTCACCGGGACCTGAGCCTCAGCAAGCAGTCTTGCGCTGGCGGGCACGATTTCCAACAACACCTGACCAGGTGAAATGACGGCCCCCGGACCAAAAACACTCAATGACTGGGCAACGCCTGAAGCAGGCGCACGGATCTCTGCTTGCTCAACGTCGTGCTTCTGCGAAAAGATCCGTTCACGCACTTCTTGTAATTGCTGCTGTGCCTGCGCTACCAAACCGCTGTCCTGTGCGATCAGTCCCTTGAGTTGAGCCGCTTGTCGCTCCATTTCGAGCACCCGGTTGGCAGGCACCAAGCCTTCCTGCGCGAGCGGTCGCAAGCCTGCCAATTGTTGATCCAGCAGCTGCGCCTGGGTCTGCTTGCTGCCCTTTGTCTGCAGCGTGGCCTGTATTTGCTCACCCAGACCACGCTCGGACGCCATCGACGAATTAAGCAATGCCTGCGACTGCGTCTTGTCGAGGCGCATGAGGACCTGGCCCTCGACGACCCTTTCGCCTTCGCGGACCATCAAAGACTGAATTCGCCCACCTGTCGTGTGTTGTACCGACTGGCGATTGCCCTCGGCGACCAGTGCCCCCTGCACAGCGATGCCTCGGTCCAGCGGCGCCACATAGGCCCAGGCCAGAAACCCTCCCACCCCCAACAGAATCACCGCCCAGCCGAAGCGCAAGAACCGCACCTCAGACGCGCGAACCATTCCGTCAAACGACTCAGACTGCATGGTCTTGTGCCCTCGGTGCTGTTGGGGTCTTGCCGTCCGACTGCTGCTGACTGCTGGTCAACGCAGCGATCAACTGCTCCTTGGGTCCGAACATCTGCAGTGCGCCGTCCCTCAACACCAGTATCTTGTTGGCTACAGCCAGCGAACTGCTGCGGTGGGTGATCAGAATCACGGTGCAGCCACCTTGGCGCAGTCGCTGGATCACCTGAACCAATGCCTGCTCTCCCGCTTCGTCCAGATGCGCGTTGGGCTCATCCAGCACCAAAATTTTTGGTGAGCCGTAGATCGCTCGTGCAAGCGCAATGCGTTGCTGCTGTCCGCCCGACAAGCCGGCGCCGCCGTCACCCAGCATGGTTTCGTACCCGTTGGGCAACCGGAGAATCAGTTCATGCACGCCCGCCTGCGTGGATGCAGCAACGATCTTCTTGGAGTCCAACTCACCGAATCGAGCGATGTTCTGGGCGATGGATCCTTCGAAGAGCTCCAGTGCCTGCGGCAGATAACCCATGTGCAGACCCAAGTGGTGGGGGCTCCACTTTGTCAGCTCTGCGCCATCGATTCGCACCGCCCCGGCAGACGCCGCCCACACACCCACCAAGGCCCGGGCCAGCGTTGATTTGCCTGATCCACTGGGGCCAAGCAGTCCCAGGACATCCCCAGGTACCAGTGAGAAATTGAGGGCGCTGACGGTCGCCCTGGTCCCGCCTGGAGGTACCACGGACAGGTTTTCCACCACCAACTGGCCGGTTGGGTCGGGCAGCGGCAAGGCTTCTGCCTGCTCGGGTTGCTCGCGCAACAAGTCTTCAAGACGCCGATGTGCATCACGCGTGCTCCCCCATTGACGCCACACGGCAATGACTTGTTCGACCGGAGCAAGCGCTCGACCCATGAGGATAGAGGCTGCGATCATCATGCCGGGGCTGATCAAATTTTCCAGCACCAGCAGTGCGCCCAAGCCCAACACCAGCGACTGCAATGCCAGTCTCACAAAGCGTGTGGTTGCCGCGATCACATTCGCCCAGTCTGAGGCCATGAGCTGGTGCTGAACAGATTTCTGGTGAATGCTGCGCCATCGCTGGTACAGCGGTGCCAGCATACCCATTGATCGAACCACTTGCGCGTTGCGCAACGTACTGGCAGCCGCTTGTGTCGCCTGAAACGATGCCTGATTGGCTGCAGCCAAGGGCTTGGCGGTGACCCATTTGTTGAGCAGCGCCAAAACAATCAGCATCACCGTACCGACCGCTGCAAAGACACCCAACCAGAAATTGAACAAAAAGATGACCGCCAAATATACGGGTAACCAAGGCGCGTCAAAAAAGGCAAATACCGAGGAGCCTCCGAAGAACTGACGCAACTGCGAGAGATCGCTGAAGGCTCGCGTCACATGCGCATGGGGCTTGATCAAATTGCTCTGAAACGCCGCTTCGAATGTTCGGGACGAAAGTGACTCGTCAAACTGAGCGCCGATACGGGAAATGGCTGCCGCCCGCAAGAAGTCGAGGAGCCCCGAGATGGCGTACAAACCAAGTACCAAAGCCGTCAACATGGCCAAGGTGGTCTCATTGCGACTCGGCAAGACCCTGTCGTACACCTGAAGCATGTACAGGGACGGAACCAGCAGCATCAGATTCATCACAAGACTGAAGAATCCGACAGACCAGAAGGCCGACTTGAAACGGCCCAGCGTTCGACCAACTTCCCCTTCCATGAACGCCGCTGATTTCATTGAATCTTTATCCTGGATCGTTACTTAAAATTGAGCGGCATCTCCTCTAAATTCGCGGGAGGGGTAGATGCCCGATATCAACACAGGCAAGTTACGTTTGATCACACCTTTGTCGAGTGTATCCAGAGCGCAGAGCGAGGCCCCAGGGATGTCTACGAAAAAGGGTGTCAGGCAAAAAAAAGCCACCTTGCGGTGGCTTTTGAAAGTCCTTGAAGGGACGTCGTTGGGAGACCAGTTTCAAACGCGCTGAGCGACGTATGGGGTTTGCCGGGTCTGTTCTTGGACATGTTGTGACAGCAACAACTCTCATTGTGATGGACCAAAGGCCGTTCGGCCATCCCCAATCTGGGGGAGTTGGCCACTTTATGAGTACAAAAGCAGCACAGCTTCTAGGTAATTTTCACCAAGAACGTCAGATCGGCAAGCTCACCACAAACCGCGCGCCTCCACCGGGCCGGTCTTCGCAATGCACCCGCCCTCCATGGCGCTCGACGATGGTCTTCACCAGCGACAGGCCCAGACCCACGCCGCCTTCGCGCTCGCTGGCACCGGGCAGGCGGTAGAAGGCTTCAAAAATGCGGTCGCGCAAGGCGACGGGCACTCCCGGGCCTCGGTCTTCCACCCACAGCACGGCGGTGCGCGCGGCGTGTTGGCCAGCACCTTGTTCGACGGCGAGCCGCAGGCGCACATCGGCCTCGGCGCCGACTGCGTCGGGGCTGCTGGCAGCACGGCCATGGCGGCGCGCGTTCTCCAGCAGGTTGCGCAACACACGGCGCAGCAGCTTGGCGTGGCCCTGCACCAGCACGGACGGGGTGCCCGGCGCGATATCCAGATCGGCCCCGGTTCGCGCGCACTCCTCCGCGGCGAGCCCCACCAGGTCCACCTCTTCGGTGGGGCCCAGGGTCGACGCATCGCCGGCGTCACGCAGGTCCAGCCGGCTGGCCAGCAGGATCTCGTCGATCAGTTGATCGAGTTCGTCGATGCTGCGCGCCATCTCGCTGCGCTGCTGCGCACCCACGGCGTCGCGCCCCAGCAGTTCCAGACCCATGCGGATGCGGGCCAGCGGGGAGCGAAGTTCGTGCGAGGCATTGGCCAGCAAAGATTTGTGCGACTTCACCAAGGTCTGCACGCGCTCGGCAGCGGCGTTGAAGCGCTCGGCCAGAAAGGCCACTTCGTCCTGGCCTTGCACGGGCAAGCGGGTGGACAGGTCGCCGTCGCCCCAGCGCTCGACGCCCTGTTGCAAACCTTCCAGCCGCTTGGTGAGACGCCGCACGATGGGGTAGGCGCCCAGCGCCACCGCCAGCGCCACAAAGCCCAGCAGCCAGGCGAACCCGGTCGGCGTCTGCAGCCAGGCTGGCGCGCGGCGGCCCGGGTTGTTGACGCCCTCGGGGCGGTTCGGACGGGGCAGCAGCACGAACAGCTTCTGCCCGTCTTTCATGAGAACTTCGAATTCCCAGCCACCACCAGGGATGCGCACCGCTCGTGCAGGCGACTCACCAATGACATCGCGCGTCGCATCGCGGATCACGATCGTGCGGGTCACGCGGGCATCGCGCTCGGCACGGTCTTCATCAAGCGCCTGCTGCCACAACCAACCAGCGGCCAGCGTGAGCACCGTGACAACCGCCACCACCGCGAGCCAGATGCGCAGATAGAGCTTGGAAACAAAAAATGCTTTCAATCTTGCTGCTTCGCAAAAACGTACCCCACGCCGCGCACGGTGAGGATGCGTTTGGGGTCTTTGCTGTCGGCCTCGATCGCATTGCGGATGCGGCCGATGTGCACGTCGATGGATCGATCGAACGCTTCGAGTTCGCGCCCTCGCACGGCTTCCATGATCTGGTCGCGCGTGAGCACACGGCCCGCGCGCTCGGCCATGGCCACCAACAGGTCGAACTGGTAAGACGTGAGTTCACAAGCCTGACCGGCCACCTGCACCGTGCGCGCATCGCGGTCAATGTCCAGCGAGCCGAAACGCATCACCGGGGTGCTGCGCGACACACTGGCGCTGCCGGTCTCACCGCGGCGGCGCAGCACGGCGCGCACGCGGGCCAGCAGCTCGCGCGGCTCGAAGGGTTTGGGCAAATAGTCGTCGGCGCCAAGCTCCAGGCCGATGATGCGGTCCATCGGATCGCCTTTCGCGGTGAGCATGAGCACGGGCACACGGGCCACGTCGCCCTGCAGCGCACGGATGCGGCGGCAGACTTCCAGGCCGTCGATGCCCGGCATCATCAGATCGAGGATCACCAGCTCGGGCTGGATGAGTTGCAATTGCTCCAGGCCCGCTTCGCCATCGGCCGCGTGGGTCACGGCGAAGCCCGATTGGCCGAGGTACTCGACGACCATCTTCGCCAGCCGGGCGTCGTCTTCAATCATCAGCAACTGGGATGTCATGGGCGTGTGGTGTGAGGTTGAAGCGGAAACCGCCGAGCGTGCGGTCTCGGCGTGAACACGGGTTGTGGAGGGCGTAAAGAAACGTGAACGAAGCGCCGGATCAAGGTTGATGGGCCACCGGCGCCACGCGGGAAGCCAGCCAGACCAGAAGCAGCACAGGCACGCCCAGACAGGCCGTGGCGGTGAAGAAGGTGGGGTAGTCATACGCGTCGACGAACGCCCCCGAATACCCTGCGAGCCACTTGGGCGCCAGCAACATCATGGAGCTGAAGAGCGCGTACTGGGTGGCTGAGTAGCTGACGTTGGTCAACCCCGAGAGGTAGGCAATGAATGCCGCAGAGGCCACGCCGGCACTCAGGTTGTCGGCCGAGATCACCAGCACCAGCGCGGTCACGTCGTGGCCATGCCCGGCCAGCCACGCAAACAGCAGATTGCTCGCCGCCGACAGCACGGCGCCCAACATGAGCACACGCATCACCCCGAGCTTGAGCGAGAGCGCGCCGCCGATGAACGCGCCCACCAGCGTCATGATCACGCCGAACACCTTGGTCACCGCGGCCACCTCGTCCTTGGTGTAACCCATGTCCACATAGAACGGGTTGGCCATGATCCCCATCACCACGTCGCTGATTCGGTAGACACCGATGAGCGCGAGGATCAACACGGCCTGCTTGCCGTAGCGCTTCAGAAAGTCGGCGAACGGCTCGACCAATGCACTGCGCAACCACTCGGCAGCGTTCTTCGACGGCGGCAAGACCACATGCGCCGGTTCACGCGAAAACAGCACGGTGAACACGCCCACCAGCATGCTCGCTGCCATCACCAGGTAGGCCGTGGTCCAGGCGGCCTGCTGGTACAGCACGCCAGGCGCAGCGCCCGCCACAGCGGCCACAGGCGCCACCTCGGCGCGCGCTGCGATCCACAACACGCCGGCACCGGCCCAGATCATCGCCAGGCGGTAGCCGGTCTGGTAGGTGGCGGCCAAAGCACCCTGGTGGCGCACGTCGGCCGACTCGATGCGAAACGCATCCAGGGCAATGTCCTGCGTGGCAGAGGCGAAGGCCACGGCCAGTGCACACCACACCACCATGGTCAGGCCGGTGCGGGGATCGGACAAAGCCATGCCAACCAATGAGGCCATGATGAGGAACTGCGAGAGCAGCAGCCAGCTGCGCCGCCGCCCGAGCCAGCGGGTGAGAAACGGCAGCGGCAGGCGGTCCACCAGGGGCGCCCAGCACCACTTGAAGGCATACGCCAGGCCCACCCAGCTCAGGTAGCCGATGGTGGTGCGGTCCAGGCCAGCTTCGCGCAACCGGAAGCTGAGCGTGCCCAGCACCAGCAGCAAGGGCAGGCCGGCAGAAAACCCCAGCGCGAACATGCGCAGGCTCGCTGGCTCCAGGTACACACGCAGGGTTTCGCCCCAGGTGGGGCTGGGTTGCGGCGTCGGCTCGGCGGTCGACGGGCTTGTCACGGGAGTGGGTGGGGACATCAGCAAGCCGTTGGGAAGATGGTGTTCGCAGGGATGGGCACAGGCCTATGGCTTTGACTATTATTCACCCATGTGTTTCATCTGCGACTTCAAGTCCCACACCTCCTCCGCACCGCGGCCCGATCACGTCTGGTCGGCGCGGCGCGGTTTCCTTCTGGCGGGTACTGCGGCTGCGGCCAACGCCGTGCTGCCGGCCGCAGCGCAGGTCGATGTGGGGCAGGCCTCGGCGCTGCGCAACCTGATCCCGGCCGAAGAGCTCGAGGGTGCCGCGAATCAGCAATACGCCCAGATGATGAGCGAGGCCAATGCCAAAAAAGTGCTGTTGCCGGCGGGCCATACCGAGGTGCAAAGGCTGCGCAACATCGCGCGCCGGATCATTCCCCATTCGCCGCAATGGAACAAGCGAGCCACCGAGTGGAAGTGGGAAGTCAACCTGATCCGCAGCGATCAGGTGAACGCCTTCTGCATGCCGGGCGGCAAGATCGCCTTCTACACCGGCATTCTTGAGAAGCTGCAGCTCACCGACGACGAAACCGCCATGATCATGGGCCACGAAATGGCCCATGCGTTGCGCGAACACGCGCGGGCCCGCGTGGCCAAGAGCAGCGCCACCAGCATTGGCCTGTCATTGGCCGCGCAGCTTTTTGGCCTGGGCCAGCTCGGTGATGTGGCGGCCAATCTGGGCACGCAGTTGCTCACCCTCAAGTTCAGCCGCGAAGACGAAACCGAAGCCGACCTGGTCGGGCTCGAACTGGCCGCTCGTTCCGCCTACCGGCCCCAGGCCAGCGTGAGTTTGTGGCAGAAGATGGCGTCGGCTGGCGGCGGGGCTGGCCCCGGCTTTCTGTCCACCCACCCCAGTGGCCCCAACCGCATTCGCGAGCTGGAAGCCAACGTGCCCCGGGTGCAAGGCCTGTACGAACAGGCCCTCAAGGGTTGAGCGACCTCAGTTGAGCAGGCGTTCGGGATTGGCGTCGAGCTTGGTGAGCGCGTCGCGCGTGGCGCGCACGGTGAGCGCCTCTTCTTCGCTCGGCACCAGCAGGCCCGCCTGCAGATACGACGCAACCCGTGTGGCCTGGATCAGGAAACAACGGCCGCCGTTGGTCACGAACAGATAGAGCTGGCCGCGCTGGCTGCGCCAGGCGAGCTGCACGCTGTTGAGCTTGCCGTTGTGGTCGAGGCCGAACCACGAACCGATCTGCAGTTCAACCGCCCACGACCGCATGGCTTCGTTGGGCTGGCTGCCACCCTGGTTGATCACCTCGATGTTGCTGGCATCCACGCCGGTGATCATTTCGATGCTCTCATTGTCCAGATCCAGATCGCCCAAGCCGTTGGCTGGCAAATACTCTTCCAGGTTGGCGAGACGGTCGGAGAGGTTGTCGAGCTGCTCCTGGGAGATGGCCTCGGTGCGCGACATGAAAGCATCGGCCAGCGTGTCACTCACCGACTTGATGTGCTGGTCCTGCATGCCGGTGGTGAAACCGAGCATGCCCATGCCCTGGCGCAGACGCTGCAGCAGGGCGGGCAGTTGCTGGATCACACGGGCGCGGTCGTCGCGGTTGGGCTTGGCACTCGCCGCCCACAACAGATCGGAGGCGACCTGCTTCAGAGCGCTGGTTTCTTCGTGCCGCAGACCGTATTTCACGCTGGCCACGGCCAACACGTCGACCCAGACCTTGAAGAGGAAGTCGCGCACCTCGTCGCGCACCGGCACCTCGTCGAGCAGCTTGCGCAGCTCGATCGTGTACTGCACCGACAAGGTCTCTTTCTGCTCGACCTGCTGCGCCACGCTCACGAAGCGGCTGGCGCTGCCTTGCTCGCTGAGGTAGGTGGAAAGGAATTTCTGGAACTCGTCAAACACCAGCTGGAAAACGCGCCGACCGGTCTCGGGGTACTGCTCGATGACCTGCACCACGCGCTTGATCTCGGTTTCCAGCGCGGCCGAACTCACGTTGGACTCGAAGCCCATCACGCACGATCCCATGCGATCGATCAGGCGGCGAGCCGGATGCTGCAAGGCGCTGAAAAACTCGGGTTCGGCCAGTGCCACGCGCAACACCGGGATCTGCAGGCGGGCAAACCACACGCGCACGCTGGGTGGAATGCGCTCCTCGGCCAGGATGCTCTGGAACATGAGGGCCACCACCTCGATGGTGGCCTTTTCGGTGGGTGTGCTGGCGGCTTGCTTGAGTTCAGCCGTGCGCTGGCGCAGCACCACCGCCGCCTTCTCCACGTGCGTGGCGTCCATGTAGACGGCGCCCGGGCGGCTGTTACCCGACACATAAAAGCCCGCGCCTGCGCTGTCGCCTGGTACCACTCGCTGCATGGCCTGCGCCAGACCGGGCGACGGCGGCAGGATCTGCGTGGCTTCGAAGTCGCCGCCGACCTTGTCGATCAGCATGCGCCGCAATCGACCCACCACGCCTTGCGCCCGCATGCGGGCTCGCGCCAATGGCGAGGCACTGGTCATCATGCGGGTTTCGTCCTGCACGCCCATGCTGGAGGAACCGGGCATGCTGGGCCGGCCCGCCTGGCCAGAGCCACTGAAGTCGCTTTGACCAGAACCCGAATTACCGCCAGCGCCCTGTTCCATACCGCGGCCGGCTGCGGCTGGCCGAAACCCGGCCGAAGCATCACCGGGGCGTGCCACACCGCCCGGGGGGACGCGTGCACCCACCGGACTCGACTGTGGCGGTGCAGACGGCGGACCTTCGGAACGCGAACCCGGTGCGCGCTTGACCAGGGCTTGCAGGTCGATTTCCTTCATCACGCCGCTGGCCACCAAAAATTCGTTGGCCGCCTTGTAGGCGTCGTGCAGCTTGAGGGTCATGACAGGAGCCAGGGCGTCCTGCACCAGATTCCAGGCATCACGGGACATCTCGGCCTCCAACCACTGGTCCACGAGGATGCGGGCGGTCACGTCCGGCAAGAGCACGTCGCCGCGCGACAGCTCCTGGCGCTTCTCCAGGTGCTGCACGCGAAGGCGCAGTTCGTTGAGCTCGGTGGAAGCCTTCTCCAATACCCGCATGGCCAGGCGAGACGCCATGATCTGGTCGTCGATGGCGCCTTCGGCCACGAGCTCGAGCGTGCCCGACAGGCTGATGGGCTGGCCCGAGCTGGAAGTGCGGGGCAGCAGGGTGCGCTGAAGGGCCTTGCGGCTCTGGTTGAGCCAGGTGGTCTGGTGTTTCTGGAAAGCGGTCCAGGCGTCGCGGCGTGCCTGCGTGTCGCGCGCAGAGCCTGCCTGGTCGAGGATGCTGGTCAGCCGCGTGTCGCAGGCCTTGACCATTTCAGGAAGGGCACGACCCACGTGAACCACGAAGAGTTCACGTGCCTGTTTGGCCAGGGAGGAGACGTGCTGATCGGGGGACGACACAATGCTTTCAGTATGACACGAAAGATTTCAGCGCTTCGGGTCGGAGGTGCTCACAAAGGGTAAGCCCGGCGGGCTGTTCGCGCTTAAACCACAGCGCCTGCGTTCGGGTCGTCCGGATCGCCTTCGTTCTTGCCGCCGCTCGACTTGATCAGGTCTTCCCGTTTGATGCCCAGCCACATGGCCATGGCTGCGCCGACGAATACCGACGAATAGATGCCGAAGCAGATGCCGATGGTCAGGGCCAGCGCAAAGTAAAACAGCGTCGGGCCACCGAACAGCAGCATGGACAGCACCATGATCTGGGTGGATCCGTGCGTGATGATGGTGCGGCTGATGGTCGACGTGATCGCGTGGTCGATGATCTGCTGTGTGTTCATCTTGCGCTGCTTGCGGAAGGTCTCGCGGATGCGGTCGAAGATCACCACCGATTCGTTGACCGAGTACCCCAGCACCGCCAGCACGGCCGCCAGCACCGCCAGCGAGAACTCCCACTGGAAGAAGGCAAAGAAGCCCAGGATGATGATGACGTCGTGCAGGTTGGCGACGATGGCTGACACCGCGTACTTCCACTCGAACCGGAAGGCGAGGTAGATCATGATGCCGACGATCACCAGCCCCAGGGCCTTGAGCCCGTCCTCCACCAACTCCTGTCCGACCTGGGGCCCCACGAACTCGGTGCGGCGCAACTCCACATCGGGGTTCTGTGCCTTCAGCGCGGCCAACACCACCGTGCTTTGTTCGCCAGACGATTTGCCGGCCTGCACCGGCAGGCGCAGGAGCACGTCGCGTGAAGTACCGAAGTTCTGCACCGGCACATCGGCATAGCCCAGACCCTCGATCACCTTGCGCACCGACTCCAGATCGGCGGGTTGTTCGTAAGCCACCTCCATCACGGTGCCGCCCGTGAACTCCACCGAAAGGTTCAAACCCCGGGTGGTCAGGAACACCACCGCAAGAATGAAGGTGACGAACGAGATGGCGTTCAGCACGATCGCGTGCTTCATGAACGGGATGTCCTTGCGGATTCGAAAGAGTTCCATGCTGCGATGCCTCGTTCAGTCGGCCTTGATGGCGGGGGTCTTGTCATCCGGGCGCCAGACGGTGCCGATCGACACAGT
Organism: Burkholderiales bacterium; assembly: GCA_038213545.1. Taxonomy (GTDB): domain Bacteria; phylum Pseudomonadota; class Gammaproteobacteria; order Burkholderiales; family Burkholderiaceae_C; genus Hydrogenophaga. Next base: position 18,860 of record JBBQSX010000038.1, read on the forward strand.
CTTGAGCTTCTTCTGCCGGCCATACCAGAAGTTGACCAACCCGCGCGAGAAGAACACCGACGAGAACATGCTGGTCACGATGCCCAGGCAGTGCACCACCGCGAAGCCGCGCACAGGACCGGACCCGAAGATCAGCAGCGCCAGACCGGCGATCAGCGAGGTGATGTTGGAGTCGAGGATGGTGCCCCAGGCCTGGTCGTAGCCGGTGTTGATGGCCACTTGCGGCGATGCACCCCGGCGCAGCTCCTCTCGCACGCGTTCGTTGATGAGCACATTGGAGTCGATGGCCATGCCCAGCGCCAGCGCCATGGCGGCGATGCCCGGCAAGGTGAGCGTGGCCTGGAGCATGGACAACAAGGACACCAGCAACAGCAGGTTGAAAGCCAGCGCAATGCTGGAAAACATGCCGAACAGCGCGTAGTAGACGCACATGAAGAAGACGATGACCGCAAAGCCCCAGATCACGCTGTTGAAGCCCTTGGCGATGTTCTCGGCGCCCAAGCTGGGGCCGATGGTGCGTTCTTCGACGATCTCCATGGGCGCAGCCAGCGAGCCTGCACGCAACAACAAGGCCGTGTCGCTGGCCTCGACGCTGGTCATGGCACCAGAAATCTGAACCCGACCGCCACCGATCTCACCGCGGATCACTGGGGCGGTGACGACCTCGCCGCGGCCTTTTTCAAACAGGATGATCGCCATGCGCTTGCCAACGTTCTCGCGCGTGACATCGCGGAAGATGCGCGCGCCCTTGGCGTCCAGGGTCAGATGCACTGCGGCTTCCTTGGTCTGGCTGTCAAAGCCCGCCTGCGCATCGGTCAGGTTTTCACCGGTCAGCAGCACATCGCGCTTGACGATGACAGGCTGACCGCTACTTTCGGGATAACGCTCGGAACCGAAGGGCACCGGGGCGGTACCGCGCGCGGCAGCCTGACCGTCGGTGGACTCGTCGACCATGCGCACTTCCAGCGTGGCGGTGCGGCCCAGGATGTCCTTGGCCTTGGCGGTGTCCTGCACGCCGGGCAACTGCACCACGATGCGGTCGGCACCCTGCTGCTGGATCACCGGTTCGGCCACGCCCAGGGCATTGACGCGGTTGTTGAAGGTGGTGATGTTCTGCCTGATCGCGCTTTCCTGCACCCGGCGTTCGGCCTCCGGCTTGATGGTCGCGGTGAGCTTGAGGTCGGCGCCGTCGTTGCCGTCTTGCAGGGCCAGATCGGCGATGGCGTCGGTAATCGCCGCCTTGGCGCGGGTGCGCGTGGCTTCATCGCGAAACTTGATGATGATCGCACCGGACTGGCGGTCGATGCCGTTGTGGCGCACGTTCTTGTCGCGCAAGAGGGTGCGCAGGTCACCGGTCAAGGCGTCCAGGCGCTTGGTCAGCGCCGCTTTCATGTCGACCTGATAGAGGAAATGGACGCCGCCGCGCAGGTCCAGGCCCAGATACATCGGCAGCGCGCGCAGGCTGGTCAACCATTTTGGGGAATTCGACAGCAGGTTGAGCGCCACTGTGTAGGGCTCGTCGCGGTCTTCCGGATTGGGTTTTTTCTTGTCCGGATTGAGTGCGCTGTCGAGCAGGTCGCGCGCCTTCAACTGCGTATCGGTGTCGCGAAAGCGCGCCTTGATGCTGTTGGCATCGAAGAACAGGCCCGTGCTCTCGATCGCCGCGCCCTTCAAGACCGCTTCGACGCGGGTGCGCAGGGTATCGTCAACCTTGATGGTCGCCTTGGCGCTCGATACCTGCACCGCCGGCGCTTCGCCGAAAAAATTGGGCGTGGTGTAGATCAGCCCCAGCAACAAGGCCAGGCCGATGATCAGGTATTTCCAGAATGGGTATCGGTTCATGTCGCTTAGAGGCTCCTGGCCTTGGCCGCCTGTGCCCGTGGGCGGGAAGACGCGGCACCGGGTGCCGCGCTGCTTGGCTTCCTGGCACCGTTCAAGCGGTGCCAGCGGGCGCTAAAGGCTCTTCATTGTGCCCTTGGGCAGCAGGGTCTGCACCGCCACCCGCTGCACCATGATCGCGGTGTTGTCGGCGATCTCGACGGTGATGTAGGAATCGCTTACCTTGGTGATGCGCCCGAGAATGCCGCCGGCGGACACGACTTCATCGCCGACCTTGAGCGCCTCGACCATCAGCTTCTGCTCCTTCTGGCGCTTCATTTGCGGCCGGATCATCATGAAGTAAAGCAGCACGAACATGAGGACGATGGGCAACAGGCCCATCAAGCCATCGGTGGCGCCAGCGGCGGCCGGTGCTTGCGCATAAGCAGAGGAAATCAGCACGGGAAACTCCAGAAAAGTCTTTTCAAATTAGCCAAGAATTTTAGCACGCCGGCCCGGCAGGCAAGCGCTGTGTGGGCATTCAAGGCGCAATTCCGACCCGTTCACGCGCGAAGCGTGCGCGAAAGGCTGCGAAGGCCCCGGCTTCAATGGCCTCGCGCATTTCGCGCATCAGCGTCTGGTAATAGTGAAGGTTGTGGATGGTGTTGAGCCGGGCGCCGAGAATTTCCCCCAGCTTGTGCAGATGGTGCAGGTAGGCGCGGGTGAAGTTGCGGCAGGTGTAGCAGGTGCAGGTCTGGTCCGGCGGGCGGGTGTCCATCTTGTAGCGCGCATTTTTCAGGCGAATGTCGCCGAAGCGGGTGAACAGGTGGCCGTTACGCGCATTGCGCGTGGGCATGACGCAATCGAACATGTCGATCCCGGCGGCCACGCCGGTGACCAGGTCCTCAGGCGTGCCCACGCCCATCAGGTAACGCGGCTTGTCGGCCGGCAGGCGCGGGGTGGTGTGATCGAGAATGCGCAACATGTCTTCCTTCGGCTCGCCCACCGACAGGCCGCCGATGGCGTAGCCGAAAAAGCCGATGTCGGTCAGGCCGCTCAAGGAGGCGTCGCGCAGGGATTCATACATGCCGCCTTGCACAATGCCGAACAGCGCATTGGGGTTCTCAAGGCGGTCGAATTCGTCGCGGCTGCGCCGCGCCCAGCGCAGCGAAAGTTGCATCGAAATCCTCGCCTCGACCTCGGTGGCCGGGCGGCCGTCGATCTCGTAGGGCGTGCATTCGTCGAAAATCATCACAACGTCCGAATTGAGGGTGCGCTGGACGCGCATGGACGCCTCCGGCGTTAAAAAAAGGCGGTCGCCGTTGACAGGTGAGGCGAAATGCACCCCTTCCTCGCTGATTTTGCGCAAGTCACCCAGGCTCCACACCTGGAATCCGCCCGAATCGGT
>JBBQSX010000039.1:0-21294 GCA_038213545.1 Burkholderiales bacterium
TCCCATTAGATCTTCCAGAGAGGCATTGACATGCGACTCGACAAACTCACGACCAAGTTCCACGAAGCCCTGAGCGAGGCCCAGACGCTGGCACTGGGTGCCGACCACGCCTACATCGAACCCGCACACTTGCTGCTGGCCCTGCTGCGCCAGACCGATGGCCCGCAGTCGCTGCTGCAGCGCGCTGGCGTCAATGTGCCCGGCCTCGCCAAGGCCACCGAGGCGGCCATCAAACGCTTGCCGGAAGTACAGGGCCAGGAGCAGGTGCAGGTCGGTCAGGAACTGGCCAAGCTGCTTCAGGCCACCGAGAAGGAAGCCATCAAGCGCGGTGACCAGTTCATCGCCAGCGAGCTCTTTCTGCTCGCCGTGGCGGACAGCAAAGGTGAGCTCGGACGCATGGCCAACGAGAACGGGTTGAGTCGCAAGAGCCTGGAGTCGGCCATCACCGCGGTTCGCGGCGGCCAGTCCATGGACAGCCCAGAAGCCGAAGGCCAGCGCGAAGCGCTCAAGAAATACACCATGGACCTCACCGAGCGCGCCCGCCTGGGCAAGCTCGACCCGGTGATCGGCCGCGACGACGAGATCCGCCGCGCCATCCAGGTGCTGCAGCGCCGCACCAAGAACAACCCCGTGCTCATCGGCGAACCCGGCGTGGGCAAGACCGCCATCGTTGAAGGCCTGGCGCAGCGCATCGTGGCGGGTGAAGTGCCCGATTCGCTCAAGGGCAAGCGCGTGCTGAGTCTGGACATGGCCGCACTGCTGGCCGGCGCCAAGTTCCGTGGCGAGTTCGAGGAACGCCTCAAGACCGTGTTGAGCGAGCTGGCGAAAGACGAAGGCCAGACCATCGTCTTCATCGACGAGCTGCACACCATGGTGGGTGCCGGCAAGGCCGAAGGCGCGATGGACGCGGGCAACATGCTCAAGCCGGCGCTGGCGCGTGGCGAGCTGCATTGCGTGGGAGCGACCACACTCGACGAATACCGCAAATACATCGAGAAAGACGCCGCGCTGGAGCGCCGGTTCCAGAAGATCCTGGTTGGCGAGCCCAGCGTGGAAGCCACCATTGCCATCCTGCGTGGCCTGCAGGAAAAGTACGAGGTTCACCACGGCGTGCAGATCACCGACCCCGCCATCGTGGCCGCGGCCGAGCTGAGCCACCGCTACATCACCGACCGGTTCTTGCCCGACAAGGCGATCGACCTGATTGACGAGGCAGCCTCCAAGATCAAGATCGAACTCGACTCCAAGCCCGAGGTGATGGACCGGCTCGACCGCCGCCTGATCCAGCTGCAGATCGAGCGCGAAGCCGTGCGCCGCGAGAAGGACGAGGCCTCGCAAAAGCGTTTTGGTCTGATCGAGGAAGAGATCGTCCGTCTGACCAAGGAGATCTCCGACTACGACGAGATCTGGAAGGCCGAGAAGGCCGCCGCGCTCGGCTCCAAGGACGTGATGGAAGAGATGGACCGCATCCGCTCGCAGATCAAGACCTTCACCGACAAGGGCGACTTCAACAAGGTGGCCGAGCTGCAGTACGGCAAGCTGCCCGAGCTGGAGAAGCGCCTGAAGGACGCGCAGGCCGCCGAGTCGGGCAAGGCGCTGAACAAGGACGGCAAGGGCCGCCCGCAGCTGCTGCGCACGCAGGTGGGCGCTGAAGAAATTGCCGAGGTGGTGGCACGCGCCACCGGCATCCCGGTGAGCAAGCTCATGCAGGGTGAGCGCGACAAGCTGCTGATGATGGAAGGCAAGCTGCACGAACGTGTGGTGGGCCAGGACGAAGCCATCGGCGCCGTGGCCAACGCCATCCGCCGCTCGCGCTCCGGCTTGAGCGATCCAAACCGCCCCACCGGCTCCTTCCTGTTTCTCGGCCCCACCGGCGTGGGCAAGACAGAGCTGTGCAAGGCGCTGGCTGGTTTCCTGTTCGACAGCGAAGACCACCTCGTGCGCATCGACATGAGCGAGTTCATGGAGAAACATTCCGTGGCCCGCCTCATCGGCGCGCCGCCCGGGTATGTGGGCTACGAGGAGGGCGGCCACCTCACCGAAGCCGTGCGCCGCAAGCCCTACAGCGTGCTGCTGCTCGACGAGGTTGAAAAAGCCCACCCGGACGTGTTCAACGTGCTGCTCCAGGTGCTCGATGACGGCCGACTCACCGACGGCCAGGGCCGCACCGTGGACTTCAAAAATACGGTGATCGTGATGACCAGCAACATCGGATCGCACCTGATCCAGGCCATGGTGGGTGAGCCGTATGAAGACGTGAAGGACGCGGTATGGGGTGAACTCAAGAACCACTTCCGCCCTGAGTTCTTGAACCGCATCGACGAGACGGTGGTGTTCCATTCGCTCGATGCGCAGCACATCGAGTCGATCGCGGCGATCCAGCTCAAGGTGCTTGAAGCGCGCCTGGCCAAGATGGATCTGCACCTGCAGGTGTCGACTGCGGCCTTGGCCGAGCTGGCCAAGGTCGGCTTCGACCCGGTGTTCGGCGCACGGCCCCTGAAGCGCGCAATCCAGCAGCGCATCGAGAACCCGCTCTCGAAATTTCTGCTGGAAGGCCGCTACCCACCGAAATCGTCAATTCCGGTGGACGTGGATCCGGTGCAGAACCCGGGCGTGTTCGAGTTCGGCGACGCGGTGGCTGAAGCCTGATCCCGGGAGCGGGCCTCCATCCGTCGGGATGGAGGTCTGCCCCTACCGCACCCGGAGCGCCAGACCTATCATCCGGCTCATGACCCAGATACCCCCAACCCTTCCCTTGCGCGCCCTGTTTGAGGCGCAACACAGCGCCAGCCGACAGCAGATCGACGTGCCTTTGGCCTTGCGCCGGGACCGCCTCGGGCGGCTCAAGGCCCTGATCGATCAGCATGGGGCCGTGTTATCCGACGCGGTGCAGGCCGATTTCGGTGTGCGTTCGCGCCAGCTCACCGAGGTCGCCGACCTCTTCGTGCTGCGCGCGGCCATCGGCCAGCTGCACAAAGAGCTGCCGAGCTGGATGAAGACCCGGCGCGTGGCCACGCCGCTGTACCTGCAGCCCGCCAGCGCGCACATCCAGCGCCAGCCGCTGGGCGTGGTGGGCGTCATCGGGCCCTGGAACTACCCGTTGCAACTCAACCTGGGCCCAGCCGCCACCGCGCTGGCCGCAGGCAACCGCGTGATGCTCAAACCCAGCGAGCTCACGCCCCACAGCTCGGCGCTCATGGCCTCGCTGGTGCAGGGCGCGTTTTCGGCCGACGAGTTCAGCGTGGTGCTGGGCGGGGCAGACGTGGCGCACGAATTTGCCAGCCTGCCGTTCGACCACCTGTTCTTCACCGGCTCCACCGCGGTGGGCCGCAAGGTCGCAGCAGCTGCCGCGGCCAACCTCACGCCCACCACGCTGGAGCTCGGTGGCAAGTCGCCCTGCATCGTGGACGCCTCGTGCAACCTGGAGGAGGCGGCGCTGAGGATCGCCCACGGCAAGCTGCTCAATGCCGGCCAGACCTGCATTGCGCCTGACTACGTTTTGCTGCCGCGCGGCCAGGAAGCGACGTTCGAGGAGGCCTACACGGCCGCCGTGGCGCGCCTGTTCCCCACCATCGCCGGCAACCCGGACTACGCCGCCATCGTGAGCGACCGCCACCTGGCCCGCCTGCAGGCGCTGTTGAACGAGGCCTCCGCCCAGGGCGCCCGCGTGGTGGATGTGACGCCGCAGGCTGCGGGCAGCCCGGCGCCCACGTCGCGGCAGATGAACCCCACCTTGGTGTTCAACCCCGGCCCGGGCTTGAAGCTGCTGGACGAAGAAATCTTTGGTCCCATCCTGCCGGTGGTGGTGTACGACAGCCTGGACGAGGCCATCCGCTACATCAACGCGCGCCCCCGCCCGCTGGCGCTCTACTGGTTTGGAGCCGACACCGCCGCGCGCGACCGGGTGATGGCGAACACCGTGAGCGGCGGCGTGAGCGTCAACGACACGCTGATGCACGTGGCCCATGAAGGTCTGCCTTTCGGCGGCGTGGGAGACAGCGGCTGGGGCGCGTATCACGGCGAGGTGGGTTTTCTGCGCTTCACCCAGCAAAAGCCCGTTCTGGTGCAGTCGCGCTTCTCGATGGGGCACGTTTTCTATCCGCCCTACGGTCCGCGCTTCGACCAGATCATGGGCTTGCTCAAGCGCTGGTTGTGAACCGCGCCTGGGCCGCTCATGCGCTGATTTGTACGTCGTCGTCGGCTTCGGGCTGAAAGAGGGCGCCCGTCTTTTGCAGGTAGCCCTTTTCCATCAATCCATACGCCAGTTCCGACACGTCGGAGCCCAGCAACAGCGACAGCTCCTGCTCGCTGCGCCGCCCGTTGGCCATGAGCAGCAAGGTGTGGGCCTCGCGACCCACAGCATCGGGGCGGGACAAAGCCTCCCATGCCATGGCGGTTTTGGCGTAGCGCCGAATACTGACCATTTTTGTGTTCCCTGATGCCTGACCGAAGGCAGTGACAGCCTTGCTTGCAGTTTGCATGCCAGATGTGACGTGGCGTTGACAGCCCGGGATCTGACGTCCGAAGAGCCCCAACCGACGGCCCATTTGACCGTTCAGGGACCGATAAGGGCCTTATTTCAGCGCCGATACGCCGCCGACGGGCGGCGCAGGTATAACTGTGACTTGTCTCACACCCCGATTCAGCGGCAGACCTCCGCGACCAGGCGATGACGGTACCTCCCAGATTGTTGCAACAGTGCCTTGCCGAGGCACTTGAAGACGCCCCCGCGATGTTGGGGCGCTGCATCGATGCGGCCGTGGGCGGCTTGCAAGAGGCCGAAAAGCAGTGCATGGAGGTCGCCCAGCGCGATCGCCTGGCCACCGCCTGGTGGCGCATGCGCCAGGAAAAGGAAGGCTGGGTCGCCGACTATCCGCAACGCCTTCGCGAGGCCTTCGCTGTGCCCACCGATGCACCCACCTCGTCGCGCACCACGCTGCTGAGCGAATCGGCCTACCTGACGCTGGTGGAGGACGACACCGTCACCGAGTCGATCGAATCGGCCCGCTTGCTGCAAACCCTGCTGCCCCCGCTGGAGCAGGAACTCAAGGTGCTCGATGCGCTCATGAGTTCGCTGCAAGGTCTGGCCACGGTGCAGGCCGACATGAACCCGCTGCGCCCCGCCGTCTTTGTGCGGGCCCTGCGCGACATGATGGCGCTGGACGAGTCCGACTCCCAGTTGCGCGCGCTGTGGCTGCGCCACTGCGGCAAGGCCATCGGGCACGAACTCAAGGGCCTGTATGCCCGCCTCACACTGCTGCTTCAACGTGCCAACGTGCAGGAAGCCGGCTACCGCGTGCGCCTGCTGGCCGAGGCGCCGGGCGCGGCGGCAAGGTCGGCCGCCAGCGCGGCTCGTGCCGCGCGCGGCGTTGGACCGGCGGCCACGGAGTGGAACCCCTCAGGCCAGGCGCCGCTGGAGTACCGTGGCGACAGCACGGGCGAAGCGCACTTTGGCGAATACGTGCCCGACATGCCGCAGCTCGCCCGCCTGCAGACGCCGGTGGACAACCAGTACCTGCACAACTTCCTGGAGCGGGGCGGCCAACGCTACGAACAGACGCTCGCGCCCGAGTACTACGAGCAGGTCAGCGAAGAGCTTGCGGCCATCGAGGCCTTTGCCGCCATTCCCACGCTCGACGAGTCGATGGTGGTGCGGCGCAGCGAGCAGTACAAGGCGTTGCCGGTGGTGGACCGGCCCGCACGCGCAGTGGACATCGGCACCCAGCTCAGCCAGAAAACCTGGGGTGACTTTGCCGCTGCCCATGAGCGCGCGAGGGTGCTCATGCAGCTCAAGCAAAGGGCCGAGCGCGTGGCGCAGGCCATGGGTCTGGATGTGGTGCGCAAGCTGGTCAACCAGGTCGCGCAAGACCCACTCCTGCTGGCGCCGGTCCGCGAAGCCGTGGTGGCCCTGGAGCCTTCGTTGTTGCGCCTGGCCATGGCCAACCCGCGCTTCTTCAGTGAAGACGCCCACCCGGCGCGTCGCCTGGTGGAGTGCGTGGCGCAGCGCAGCTTCAAATACAACGATGAGTTCGCGAGCGAGTTCGCCGAGTTCTTCGGGCCGGTGCAGCAGGCGTTCAGTGCGCTCAACGAGTTGGAGACCGAGGACCCGCAGGCTTTTTCCATCGCGCTGGACGAACTGTTGCAGGAGTGGGAAACCCAGGACCGCGATGACGAGGCCGCCAAGGGCACCAACCTGCAAGCGATCCGCCACGCCGAAGCGCGCCAGACGCTCGCTGACCAGGTGGCCTGGGACCTGAGCCAGCGCCCCGACGTGGACCACGCGCCGGGCTTCATCCTCGATTTCCTCTACGGCCCGTGGGCGCTCGCCATTGCCTCGGCCCAACTGAATGCCGAGCGCGGTGAGACGGATCCGGGCGGCTACCGCAAGGTGGTCTCCAACCTGCTGTGGAGCACGAAGAAAGAAGTCACGCTGCGGCTGCCCGCACAGCTGTTGGAGATGGTGCCCGGCATGCTCAAGACGCTGCACGCCGGCCTGGCTTCGCTGGGCAAGACGCCGGAAGAGACCAAGCCATTCTTCGATGCCCTGATGCGCCTGCACCAGCCGGTACTGGGCCTGCGGCGCGCGCGTGCCCGGGCTGATGCGAGCACGTCGAACCCGGTGCCGCTGGACACCTCGTCCATGTCGATGGAGCTCGATGAAACCTTGCCGGCCACGCCCGAACAGCGCAAGCCGCGCAAGGCGGCCCAGCCCTGGCTTGGGCGCGTTGAGCTGGAGGCTGCAGGCTTCGAGGACACGATGCCCACCGATTTTTCCGAGCTCACCGAAGGCCGCGCCGCCGGTGGTGAGGGTCAGGCCGTGGTGTCTGCCTTCAATGAATCGGAAAGCGAAGACGACATTCCATTCGACGCCATCTCCCTGCTCGCGGGCCTGCGCGAAGGCGACTGGGTCGACCTGTATTCGCACCGCGAGTGGTTGCGTGCCCAACTGGTCTGGGCCAGTACCCGCGGCACGCTGTTCATGTTTGTGAGCCGGGGCGGCCGCCCGCATTCCATGACCAAGCGCAGCTGCGAACGGCTGATCGCCAACCGCCTGCTGCGCCCGGTGGATGGCCAGAGCGTGGTGAGCAGGGCCATCGAGGCCATCGCGGCCGATCAGGCCCGGGTCGACGAGGCCGTGGCGGCCTGAGGCCGTGCCCGGTTCCGGGCCAGCAGATGGGTGGGCGGCAGGCCCATCGCCGACTTGAACATGGCCGAGAACGCGCTCTCGCTCGCGTAGCCGCTGGCTTCGGCCACCCGACCCACGGACACACCGCGTGCCAACATCGGCATGGCGTGCGCGAGCACCACCTGCTGGCGCCAGCGCTGAAAACTCGTGCCCAGCTCGTCGCGAAACAGCCGCGCCAATGTGCGTTCGCTGGCCCCGGCGTGCGTGGCCCAGGCCGCCAGCGTGGCGTGTTGGGCGGGTGCCTGCATCACCGCTTCGCAGAGGTTGCGCAGACGGCGGTCACCACCGCTGGCGCTGGGCATGGGCACACCCAGCGGCTGGGTGTCGGCGTGTTTCATTTCGTGCAGCAGCAAGGTCAGCAGTGCACGAGCGGCATCAACCGTGGGCTGCCGGGGCCGGTTCAGCGCATGCACCAGTTCGCGCAGCAGGGGTGAGACCACCATCACGCGCGCGTGAGTCCAGTTCACCGGTACAACGCTGGCGTCGATGTAGAGCGTGAGCAGCTGAGCCGCTTCCACAATGGTCACGGCGTGCCTGACGCCTGGTGGAATCCACACGGCGCGCGAGGGTGGCACGATGGTGATTGTCTCGGGTGTCTGCTGCACCGTCACCTGCATCAGGCCGCTGGCACAGTAGGCCAGCTGCCCCCAGGCGTGGTGGTGCGGTTCGAACTGGTTGTCGCTGTCAATCTGGCGCGCCCGGCATCTCACCGGGTGCTGCGGCGTGGGGCGGTAAGGATCGGTGTCGCCCAGCGGCAGGGCGCGCGGGGCAGGGCGGCGGCGAGGGAGCGGCATGAAGGTTGTCTGAAGGTGGCTTGGCTGGGTTGCGACGATTCTTGTCTTTCCATCGCCATTTTGCATGCCTGTGGAGCCTTACGATCCCTTGCATGAACACCGTCACCCTGGGCGCCGCCGCGCCCGCCAATCCCGTACCGCTCAAACAGGACGCCGCCGTCATCGGCCTGGTGGGCCTGGCCCACGCCACCTCGCACTTTTCCCACCTGCTGCTGGCGCCACTGTTTCCGGTGTTCATCCGCGACTTCGGCCTCAGCTATTCCGACGTCGGGCTGCTCATGAGCTTGTTCTTCGTCATCTCTGGAAGCGGCCAGGCGCTGTCGGGTTTTCTGGTCGACCGCATCGGCGCGCGGCCGGTGCTGTTCGCCGCCATCGGCTGCTTTTTGCTGGCGGCGCTGGCCGCCTCGCAAGCCACCAGTTACGCCGGTCTGGTGCTGGTGGCCATGCTCGCCGGCCTGGGCAACGCGCCGTTTCACCCGGCCGACTTCACCATCCTGAACCAGCGTGTGTCCGCGCCCCGGTTGGGCCACGCCTTCAGCGCCCATGGTTTGACTGGCAACCTCGGCTGGGCTCTGGCGCCGGCTTTCCTGATTGGCATCACCGCGCTGTCCGACTGGCGCACGGCTTATCTGGGCGCGGCCTTGTTGTATGCCGTGGTGCTGGTGGTGCTGTTCTGGCAGCGCGACAAGCTGCTGACCGAGGTGGTGGTGCGCCACGCCGACGCGCCGCAGGGCGGTGATCTGGCTTTCCTCAAGCTGCCGGTGGTTTGGTGGTGCTTCGCGTTCTTCCTGCTCTCCACCATGACGCTGGCGGTGGTGCAGACCTTCGCGCCCTCCATCCTCAACGCGGTGCATGGCGTGAGCGTGGAGATGGCCACGCTCACCATCAGCGCCTACATGCTGTGCTCCGCGTTGGGCATGCTGGTGGGCGGCTTCGTGGCGGCCTACGGCCAGAGCCACCGCTGGTCGAGCGACCGCGTGGTGGCCATCGCCATGACCGGGGGCGCGCTGCTGCTGCTGCTGTGCGCCACGGGCTGGCTCGGTGCCACGGGCACCATGGTCGCGCTGGCGGCCACCGGCTTCGCGGTGGGCGTGGGTGGACCCAGCCGTGACATGATGATCAAGAAGGCCACACCCAAAGGCGCCACTGGCCGCGTGTATGGCACGGTCTACTCGGGGCTGGATGTCGGCTTTGCCCTGTCGCCTTTGATCTTCGGCCTGACCATGGACCGGGGGTGGTACGGACTCACGCTGGCGGGCGCCGCGCTGGTGTTGATGGTCTCGGTGTACGCCGCAGTGGGTGTGGGTCGGCGCACGGCAACGGCCCGCTAGCGCTCGCGGCACAATGCCGCCATGACTTCACAACTCGCTGGACACTTGCTCGTTGACTGCCTGATCGCCCAGGGCGCGACCCACGCCTTCGGGGTGCCGGGCGAGAGCTATCTCGCAGTGCTCGATGGCTTTCACGCACGCGCCGACCGCATCCGTTTCGTCACCAACCGGCAAGAAGGCGGTGCGGCCTTCATGGCCGAGGCCCAGGGCAAGGTCACCGGGCGCCCCGGCGTGTGTTTTGTGACGCGCGGGCCCGGCGCCACCAACGCGTCGATCGGCCTGCACACCGCGTTTCAGGACAGCACGCCCATGGTGCTTTTCGTGGGTGACGTGGCCAGCGACGCGCGCGACCGCGAAGCCTTTCAGGAAGTGGACTACCTGTCGTTCTTCGGCCCGTCCACCAAAGGCATGGCCAAGCGCGTGGAGCGCATCGACGACGCGCGTCGCATCCCCGAGTACGTGGCGCGTGCCTTTGCCACGGCCCTGAACGGCCGACCTGGCCCGGTGGTACTCGTGCTGCCCGAGGACATGCTGACCCAGACGGTGGACGCCGAGCCGCTGCCGCGCGTGGAGCCGGTGCAGGCGTGGAGCGACCCGGGCGCGCTGCGCGAGCTGCGCACGCTCTTGCTGGCGAGCCAGCGACCCTTGGTGATTGCCGGAGGTGGCGGCTGGACGCCTCAGGCCGCTGCCGCGCTGCAGCGTTTTGCCGAGAACTGGCAGCTGCCGGTCACCAACGCCTTCCGCTTCCAGGACACTTTTGACAACCACCACGCGCAGTACGCCGGTGACGTGGGCCTGGGCATCAACCCGGCGCTGGCTGCGCGCGTGCGCGGGAGCGACCTGCTGATCGCCATCGGAGCGCGCCTGGGCGAGTCCACCACTGGTGGATATACCTTGATCGAAGCACCTGTGCCGAAACAGAAGCTGGTGCACATCCACGCCAGCGCGGAAGAGCTGGGCCGTGTCTACCAGCCCACGCTGGCGATCAACGCCACCATGAACGCGGCGGCGCGCAGCCTGGAGGTGCTCACGGCACCGCCGACCTTGCCTTGGATGGACTGGACGCATGGCTGCCACGCCGATTACCTGGCCAACATCGACCCCGCCAACGGTGGCATCGCCTTGCCCGGCACCATCGACATGCCGGCCCTTGTACACACCTTGCAGAAGCACCTGCCAGCGGATGCCGTGCTCTCCAACGGCGCCGGCAACTTTGCGAGCTGGCTGCATCGCTTTTACCGCTACAGCGGTCTGGTGAAGGGACACAAGACGCAGCTCGCGCCCACCAACGGGGCCATGGGCTATGGCGTACCGGCCGGCATTGCTGCGTCCATCCTCACCGGGCGCACCGTGTTCACCATTGCGGGCGACGGCGATTTCCTCATGAACGGCCAGGAGCTGGCCACCGCTGTGCAACACGGCGCGAAGAGCATGGTGCTGCTGCTCAACAACGGCAGCTTCGGCACCATCCGCATGCACCAGGAGCGTGAGTACCCGGCCAACGTGAGCGGCTCGGCCCTGGCCAACCCCGATTTCTGCGCACTGGCGCGGGCCTACGGCTACGCTGCTGAACGCATTACCCAAACCGCCGATTTCGAGCCTGCGCTGCAGCGCGCGCTGGCGGCAGCCGGCGGCTATCTGATCGAGGTGATGCTCGATGTGGACGTGATCACCACCCGCGGCACGCTGAGCGCCATTCGGGCGCGTGCGCAGTCGCCCCATCTGAATGCCGGTTGACCGCCCGAGTCGGCACAGCACACCCGTTTGGTGAATACATCACAAAGAGCTCGGCACTCCCGTACACCCCCTGACCACCGACGCTTCCTAGACTGGCTCATCCAACCCAAGGAGAGCGACCATGTGGCAAGCAAGCGGTGCAAACCGGACATCCGAGTTTCCTGAACCGGGCAGTGCGCATGGGCAGCAGCCCATGGGACGTGCACACCTGCTGCGCGTACTGGACGAGGTCGACTACGGCGTGCTGATCATCGACGCGCAGGGCACCATCCTGCACGCCAACCACCTCGCGCGCCACGAGCTCGCCAGCGGCCGCATGCTCGTGTCTTACGGCAACAGCCTGCTGGGCAGCAGCGCCGAGTTCACCTCGCAGATGCAGAACGCCATGGAAGCGGCGTTTCGCGGACAGCGCCGCCTGGTTCTGCTGAACAAGGGCGATCGCGAACTCTCACTGGCTTTCACGCCCTTGAACCACCCGCTCGAAGCGGACACGCCCACGGTGCTGGTCATGCTCTCGCGACAGAGCGCCTGCGACAACCTCGCGGTGCGCATGTTCGCCCGCACCATCGGGCTGAGCCCGAGCGAAGAAGCGGTTCTCATGGGTTTGTGCCGCGGCCTGGAGATCCCCGAGATCGCGGCCGAGCACGGTGTGGCCCCGTCCACCATCCGCAGCCAGATCAAGACCCTGCGCGAAAAGGCGGGATCGCCAAGCATCCGCCGCCTGCTCCAGCGCATCAACAGCCTGCCCCCGGTGGTGCCCGCCTTGCGCATCGTCATGCCCATGCCCCACAATGCCGCGGAGTCCATCCACCCGTGAGCATGAATGCCGGTCACTCTCCCCGCTGCCTTTGCCCATCCCAACCAACACATCGAAGCACTGGCTGCGCAAGGTGTTCAGCGCCGCTACCGCCGCGGTACGCTGCTGATCCAGGAAGGTGAGACCGGTGACACGCTGTACATCGTGCTGCAGGGCCGCCTGCGGGCTTTTCTGTCGGACAACAACGGCCGCGAACTGACCCTGGGCTTGTACGGTCCGCTGGAGTATGTGGGCGAGATGTCGCTGGATGGAGGGCCTCGCTCGGCCAACGTGGAGGCCGCGGAGCCGAGCGTCTGCGCGGTGGTGACGCGGGCGACCTTGCTGGCCTACATCGCAGAACATCCCGAATTTGCGCTGGAACTCATGGCGCGCCTGATCCGCCGCGCGCGCTTGGCTACCGAGAGCGCACGCAGCGTGGCACTCATCGACGTGTACGGACGTCTCGTGCGACTGCTCAACAGCCTGGCTCAGATCCCCAACGAGCGGGGCGAACGCGCGCTCAAGGAGCGCCTGACCCACCAGCAGATGGCGCAGCACCTCGCTTGCTCCCGCGAGATGGTGAGCCGCCTGCTGAAAGACCTGGAGACCGGTGGCTATATCGCTGTGCGCGAGCGCTGGATCTGGCTGCTCAAAACGCTGCCCGCACGCTGGTGAACATCAAGGCAGGTTGATCAGGCGCCGCGCTTCCTGCGGCGCAGCCGAGCTTGTGCCTGCCAAGCGCACCACGCTGCCACTCAAACTCCCCGCGCCCAACACACCCCACAGCGCCGGGTTGTCGTCGCTTGCAGCCAGGGTGTCGGGCACTTTCTTCACGCCTGCGCGTTGCGGGCGGCTGGCATCTGGATCGGGCTTGCGTGGCGAGTAGCGCGCAAAGTGCCCGCCGGGTGAAGCTTCCCGGCGGGTGCCGCCCACGCTCACCGTGTTCTGCCCGGTAGAGAGGCTGTTGAAGGTACCGCTGCGGCGGATGGGGGTGGGGTTGTCCGGGTGGTCCACGAAGCTGCCGATGTTGCCGCTGGTGTCGTACCACGCGTCCTCAAAGTACGACTGCCGTGCCCCTGTGTTCTGGCCCAGCGCAACGTCGTCGCGCTCGATGTAGGCGTCGAACACCACCGGCTCGGTTCCGGTGTTGGTGAGCGTGACCTGCCACGAACCAAAAGGCGCGGTGGCTGCCTTGGGGTGGCGGCTGAAGGTGGGCGCCAGCGCCAGCAGGGCGCAGGTGCTGCCCGCCCCCAGCGCCGAGTCGTTCGGAAAGATCAGGCTGCACAGGGGCAGACCATCAGCGCCCAGCCACGAGCCCGACTGACCTTTGCGCAGCGCCGGCAAGGCTTGCGCATGGCCGGGTGGTGTCACACCGATCGTCATGCCCTGTGCCCCGTAGGGTATCCATATCTCCAGAAAACTTTGCGTGCGGTCGTCGGGTTGTACGCGCCAGTGCAAGGGCAGCGACGCGCCGGGCGCGAGCGTGCCGTTGGCGTGGGTGCGGCTCTGGTAGGCGTTGCCCGCCGGCACCGTCACCTGCAGCCGCCCACCGCAGAGTTCAATCAGTTGGTCCATCGCCGCTTCCAGAATGGAGCTGCCGTCGTGTGGCCCGGCCAGCGTGCCCCAGCTGATGTTGACCACCAGTTGGGCTTGCGGTGTGCAGCGCGCGAGGATGTACATGAGTGCGTCGAGCACGCTCACGTTCAAGGCGCCGCCCGAGGTGTCTCTGATGTTCGGCACATCGAATTGCACCGCGATCAGTTCGCAGCGGCTGGCGTCGTCGTCCCTCGGGTCCAACCGATGGCCTTTACCGCAGGCCAGGCTCATCACATGCGTGCCGTGGTTGACGGGTTTGCTCAGGTCCCAGAGCTGGAGGTGTTGGTAGAGCGCACCTTCGTCCAGCCGACCACCGTGTGTGTACTCGGCCATGGCAGCGTTGATCGCAGCGCCCGAGAGCTCGTGGCCGTAGCCCATGTCGCGCGGCCGCGGACCGGCGCGGGCCGGGTCCAGCGGCGTCTGGTGTCGAGGCTCGTTGCCCGGCCAGTTGCCGTCATCGGTATCGTCCTGGCGCCAGAAGTGTTTGACCCGCGTGCGGCCTTGTGGATTCAGAAACACCTGGTTCGCAAACGCCAGTCCACCATCGATCAAACCCAGCACCTTGCCATTGAGTCGATCGGGCGCCACCACGGGGGCCGATCGCGGCGTGCAGGGGTCGTGGATTGCCTGGGTGTGGTGACCCACCGGCAGGCCCAGCTCGTAGCGCCGGATCAGGCCGCGCAGCTGCGGGTCTGTGCGCAGCTTTTTGAAGAACCTGGGTTTCGCATGCGCGGTGCAAAAGCGCAGCGCGGGCAGGTTGAGATACACGCGCGGTATCTGCAGCCACTTGACGTTCGACGCTTCAACCAGCGCCGGCACGCTGGCGCCCGGTGTGAGTTCAATGACGATGGGCAACCACTTCGGCGGCTTTCCGTTGGGTTCCACGCGATAGCCTGCAAACCGGTCGGCCTCGGCCCAGGCAAGGTAGGGGTCCTGCCCGTCGGTTGCGCCCTGTGCGCTCCAGTGGATACCGGTGAATTCGCCCGTGGGCAGAGGCGTCCACTTGGCGCTCATGCCCACTCCTTGAGTGCTTCCTCCCAAAGCCAGGAAACCAGGGGTGCGTTGCCCACACCCGTGGTGCCCGCCGATCGCGTGTAGGCGTGGCCACTGGTGTGGTCCATGGACTGGTGCAGGCTGAAGTCCAGCGGTTCGCCGTTGGGGCCTTCGAACAGGCGGCCGTCGAATCCACGCTCGTGCACCTTGGTGCCGGTGGCGCGTGCCACGAGGAATTCGGCGAGCGCAGTGCCAAGCAATCGCCCGCACGCGCTGTCCACCGGAAAGTGCACGCCGGCCACCACGCGGTTGGTGGCGATACGCGCTGCCAGCCTCTGCAGTTGTTCGCGGCTCTCGGTGCCATTCGCTGTTCCGCCTTTGGGCGAAGCAGCATTGAGCAGCGCTTCCAGCAGCACGGCCACCGCAAACGCTTCAGTGGCATGGCCACTGGGCCAACTGCCGTGCCCGGGCGTCTCGATCATGGGCTGGATCTGCGGCGATAGCGCCACCGGACGCAAAGACGCGAAGATGTGTTTGAAGCGCATTTCGACCTGGACGCACAACAAGAACACCAGATCGAGCAGCTGCAGGGTCTTCTTGTGCCGGTGGGCCGTGAGGCCGACCACAGAGGACCAGAAGGCCATGGAGGGCACCATCTGGGCCATGATTTCCAACGCCCGATCACCCCGCAGATCAGCGTAATCGGCCACCAGCTCAAGTTGCTTCTTGAACTGCGCCCTGGAGGGCGCCCGAAGCTGCACCAGCGGCTTGCGCTGGATGTTGCCGGCCTGCAGGTTGGCAAACTCCAATGCGGCCTCTTTCGGACCACCGCGCGTCTTGAAGAGCAGTCCTTCGACCAGTTCACTGAAGCACGCTTCAACGCGCGGACCATCGGCCCACAGCGCGAGGTTGGCTGGCTTGTCGAAGCCGGGGTCCGCGAAGTTCAGGGATGCACCCACGAATGGACCAACCACCGCTGCACGATTCAATATCAGCGCGTCCGTGGAGATGAAGCCCGCACTTGCGCCACTTGCTCCCGATGCCCCACTGGCACCGCTCGCCCCACTTGCGCCACTTGCTCCCGATGCCCCACTGGCTCCACTTGCTCCGCTGGCTCCGCTGAAGTACGACATGCTTGCTCCCCGTTGCGTGGTTGATGAAGTGGTTCAGAGCTCAGCGCTCGGGCAAGCCGAGCGCCGAGAAGGCGCGGGCAATGCGCTTTCGTTGAGGGTTGGACTTGCCGTACTTCAGGTACTCGGCCATCGTGAGGCGTGGTTGTATGGATCGCAACCAGTCAAATGTCTTGCGCGCTTCGGCTTCCTGCCCAGATTCGTACTGTGCCGTCATCAGCGTGCGCAAGGTGGGCGGATGAAACCGGTTTTGCTTCAGTGAAGCGCTGCTCGTGGCGATGCACTGAGCCAGATGTCCCGATGCGAGGTAGCTGTTGGCCAGCAGCATCTCGAAGTAGAACCGCTGAGGATCCAGGGGCGACAACTGCACTGCAGTTTCAGACTCAATGACGGCCGCCGCAGGATCCCCCCACATACAGGACCAAAACCCACAGTAGAGCCAGGCGATCGGATCATTCGGGTTGTTTTGTGTTGCATCCTGCAGCAAGCTCCTGGAGCCGTCTACGTCATCGCCGAGATGACACATTGCATGCCCTTTGATCGCCATGGCCAGCGAACTGTTGGGTTCAAGGTCGAGTGCCCTGTCGGCCGTATCGATGGCACGCTGAAAGTCCTTGGCTGGCTCAGGTGACATGCCTTGCACCACTTGCATGATGTGCCACTTGGCCAGCCATGCCCAGGGCGACGCCACTCGCTTGTGGCGTTCGGCCACGGCCTCGAGCAATTGACGACTGCGGTGCAAATCCCTGGGTGTGGACCGGTGCATCAATGAAATGCCCCCCAACATCAGGGCATTGCTGTCGAGCTGTGGCAGCGGCAGCACCAGCGTACGCTGCACCACATCGTTGAGCGTCGCTTTGGCGCAGGCGGCACACAAGGTTTCAAGAAGGACGCTTTGCACCTCCATCAGATCGCGCGTGTCGCCGGTCAGGCGATCTGTCCAGATCACTTCTTCACGGCGGTTGTCGGTCAACTCAGCCATGATCACGACCTTGTCGCCGTAGGTCACGTAGCTGCCACCCAGCACAAAGGTGGCCTCCAGGTGCCGACCGATGTCTCCCGCAGTGGAGGTACGCCCCCGGAACGCTGTGGTGGACAAGCGGGAGATCACTCGCAGGTCGGCACTGCGTGCGAGTTGTGCGATGACACCATCGGCAATCAGTTCACCGATGACGAATTGTTCAGGGGCGTGACTGCGTGTCTCGAACGGCACCACCGCGATGGAGGGGCGGAAGTCCAGCGCGGTGCCTTCGGGCACCTGGGCACGGATCGCAGACGATCCTGCGGTGACCGCCTGAATGGCCCAGATGCGAACCGGTTCAGAACAGTGCTTCAGGTAGTTTTCGCCACGGTCTTCCACCTCTGCGTCCATGCCCACGACGATGCCGTCAAAAATGCTGGCGGTGATGATGGTCTCGCCCGGGGCGGCCAGGTCGGCCACCCGGGCCGCGAGATTCACCCCGTGGCCATAAACGTCGTTTTCGTCTGAATACAGATTCGTGGCGTTGAGCCCGGCCCGGAGGTAGAGACGCTGGCTCGCTGGCAGCGTTTCATTGAGCGGGGCAAAGTACGTGTGCAAGGTGAGGGCCGCTCGCACCGCGTCGGTGGGCTGGTCAAACTCCACCAGCATGCCGTCGCCCAGACTTTTGACCATGCGGCCCTTGCAGTCCGGCAGCACCACGGTGGTGGCATGGTGCACAAAGCCGCGCCACTGGTTCACCACGGCGGCCTCGTTGGCGGCCATGAGTCGCACCGACTCCACCAGATCCATTACCAGCACCACCTTGTGCAGCTGTTGCGGCAACGGAGGCAAGGTCGCCGGGTCTCCATGGGCGGCCCGAACAGGGGGGGTAGATTGAGGGCTGCTGCTCATGCCGGTGGGGGTATGCGAATTGCGGTGCAGTTTCTCACAGCTGACCTTGAGTACGAACTGCGGGAGCGCCAAAAACAGCAGAGCCGACTTGCGTCGGCTCTGCGTGGGGTCACACCCATCGGGGTGCGAAAGCCCGGATCACTTCAGGTGGTCGTTGACCAGCTTGGTCATCTCGAACATGGAGGCCTGGGCCTTCTTGAAGATTTCCTTGAGCTTGGCGTCGGCGTTGATCATGCGACGGTTGACCGAGTCCTGCAGCTTGTTCTTCTTGATGTAGTCCCAGATCTTCTTGGTGACTTCGGTGCGCGGCAGTGGGCTGGCACCCACGATGGCGGCCAGGGCGGCGCTGGGGGTCAGCGCTTTCATGAACGCGGCGTTGGGTGTGCGCTTCTTGGCTGGAGCGGCTTTCTTGGCGGCGACCTTCTTGGCGGGTGCAGCTTTTTTGGCTGGAGCGGCCTTTTTGGCCGGAGCGGCCTTTTTGGCTGGAGCAGCTTTCTTCGCAGGAGCAGCCTTCTTGGCAGGTGCCGCGGCTTTCTTGGCCGGAGCGGCCTTCTTTGCCGGAGCAGCAGCCTTCTTGGCCGGAGCCGCTTTTTTAGCGGGAGCTTTTTTCGCAGTTGCCATGGTTGAATTTCCTTCTAGAAGTTGACTTGTTCCCCAGCGGAAAACGCGCTTTCACACTGGTGTCTCGGATGCTAATGGAGATGCCTGCGCAATCCAAGGTGGGCAGCGCGGTTTTTTCTGCGTTTTCAGAGGGGAAACGCGGCTTTTTGGCGAGGAAAACAACACTTCAATGAGCCCGAGGCAAAGCGCTGCGGGGCTTGCGGGCGCATCTGCTCCAATGCGGCGCTGCCTTGCTCGCTGTGCGCTCACCATTTTTCGACAGGAACCACCATGACCAACACCCCCGCTTTTGCCACATGCGATCTGTGCGATGCGCACAAGGACGACAGCTCCGGCGCGTTTCGTGTGCTGCCCCCGGTGTTCCGCGATTTCGGTTCAGTGCGGCGGTTTTGTGGATCGGTTGTCACCGTCAAATGCTTCGAGGACAACTCGCTGGTGAAGGCTGCGGTGGACAGCGCGGGCGAAGGGCGCGTTCTCGTGGTGGACGGTGGTGCATCGCTGCGCCGCGCGCTGCTGGGCGGCAACCTGGCCGCTGCTGCTGCGCACAACGGGTGGGCCGGTGTGGTGATCGATGGGTGTGTGCGCGATGTGGCCGAGCTGGCCGAGAGCAACATCGGCATCCGCGCGCTCGCAACCCTGCCGCTGCCCACTGAGAAGCGCAACGAGGGCCAGCGCGATGTGGCCGTGCAGATCCAGGGCGTGTGGGTGCGGCCTGGCGACTGGCTCTATGCCGATGAAGACGGCATCGTTGTCGCCGACCACGCGCTGTAGATCCACCGCCCGGCCGCCCCAAGGTGGATCAGCCCCCTCGGGGGGCAGCGACCCGCGCAGCGGTGGAGCGTGGGGGTTCCGGTCTCAGGCTGTGATGCCTTTGTAGAGCATGTAGGCCGCCAGCATGTAGAGCAGACCAGCGAAGACCCGCTTGAGCGACTTCACCGGCAACGCGTGCGCCGCTTTCACGCCCACCGGCGCCATGAGCACGCTCACGCTCGCAATCACCACCAGCGCGGGCAGGTAGATGTAGCCCAAAGCACCTTCGGGCAGGTTCTGCACATTCTGACCAGCCACGATGTAGCCAGCCGCGTTGGCCAAAGCAATCGGAAAGCCCAATGCGGCGCTCGTGGCCACGGCGTTGTGAATGGCGACGTTGCACCAGGTCATGAATGGCACGCTCACGAAGCCGCCACCCGCACCGACCAGGCCTGAGAGGAAACCCATGACGCTGCCAGCACCCAGCAGGCCGGGTGTGCCCGGAATGGTGCGCGTGGGTTGGGGTTTCTTGTCGAGCAGCATCTGCGTGGCCGAGAAGCTCACGAAGCCGGCGAAAAGGAACGCAAGCCAGCTGCCTTTGAGCAAGGCAAACACGCCCAGGCTGGCAATCAACGATCCCAGCACGATGCCGGGCGCAAGACCCTTGACGATGTCCCAGCGCACAGCGCCGCGCTTGTGTTGCGCGCGAACGCTGGAAATGGACGTGAAGATGATGGTGGCCATGGAGGTGGCGATGGCCATCTTGACTGCGAGATCGGCCTCCACACCCCGTGCCGAGAGGATGAAGGTGATGAAGGGCACCATGAGCATGCCGCCACCAACGCCCAACAAGCCGGCAAGGAAGCCGGTGCCCAGGCCAAGCACGGCCAATTCAAGAATCAACAGGGGGGCGAGAAGCATGAAAGGTGTCTGCAAGTGCCGCCGGACCGGCATCCTGAACCTGGGTTCAGGTGGGCAAGGGCAGCGTGGCTTCGGGATCGTCTGACGCGAGACGCTCACGCCAGCCACGCAATGTACCAAGCCCGGGCTCTAAGAGCATTGGATCAAGGAAATATAAAGCCCGGCATGCACTGCAGACAAAGAAATTGTAGGTGTTGCACGAGGCCCGTGCGGCCTGAGGGAAAAGAAAAGAAGCCGCAGTGACGGACGGCGTCAATGAACGCAAGAAAGCATCAGAGCAAACGGCCGTCTTTGTCGAGCGTCTGGTCCAGCCGGCGCATGAGTTCATCCACGCGCGCCTGCGTGTGCGGGTCCAGTGGATCGTGATCGAACGCGCCACCGGCTTCGGCGAATGCGCTGTTGTCGGCCTGGCCAAACGACGAAGCCTGGAAGCTCTCGGCCTCCAGGCGCTCGGCTTCTTTTTGCGAGAGTTCGAAGGCGAGGTTGAGCGAGGCCAGCACCGCGATGCGGTCTCGCGCTTTCACCTTGCCCGCATCGCGGATGCGGCACATGGCGGTGTCCACGCGCTCCACCGCGTCGAGCAACGACGACTCGCCACCGGGTGGGCAAGAGAGCAGGTAGCTCTGGCCCATGATCTGAACTTCGATCTGTTTGCTGCCAGGCTTGTTCACGAGTGGTCCTTGTGGGCATCCGAGGGCGAGCTCGCTGTGTCGACCTGGCTGGGTGCCAGCCGCTCCAGCAGTGCATCGATGCGCGCGCGCGCAGCCATCAGACGGGATTTGAGCGAGTCGCGCTCGGCCTGCAATGTGTGCACCTGCTCGACCAACAGGGCGTTGGTGCGCTGCAGTTCTTCGTGTCGCAACAGCAGACGTTCGACACGTTCGGTGATCTGGTCAAGGTGCTTGGGATCGGCCATGGTGGGGACTCGCAGTTTTCACATTGTAGGGTTGGGCCAGACAGCTGCGGCTTAGAATGCCGCCTGTTGGTGCTCGCGGTGTGGTTCACATGCCGCAGTTCAACGGGAAGCAGGAGGGCGAGTCCACAAGGACGAACCTAACCTGCGCTGCCCCCGCAACGGTAAGCAGACGAGAGACCCGACGCAGATCGGGCCACTCCGCTTTCATCACGCAGCCACTGGACGACACATGTTGTTGTCTGGGAAGGCGATGAAGGTTGTTCTGTCAGCCCGGATACCGGCCAACAAGGTGGTGGTGCGTCTGGTAACAGACGTGCCACCGTGACGCTCATGCACCGTCGGGGAAGGCGGTGAGGGCTTTGTCTCTTGTTTCATCATCATGAAAACTCGTATCCTGCGCGCGCCTTTGGCCGCGTTGCCGCTGGCCGTTCTGGCCACTCCCCTCGTCGTTTGTGCAGAAACAGGCAACGTGCTTGCCGAAATCGTGGTCACGGCGGCACGCTCAGAGCAACTGCTGGTTGATGCTTTGCCTCATACAACCCTCATCGGTCGGGACGCCATTGAAGCGAGTCAGGCGCCCGACCTGCCAGCTTTGCTGGTTCGTGAAGCAGGCTTTCAGTTCACACAAAACGGAGGGGCTGGAACTTCCG
>JBBQSX010000040.1:0-21183 GCA_038213545.1 Burkholderiales bacterium
TCCGCCTTGAAGCGGTCGGCGAGCAGGCGGTGCGCTGCTATGACAAGCCCGACGCCGGCATGTGGGAGCTGCGCACCAGAGCCCGCGTGCACACCAGTTCTGCACTGATGTGCTGGGCCGCCTGCGACCGCCTGGCCAAGATCGCGCTCACGCTCGATCTGCCCGGCCGCGCCAAGCACTGGGGTGACCGCGCGGCTTCGATGCGAGACCGCATCCTGCGCGACTCGTGGAGCGAAGAACGCCAGGCCTTCGCCGAGAGTTTCGGCGGGCGTGACCTCGATGCGAGCGTGCTGCTGATGGTGGAGGTGGGCTTCATCGACCCGATGGACCCACGCTTCGTGGCCACGCTGGCTGCGCTCGAAGAACACCTGTGCGACGGGCCCTACATGCGCCGCTACGAAGCGGCTGACGACTTCGGCAAGCCCGAGACCGCCTTCAACATCTGCACCTTCTGGCGCATCGACGCGCTGGCGCGCACAGGCCGCAAGGCCGAGGCCCGCGCCATCTTCGAGACCATGCTGGCCGCGCGCAACCCGCTGGGCATGCTCTCGGAAGACACGCACGCCACCACCGGCGAGATGTGGGGCAACTACCCGCAGACGTACTCGATGGTGGGCGTCATCAACGCGGCGATGCGCCTATCCGCGCCATGGGACTCCGTCATTTGACGGCGCAACAGATGGGCCGCCTCGTCATCGTCTCCAACCGCGTGGCCGACCCGCGCAAGGTCGCGTCCGGCGGGCTGGCCGTGGCCGTGGGCCAGGCGCTCGAAGCCACGGGTGGGCTGTGGTTTGGCTGGAGCGGCAAGATCGTCGAAGACGGCACGCCCGGCGAAGGCGACCTGCACCTGCACACCGCCGGCAATGTGCAGCTGGCCACCGTGGACCTGAGCCGCGAAGACCACGACAGCTACTACCTGGGCTACAGCAACGGCGTGCTGTGGCCTGTGTTCCATTACCGCCTGGACCTCGCCGACTTCGACGCCGGCTACATCGGTGGCTACCGGCGTGTGAACCAGATGATGGCGCACAAGCTGGCGGGTTTGCTGCGCCCTGACGACGTGATCTGGGTGCACGACTACCACCTGATCCCGCTGGCCGCCGAGCTGCGCGCCATGGGCTGCCAGCAGCGCATGGGTTTCTTCCTGCACATCCCGATGCCGCCCCCGCTGATATTGGCTGCGGTTCCCGAACACGACTGGCTCATCCGTTCCCTCTTCGCCTACGACCTGGTGGGCCTGCAGAGCGAGGCTGATGTGTCGCACTTCTCGCGCTACGTGGGCACCGAAACGCAGGCCGATGTGCTCGGAGAACACGAGTTCCGCGCCTTTGGCAAGACCCTGCAGGTCCAGGCATTCCCCATCGGTATCGACGTGGACGAGTTCATCGCACTCGGCGAGGCGCCCGAAGCGCAAGAGATGTACACGCAGATGAAAGACGAATACTCGCGCCGACGCTTGCTGCTCGGTGTCGAGCGGATGGACTACTCCAAAGGACTTCCGCAGCGCCTCAAGGCGTTTCGCCAGTTGCTGCAGGCCTACCCGGAGAACCTGGGCAGTGCAACGCTGATCCAGATCGCCGCGCCCAGCCGGGAGTCGGTCGACGCGTATGCCGCCTTGAGGCAGGAGCTGGAGAGTCTCTGCGGCGCCATCAACGGCAACTTCGGTGAACTCGACTGGATGCCGGTGCGCTACATCCACCGCAACGTGGCGCGCAAGCGCCTGCCGGGTCTGTACCGCGCGGCCAGCGTGGCACTGGTCACGCCGCTGCGCGACGGCATGAACCTCGTGGCCAAGGAATTCGTGGCCGCGCAGGACCCGGACGATCCGGGTGTGCTGGTGCTCTCGCGTTTTGCCGGCGCGGCCGAGCAGATGCGCGAAGCCTTGCTGGTGAATCCGTACGACACCTCCCGCACGGCAGAGACGATCCAGCGCGCCTTGCAAATGCCGCTCGAAGAACGCCAGCGCCGCCACCAGGCGCTGCTGGCCGGCATCCGCGAGCACGACGTGCACTGGTGGCGCCAGCGCTTCCTCGACGCGCTGGCCGCTGTTCCCGCTCCGTAACCCCATCACTTGTTCGCGCGGGCCTTCGGGCCGGCGCGAGCTTTTCCCGTTTCACATTCGCTGGAGGACTCCATGAACGACAACCTGATTGAAATCGCCACCCGATGGTGGGTGAGCATGGGCGGAGCCGCCACCACGCTGCTGCGCGTGACCCTCATCATTGTGGCGGCCTGGGTGCTGATCGCGGTGTTGCAGCGCGCCATCCGCACCCTGCGCGAACGCATCGCCGGCCGCATGGACGACCGCGAATCGGCCAAGCGCGCCGAAACGCTGGGCCGCGTGTTTCGCTACCTCACTTCGGTGGTGGTGAGCCTGATCGCCGGCATGTTGGTGCTGGCCGAACTCGGCGTGTCGGTGGCGCCCATCCTGGGCGCGGCGGGCGTGGTGGGTCTGGCCATCGGCTTTGGTGCTCAAAGTCTGGTGAAGGACTTTTTCACCGGCTTCTTCATCCTGCTGGAGAACCAGATCCGCCAGGGCGACGTGGTCAAACTCGGTGACCACGCCGGCATGGTGGAGGTGGTCACGCTGCGCTACGTGCAGCTGCGAGACTACGACGGCAACGTGCACTACGTGCCCAACGGCCACATCAGCACCGTGATCAACATGACGCGGGGTTTCAGCAACGCGGTGATGGACATCGGAGTGGCCTACCGCGAGAACGTGGACGAGGTGATGGCGGTGATGCGCCAGGTGGCGGCCAACATGCAGAAGGACCCTGCTTTCGAGTTGAAGATCATGGCCGAGCTGGAGATCGCCGGCGTGGAAAGCCTGGCCGACTCGGCGGTGGTCATTCGCTGCCGCTTCCGCACCCTGCCGCTGGAACAGTGGGGCGTCAAGCGCGAATACCTGCGCCGGGTGAAGGCGGCTTTTGATGAGCGAGGCATCGAGATTCCCTACCCGCACATGACGGTGTACGCGGGCCAGGACCGCCAGGGCAAGGCGCCGGCCTTCCCCCTGCAGCAACTCGCCGAGGCCTGAAGCCAGCACGCCGGTCGGCGATTGACCCATCAGCTGGCGGGGCCGGGAGGGCTGTGCCACCATGCGGCGATCAGGAGCCCACAATGACCGCTCGCAACCCTCTCAACCGCCCCCTGGCCGCCGGCATCCAGCGGGTGGGTTTTCGCAAGTGGTACGAGCGTGAGCTTCTGTCCAGCCACGCGCACATGGCGTTGGCCCTGATTGCGGCAGTGGCCATGATGGCCAGCTTCGAAGCGTTCCGCGGCGCCAGTGCCGGCGAAAAACTCATGAATACCGCCTTCGTGCTGGTCTGCGCAGCCATTGCGCTGTGGTCCATGCGCCGCTACCTCTACCTGCTCATGCACGCCGAGGAAATGGCCAACCAGGCCAACTGCGCCCAATGCCAGGCCTACGGTCTGCTGAAACTGCAGGAGGTGGAGGACCGCCGGCTTGCGGCACAACGCCTCGTCCCGGTGTGCTGCAAACGCTGCGGCTTCCAGTGGAATCTGCAGGACGATTGACGTGCCCTGCGGCGTGCAATCAGCCGAACACGGAGTCGCTTTCGGCGTGTGCGCTCCCTGCAAACACACGCAACACAGTGCCTTGCCCGTCCAGCTCCCAAAGACGGCCCTGCACGGTGAACTGGCGTCCTCCCAGTCGGAACACGTCGCCCGTCACCGGCGCCACGCCATGATCACGCCAGAAATCGGGTACCGCCAACGAGCTGCGGCGCATCCAGGTCTGGTCTTCGGGGTTGAACACAAGGGCAACTCGAAGGGCGGGCTGGCTCATGGTGGGCTCCTGAGAAAGAATGAACCGCAGCTTAGCGCAGCCCTGACAAGGCCCGTGCAGCGCCGAGCAGCGCAGGCGATTGCATCGAAGTGATCACCCACACGGGGATGTCTTTCAGGTAGTTTTGAAACCGACCCTTGGCCTCAAAGCGCTCGCGAAACGGCGATGCATCGAACCAGCTGCCCAGGCGCGGCACGATGCCGCCACCGATGTAAACCCCACCGCGCGCACCCAGCGTGAGGGCCAGGTTGCCGGCCACGGAACCGAGCAGGGCGCACAGCATGTTGAGGGCTTCCAGTGCGTGTGGCTGGCGCGCATTCAAGGCGGCGTCCACCACGGCAGCGGCGGTGCCCACTCCGCTCAGCGCCACACCGTCGGCCTCGCACAGCAGCGTGAAAGCGTCCAGCAAGCCCTGGCCGCTGCACAGGCGCTCGGCCGAGGCGCGGCCATACAGCCGGGTGAGACCGTCCATCACCAGCCGCTCACGCGCGCTCACCGCCGGCAGCGTCACATGGCCGCCCTCGCCTTCCAGCGGCACCCAACCGCCCGAGGCATCGGGCACCAGCCCCGAGACGCCCAGGCCCGTGCCTGCACCGAGCAAGCCGATGGCCTTGCCGGGCTGCGCCACACCGCCGCCGACCTGGCGCAGTTCGCTGGTGGGCAGGTCGGGCAGCGCCAGGGCGAGAGCGGTGAAGTCGTTGAGCAGTCGCAGGTGGTTCAGGCCGAACTCGGCCTTGACGGCGGCTTGCGAGAAGGCCCAGTGGTGGTTCGTCATGCGGACCTGATCGCCCGTGATCGGGTTGGCAATGGCAATCGCCGCCATGGCCGGCCGGCCTCGGCCCAGGCCATCAAGGTACGCCTGCATGGCGGCTTGCAGCGTGGGGAAGTCGGCACAGGCCAACACGCGCACATCGGTCAGTGGCGCACCCGCATCGCCTTGCCAGGCAAACCGGGCGTTGGTGCCGCCCACATCGGCCAGCAATCGGCCGGTTTCGGAAACGTCAGGGGACATCGCTGTGTGCCTCGGTGAGTGCGCAGCGCCCGGGGCTGGCTGCGCAAAGCGGCGGATGATAGCCCGGCACCTTCGGCGCCGACACCGGGGTCAACCCGGGCGCTGCGCGCGCGCCCAGCGCACGATGTCGGCCGCGCCCATGGCGCCTGGCTGGCGGGCCACCTCGCGCCCACCCACGAACAGCGCGAGCGTGGGAATGCTGCGGATCTGCAGCCGCGCGCCCAGTGCCTGCGCTTCCTCGGTGTTCACCTTGGCCAGCCGCATGTGGGGCTCCAGTTCGCGCGCGGCCGCTTCAAACTGCGGCGCCATTGCGCGGCACGGCCCGCACCAGGGCGCCCAGAAATCCACCAACACGGGCACCTGCGAGCGGGCAATGTGTTTGTCGAACGCGGCCTCGTTCAGCGCCACAGGGTGGCCGGTGAACAGCGGCTGGTGGCATTTGCCGCAGTCGGGCGATTGAGCCAAGTTGTCGCGGGCCACGCGGTTGGTGGTGTGGCAGTGGGGGCAGACGATGTGCAGGGGTTCGGTACTCATGGTCTTGAAGTGGTGGCCGAGGCGCCGAATGCAAGCTCCTCAGACCAGGTACCCGATGAGGCTGGCCAGCATGCTCAACACGATGGTGGTGGCAAAGGGCAGGTTCCAGTCCCGCCCGAAGGCCTTGAACCGCACGTCGCCCGGCAAGCGGCCAAAGCCCAGGCGCTGCAGCATCGGCGTGAACCAGCTGATGAGCAGCAAGGCCAGGAAGATGACGATCATCCAGCGGATCATGGTCAGAGCCTGTGTGTGCGGTCGCCCACCGCAAAACCCAGGGGCACCCAGCCCTGCATGCTGGCGGCAGGGACCAGCGCGATCACCTTGAACAGCTCGCCCATCTCGTGCTCGTTGAGCAGCTTCTGCATCATCGCGTTCTGCCGCGCATCGGCAGCCTGCGCCAGCGTCAGCATGCCGGCATTGAGCAGAAACCGGCCCTGGCTGGTGTAGCCCATGACCGACATGCCGGCGTCCTGCGCGGCCAAGGCGATGCCGGTGAAGTTCACGTGCGCGGTGATGTCCTTCTGACCCACCTCCACCAGCGGGTTGCTGTCGCTGCGGTGCGCACGGTGGCACATCAGCGTGCCCATGTGGCGTTGCGGGTGGACGTACTCGGCCTCGGGGAATCCATAGTCCAGGAAGAACGCAGCACCGCGCTGCAGACGATCCGCCAAGGTTCGCACGAAGGCCTCGGCCTGCGGGTGGATTTCGGTGAGGTAGTCGTGTTCGCCGGGCACCTCCACCGGCGGGCGCAAATCCGTCGGCCGGTCGGCCCAGACCAGCTGGTTGTCGTACCAGGCCACGCCGCGCTCGAACCACACGCCGCCTGCGCGCGCCAGCAGCTGCACCGGCATCACATCGAGCACCTCGTTGCCCAGCACCACGCCTTCCATGCGATCGGGCAAGGCGTCCACCCAACGCACCACGTCTGCATGGACGGCCAATGTGGCGCGCTGGCGCTCACGCAGGCTGCCCGAGAGGTCGACGATGGTGTAGCGGCACAGCGGCCGGCCCTGGTCCGCCAGCGCATCGATGACCTGCAAGGCCAGCGCACCGGTGCCTGCGCCAAACTCCCACACCTCGCCGGTGCCGGTAGCGTCCATGGCCTGCGCCACCTGGCGGGCGAGGGTGTGGCCAAAGAGCGGGGTGAGTTCGGGCGCGGTCACGAAGTCGCTGCCGCCCTGCGGCGTGTGGCCGAATTTGGCGGAAGCATTGGCGTAGTAGCCCAGCCCGGGCTCGTACAGGGCCATCGCCATGAAGCGGTCGAACGGCAACCAGCCCCCCGCCTGTGCGATGGCCCCGACCACCCGCACCAGGAGGTCGCTCGTTAAACTTGACGGTTCTGTTGCCATGGGGGTCTGCACCCCCGGATTGTCGCCCAATGACCCCCCTTGAACCCCTCGCCACCGTGGCAGCTCGCACCGTGCTCGTGACCGGCGCCGGCAAGCGCCTGGGCCGCGAGATCGCGCTCACGCTGGCGCGCGCCGGCTGGAACGTGGCAGTGCACCACCGCCACTCGGTGGCCGACGCCCGGCAGACCGCGGCCGACTGCAGCGCCCTCACCGGCCGCCCGGACAGCGCAGCCCCCTTCTTCGCCGACCTGGCCGACGAGGCCAGCGTGCGCGCATTGCTGCCGGCCGTGGTGGCGCGCTTCGGGCAGATCGACGCGGTGGTCAACAGCGCTTCCACCTTCGAACACGACAGCGCCGAGAGCTTCAGCTTCGCCGCCATGGAAAGCCACCTGCGCGCCAACACCGGCGCGGCCGTGCTGCTGGCCCAGGCCTTGCACGCGCACCTGAGCGCGCGCGACGCACGCGGCGCCGTGGTCAACCTGCTCGACCAGAAGCTCTGGAACATGAACCCCGACTTCTTCAGCTACACGCTGTCCAAGGCCGCGCTGGAAGCCGCCAACACCATGCTGGCGCTGGCCCTGGCCCCGCGCGTGCGGGTGGTCGGCGTGGCGCCCGGGCTCACACTCACCAGCCACATGCTCAGCGAAGAGCAGTTCGCCGCCCTGCACAAACAATCCCCGCTGGGCCGCTCATCGACCCCCGAAGACGTGGCCGCCACCGTGGCCTTTGCGCTGTCCAATTCGTCCATCACCGGCACCACGCTGCTGGTGGACGGTGGCCAGCACCTCATGCGATTCGAGCGCGATTTTTCGTTGATGTGAACCGGACCGATGCCCATGACCGCCACCTACGCCGGCACCCAGATCCTCACGCTCAACGGTTTGCGCTTCAACGCCAACCTGGGCATCCTGGACCACGAAAAATCGGCACCGCAGCCCATCCAGGTGGATGCAGAACTCAACCAGGGCACGCAGCCCCTGCTGCCGCACGACGACGACATCGGCCACGTGCTCGACTACCGCAAGGTGCGCCAGATCATCATTGACGAGTGCACCGCCGAACACGTGAACCTGCTGGAGAGCCTGATCGGCAAACTCACGCGGCGGCTGATGCAGCTGCCCGGGGTGATCGGCGTGCGAGTGAAGATCGCCAAGCTGGAGATCTTTGACGACTGCGAAGTCGCAATCCGCATGGAAAGCGGGCAATGGTGAGGCCAGCGGTCACCCCAGTGGCCTGAATCAAGTGAAATTTGCAAAGTTAGTCGATTTATATAACTTTGCAAATTTAAGTAGAATTGCCCCATGAATCCCGTTCGCAACCCCTTCGCCCCGGGAGCGGGCACGCCTCCACCCGAGCTCGCGGGCCGTGACGCCTTGCGCGAGTCCCTGCGCATCGCGCTGGAGCGCGCGCGCATCGGCCGCCCCGCCAAGAGCGCCATGCTGGTGGGGCTGCGCGGGGTCGGCAAGACCGTGCTGCTGGACCGGGTGCGCGACGATGCCGAAGCCGCCGGCATTCACACGGTGAGACTGGAAGCGCCGGAAGGCCGGTCGCTGCCCGCGCTGCTCGCGCCCCAGTTGCGCCAGGCCCTGCTGCGCCTGAGCCAGACCGAAGCCGCCAAGGCGTATGCCATCCGGGGCTTGCGTGCACTCGCCGGATTCGCCAGCCGGCTGAAGGTGACCTACAACGACATCGAAGTCGGCATTGATTACGACGCAGAGCCCGGTCTGGCCGACAACGGCGATCTGGAGCACGACCTGCAGGCGCTGATGGAACAGGTGGGCCTGGCCGCCAAGGCCGCCGGTACCGCGCTGGCCCTCTTCATTGACGAGCTGCAATACGTGGAAGAAGCGCAGCTCGCAGCGCTCATCACAGCCCTGCACCGCACAGCGCAGCGGCAGCTGCTGGTGGTGCTGGTGGGCGCTGGCTTGCCGCAGTTGCGCGGCCAGTTGGGCAACGCCAAGTCCTATGCCGAGCGGCTGTTTGACTTTCCCGAGATCGGCGCACTCACCAAAGAGGCTGCGACGCAGGCCATCGAGAAACCGATGAACGACGAAGGGGTTGCAATCACCCCAGCCGCGTTGCACGAGATCCTGCGCGTGAGCCAGGGCTACGCCTATTTCCTGCAGACCTGGGGCAGCCACACCTGGCTGGCTGCGGACGCCAGCCCGGTCGGCATCGATGCGGTGCGCAAGGCCAGCGTCACAGCCATCGCCGCGCTCGACGAGGGTTTCTTCCGGGTGCGCTTCGACCGCTGCACGCCCAAGGAAAAGAAGTACCTGCGCGCCATGGCCGAGCTGGGCGAAGGCCCGCACCGCTCGGGCGACATCGCGACCTGCCTGAACGAAAAGGTCTCGTCGCTGGCGCCCACGCGCAGCTCGCTCATCACCAAGGGCATGGTCTGGAGCCCCACACACGGCGACACGGCTTTCACGGTGCCCATGTTCGCGGCGTTCATGAAACGCATCGTGCCCGTGATGGAATGAAACACCCCCGAGCGCTGCGCGCCTGAAGGAATACCCATGAACACCGAACACGAAAACCACAAACTCGAAAAACGCCTGTGCCGCGAGGTCGGCCGTGCGATCGTGGACTACAACATGATCGAAGAAGGCGACCGCGTGATGGTCTGCCTCTCGGGCGGCAAGGACAGCTACGCCATGCTCGACATCCTGCAGAAGCTGCAGGCGCGCGCGCCGATCAGCTTCGAGATGATCGTGGTCAACCTCGACCAGAAACAGCCCGGCTTTCCGGCCGACATCCTGCCGGCTTACCTGACCAAGCTGGGTGTGAAGTTCCACATCGAGAACCAGGACACCTACTCCATCGTCAAGCGCGTGATCCCCGAGGGCAAGACGATGTGCAGCCTGTGCTCGCGGCTGCGCCGGGGCATTCTGTACCGTGTGGCCAGCGAACTGGGCGCGACCAAGATCGCCCTGGGCCACCACCGCGACGACATCCTGCAGACGCTGCTGCTCAACATGTTCTTTGGCGCCAAGCTCAAGGGCATGCCGCCCAAGTTGGTGAGCGACGACGGGCAGCACGTGGTGATCCGCCCCATGGCTTATGTGGCCGAGAAGGACCTCACCCGCTGGGCCGAGGTGCGCGAATTCCCCATCATCCCGTGCACGCTGTGCGGCAGCCAGGAAAACCTGCAGCGCAAGCAGGTGGGCCTGATGCTGAAAGACTGGGAAAAGCGTTTCCCGGGGCGCGTGGAAAACATGTTCTCGGCTCTGCAGAACATCGTGCCCAGCCACTTGATGGACCGCTCGCTGTTCCCTTTCGAGACCATCCGCGCCACCGGTGAGGCCAGCGAGCACGGCGACAAGGCGTTTGACGACGAGCCCTTGCCGGTGGCAGCCCCACTTTTGCCAGAAGAAATCGAGACCACCGGGAACGCAGGCAGCGCACGAACGGTCATATCCATTTCGACGGCGCACTGAGAGCCCCAGGCCCGGCCTGCGCTGCTCACTGCCGCTTCTCCAGGAGGCTTCATGACGACACCGACTCCCCACCGCCCTTGGGCCAGCCTGCTCAGGCTGGGCGTGGCCGCGGGTGCACTGCTTGCGCTCAGCGGCTGCGCCAGCGTGTTCCTGGTGGACAACCAGGTGCAGAGCTATGCGCGCTGGGCCGATCGGCCCACGCCCACCGGTGCGGCAACGCCCATTCCCCAGGCACCCCAGGTCTACCGCTTCGACCGTTTGCCCTCGCAGCAGGACATCCGCCCGGGCGCCGGTCAGGACGAACTGGAAAAGCTGGCGGCCATCTCCCTGGCCAAGGTGGGTTGGACACCAGCTGCCGCAGGCGTGACGGCACAGTGGACCGTGGAGGTCAGCGGCGGCACGCTGCGCCTGCCGCGTGCGCCGTGGGAAAGCCCGTACGACGGCTATTGGGGCGGAGGCTTCGGGCCGGGTTTCGGCTTTCCAGGCCGCGATTACGTGGTGACCGGCACCGGCCAGATCATCTACGCGCCGCTCTTCCTTCGCATGGACACGCCCTACTACAAACGCGAGGTGTCGGTCATCATCCGCCACGCCGCCAGCGGGCGCGTCGTGTACGAGACCCGCGCGGCACACGACGGCCGCTGGAACAGCTCCAACCCCTTGTGGACCGCCATGCTGGACGCCGCCCTGCGCGACTTCCCTACCCCACCCGCCGGGCTGAGGCAGGTCAACATCGAAGTACCTCGCTGAACGAGGCCGTGAAAACGGCGCCTCAGGCGGCGCCTTCGAGCAGGTTGCGGATGGCTTCGCCCAGCGCGTCCATGCTGTCCTGTTTGCCCATCACCTCGCTCACTCCGGCAGCGGCTGCGTCGGCGAGCAGCTGGTCGCTCACGTGGCCGGAGATGATGGCGATTTTCTGGCCGGGACGCAGTCGGCGGATCTCGATGGCGGTCTCCACGCCCGAGAGTCCGGGCATGTTGTGATCGCTCACCACCAGATCCACCGGCACCTCGGGGTGGGCGCGCATCCATTCGAGCGCGGCTTCGCCGGAATCGAAGGTCGTGGCCGAATGGCCCTGCTTGCGCAGCAGGCGACCGACCAGAAACACCAAGGCTTCGTAGTCGTCGATGTAGACCACGTGCTTGCCTGCCAGAACCGGGGCGGCGGTCACTGGTTGCGCTGGTGATGCGACAGACAAAGCGTCACCCGCAGCGCCCTCCGCGGCCAGCGGCAGGTACACATCAAAACGTGTGCCCTCGCCAGGCCCGGATTGCAGATCGATGGCACCGCGGTGCGCCTTGACGATGCCATGCACCACCGCCAGACCCAGACCGGTTCCGGTGCCGGGCGCCTTGGTGGTGAAGAAGGGCTCGAAGATGCGCCGCTGCGTCTCGGTGTCCATGCCCGGACCGTTGTCGGCCACGCTCAGGCAGGCGTAGGCGCCACTGGCCAGACCGCCGAGCTGCAGGGCCTGCGAGGCATCCAGCCGCACTTCGCGCAGAGCCACCGTGATGTCACCCGAGCCGCCCTCCATGGACTGCCAGGCGTTGGTGCACAGGTTCATCAGCACCTGCTGCATCTGCGTGGCGTCGGCCAGCACCTGCAAGCCCGTTGAGGGCAGACGCGTGACCAGCTTGAGGCCGGCGGGCAGCAACGAACGCATGAGGCCCAGGGCTTCTTCCACCAGTGGCTTGAGCGGCTGGCGCTGCATCTCCTGGGTCTGGCGGCGGCTGAAGGTCAGGATCTGCTGTACCAGCTGGCGCGCACGGATC
Source organism: Burkholderiales bacterium (assembly GCA_038213545.1). Taxonomy (GTDB): domain Bacteria; phylum Pseudomonadota; class Gammaproteobacteria; order Burkholderiales; family Burkholderiaceae_C; genus Hydrogenophaga. Next base: position 11,919 of record JBBQSX010000040.1, read on the forward strand.
GCCGCGCGGTTGATCTCCGACAGGCTTTCCTGCGCCGGGTGGTGGGTCCCCACGTCTTCGCGCGCCAGCACCAGGTTGCCCAGGATGGCGGCGAGCAGGTTGTTGAAATCGTGTGCCACGCCACCGGCCAATGTGCCGATGGCTTCCATCTTCTGCGACTCGCGCAGCTGAACCTCCAGCGCATGCTGCTGGGCTTCGGCTTCCTTGAGATCGGTGATGTCGGTGTGGGTGCCCACCATGCGCAGGGGCTGTCCGTTGTCGTCGCGGGCAATCACCACCCCGCGCGACAGCACCCACTTCCAGCTCCCGTTCTTGCAGCGGATGCGGTGTTCGTTGCGGTAGACCGGTACGCGTCCGTCGAAATGGGCCTGACGATCCAGCTGCATCTGCGTCACGTCATCGGGGTGGGTGCGGGCGTCGAGTTCGGCAGCGAGGTTGGCCATGTCGTCGTCGGCATAGCCGAACATGGTCTTGATGCTGGAAGAGATGAACTCATCCCCGCTCTGGATGTTCCAGTCCCACACGCCGTCGCCCGCACTCTCCAGCGCAAGCTTCCACAGAGCCTCATTGGTGTGCAAGGCAGCCTCGGCCTCCTTGCGGGCGGTGATGTCGAGCAACACACCCACACGTTGCGTCCCCAGGCGGTCATGGCTCACGGCGCTGGATCGCTTGTAGACCCATTTGATACGGCCGTCGGGCAGAACAATGCGGAACTCACCGGCGAGGCTCACGGGTCCTCGCTTTACCGCCTCCGATTCGCGCTCCAGCTGCCCGACATCGTCGGGATGACGGTATCGTGCGATCAGCATCGGGTCCCGCTTCAAATCCTCGGGTTCGAACTCGTAGATATTGCGCACACCAGAACTCACGAAGTCATAGCGGCGGACGCCTTCATGGGACTGGTACAGCGAGAACACCATGCCCGGTATCTGGTCGGTGATCTGCCTGAGCTGTTCCCGCCCGTCGCGCAAAGCCTCCTGTGCGCGAATGCGTTCGGTGATGTCTTCGACCGTTCCCTCGTAAAACAGAATCCTGCCCGAGGAGTAGCTCACCGAATGCGCGTTCTCGCTGATCCAGACCCGTTCACGCGTCTTGTGACGCCAGATCTCGGACACGAAGCCGCGCACGAAACCGTCCCGTTCGAGCAGGCGCCTGAACTCGATCCGGCGCATCGGGTCCACGTACCACTCCAGCGCAATGTCCTTGACTGAATCCAGCATCTCCGATTCCGAGGCGTACCCGTTGAGCTCCACCAGCGCCTGGTTGGCGCGCAGCATCTGCCCATCGGGCGAACTGCGGTAGGCCCCGATGGGAAGGAAGTTGAACAGGGTGGAGAAGTCTCCGTCAAGCGGAGAGCGCGGGGCCGTCATGTGCTGGATTGTGTCGCAATCCCTGCGTTTTCGAGGCAGGCAACGCCCACAGAATGGGCGTCACCGGTACAGTTGCAGCCTTCCGCCCGCCTTCAAGGACACGCTTTGCAAGTCACCCGCATCCTGGCCGTGCGCCATGGCGAAACCGCCTGGAACCGCGACACCCGCATTCAGGGACACACCGACATCGAGCTCAACGACCACGGTCGCTGGCAAGCGGCACGGCTGGCCGAAGCGCTGCGCGACGAACCCATCGCCGCCGTCTACGCCAGCGACCTGCTGCGGGCCCATGAGACCGCGCAGGCCGTGGCACGTACCCGGAGCCAGACAGTCACCCCACACACCGGCTTGCGCGAACGCGGCTTCGGACGGTTTGAGGGCCACACCTGGGCTGAACTGGAACAACGCTTCCCCGAAGAATCGCTGGCCTGGCGCAAGCGCGTGCCCGACTTCGCACCTGCGGGAGGCGAGTCTCTGTTGCAGCTGGAAGCACGCGTCGTCCACACCGTAGAGGAGATCGCTGCACGCCACCCGGGCGAACAGATTCTCATGGTGGCGCACGGGGGCGTGCTTGACATCCTTTACCGCGCTGCCACACGCCTGGGCCTGCAGGCCCCGCGCAGCTGGGAACTGACCAACACCGCCATCAACCGACTGCTGTGGACGCCCGAGGGCCTGAGCCTGGTCGGCTGGGCCGACACCGGCCACTTGCAAACCCCCTCGAAGCCTGCTCTGGATGAACGCCATGCATGACACGGGAACCACGGCCCGCTGGCAGCGCGCGCAAGCCTGCATTGGCCACGGCGTGGCTGCCATCGACACGCCCTCGCTCGTGGTCGACCTCGACGCGATGGAACGCAACCTCGCGCGCATGGCCGCCTTTGCCAGGGAACACGGCGTTCGCCTGCGGCCGCACGCCAAGATGCACAAGAGCGCCGAACTTGCGCGCCTGCAAATGGCCCACGGCGCTGTGGGCGTGTGCGTGCAAAAGACCGACGAGGCACTGGCGCTGGCCCACGCCGGCGTGAGCGACATCTACATCAGCAACGAGGTGATTGCACCCGCCAAACTGCTGCGTCTGGCGCAAGCCGTGCGGGACCTGCCGACCAAGTTCTCCATCGCGGTCGACAGCACGTTGGGCGTGACCCGCCTCGCGCAGGCCTTGCATGCGGCAGGTGTGGAAGCACCCGCCAGTCTGGACGTGCTGGTGGAAATCGACGTGGGGCAGGGCCGCTGCGGCGTGGCGCCAGGCGCTGCGGCGGTGGCGCTGGTGCAGGCGATCGCTGCCATGCCGGCGCTGCGCTTTGCCGGGCTGCAGGCTTACCACGGTGGAGCGCAACACCGCCGAACGGCCGCCGAGCGCGCCGAGGCCATGGCAGCGGCGGCCCGCGCCGTGCAGACCACCCGGAATGCCCTGGAGACCGCAGGGTTCCATGTGCCCATGGTCACCGGTGCGGGCACCGGCACCTTTTCGCTGGAGGCGGGCAGCGGTGTCTGGGGTGAGCTGCAGGCTGGCTCCTACCTGTTCATGGATGCCGACTACGCCAGCAACGAGGCCACGCCGCTGGCGCCGGTGTTTGAACATGCGCTGTTCGTGAAGAGCCAGGTGATGAGTCGACGGGTCTCGCAGGCGGTGTGCGACGCCGGCCACAAGAGCCACGCGATCGACAGCGGCATGCCCAGCGTGTGGTTCCCGCCAGGTTTGAACTACACCAGCGGTGGCGACGAACACGGCGTGCTGCGCGCCGACGCGGCACAGCCTTTGCCTGAGTTGGGTGAAGTGGTCTGGCTGGTGCCGGGCCACTGCGATCCCACCGTCAACCTGCACGACTTCATGGTCGGCGTGCGCGGCGGACTGGCTGCCGGGGTGGTGGAACGCGTGATCCGGGTGGATACGCGAGGCTGCCTGGGCTGAAGAAACCCCGACCTCGTAGGTCAGGGTCAAAACCGTCAGGACTCGGCGGTGACTTTGGCGTAGTGGCCGATCAGGGCCAGCAACTCTTCTTCGGCGTAGGGCTTGCCCAGGTAGTGATCCACGCCCAGTTCGCGCGCATGCTCGCGGTGCTTTTCCGCGATGCGCGAGGTGATCATGATCACCGGCAGATCGGACAGGCGGGCATCGTTGCGGATGTTGCGCACGAGATCAAAGCCGTCCATGCGGGGCATCTCGATGTCGGACAGCACCACCGCAGGCCGCTCGGCCTGCAGCTTCTCAAGCGCCTGCAGACCATCGGCTGCGAGCGTGACCCGGTAGCCTTCGCGCTGCAGCAGACGCTGTGTCACACGGCGCACGGTGATGGAGTCGTCGACCACCAGCACCAGCGGCACCGCAGTGGCCGCCAGGTCCATCGGCAGTGGGGCGTCAACCGGCGTGTCTTTTGCCGCCTTTTGCTGCGCGGCCACCCAGGCGCGCACCTGCTCACCGTAAACGGCCGCCAGTGCCACCGGGTTGTAGATCAGGGCCACAGCACCCGAAGCCAGCACCGACATGCCCGCCAGACCCGGCAGTCGGGAGAGCTGGGAACCGAGGTTCTTCACCACAACTTCCTGGTTGCCCAGCACTTCGTCCACATGCATGGCCACGCGTTGGGCCGCGCTTCGGAAGATGATGACCGGCAAGGTGCGACCCTTGGATTCGAGCGACTGCACGGACGATTGCAGCAAGGCGCCGGTCCAGAAGAAAGGCACTGCCTCGCCCGCCACCGTGAGCGAGCCACTGGCGTACGCCGAGGCCAACTCGTCGGCGCTGACACGGCGCACCAGTTCCACCAGGTTGGAAGGCACACCCAGGGTCAATGTCCCGGCCCGCAACATCACCACCTGGGTCACCGCTGTGGTCAAGGGCAGCACCAGCTTGAAATTGGTGCCCCGCCCGGCCTGCGTGGCTGTTTCGATGCGGCCACCCAAGGCCACCACGTCGTTGCGAACCACGTCCATGCCGATGCCCCGGCCAGCGAGCTCGGACACTTCCCGCGCCGTGCTGATGCCGGGCTCGAAGACCAGCTGAGCCGCTTCGGCGTCGCTGATCACGGCATCGGGGGCAAGCAATCCTTGTGAGGAGGCTTTCTCACGCAAGCGGGGCAGGTCCAGTCCGCCGCCATCGTCGGCGAACACCACCGACACGTCGTTGAGTTCCTGCGCCAGCGTGATCTCGATCTGGCCCTCAGCCGGCTTGCCCGCGTTCAAACGGTTCTCTGGCGATTCGATGCCGTGCACCACGCTGTTGCGCAGCAAATGCTCGAACGCTGCAGTCATTCGGTCCAGCACACCTCGGTCCATCTCGATGTTGCCGCTGGTGATGTCCAGGCGCACCTGTTTTCCGGTCTCCTTGGACGCTTGACGCACCACGCGGTAGAGACGTTCGGAGATGCCCTCGAATTCCACCATGCGGGTGCGCAACAGGTCGCGCTGGAGTTCGCGCGTCTGCCGGCCCTGGGCCACCAGGCTGTCTTCGGTCGACTCCACCGCGCGCTGCAGGTTGCGCTGCACCGTGGCCACGTCGTTCACCGACTCGGCCATCATGCGGGTGAGTTCCTGAACGCGCGTGAAGCGGTCGAACTCCAGCGGATCGAATGACTGGTCTGCATCCCGTGCCTGAGCCAGGCGCGACTGCATCTGCGTCTCGGCCTGCAGCTCGATGTCGCGCAACTGGCCGCGCAAACGGTCCAGGTTGCCTGTGAGGTCTTTGAGCGAACCCCGAAGCGTGACGAGTTCGGACTCCATGCGCGCGCGGGTGGTCATCACCTCGCCGGCCTGGTTGACCAGGCGGTCCAGCAGCTCGGGCCGTACGCGAACGGCGGCGCCGGCGCGCGCCAACGCTGCGGTGGGTACCACCGGCAGAACGAGCCCGTCCATGGCTCGGGTGACACCGGCCAGTGGTGGCTGCTCAATGGCTGGATTCGTGCTCTCCAGCGCCATCACCGGTGCCGGCTCGGACACGACCTGCTCGGGCGCAGTCTGCACCACGTCGCTGGATTCGGGGTCGCGGCTGCGCAAGACTTCAAAGCGCGCGCTGATGTCGTCAAACGCCGACTGCAATGGCTCCAGGTCCGAACCGCGCTGCACGTCGGAACCAAGCCGTTCCGCCGTGGTTTCCATGCGGTGCACCATTTCACCCAGGCGCAAGGCGCCGGCCAGGCGGGCGCTGCCTTTGAGGGTATGAAGGTTGCGCAGGACTTCCGAGCGGGCGCTGCCGTTGTCGGGGCGCGCCACCCATTGGCGCAAGGCGCCTTCGAGCTGCGGAAGCAGTTCCTGGGCCTCTTCGGCAAAGATCGGGAACAGGTCAACGTCGATCGTGTCCAGCACGTCGATGTCGTCATCGATGTCCTGCACGTGGCCGTGGTCCACACGATGGGAGTCGGCGTGGGGCGCCACGAAATCGATCGATGGTTCGGCCAGTGATGGCAGATCAAACGTCGTCAACGGCGCAAAACTCGACGCGGCTGCTTCCGGCGGCGCAAAGGCCGGTTCTTCGTGGGCGAGTTCTGCAGGCGCTTGCACATCAGCCGGCGCTTCATCAATCACCGGCCCTTCAGCCACTGGCCACGCATCGTCTGCGGCCACGTCGGGCTGCGGCGCTGACTCTTCCGGCACCGGGTCGTGAACGACGCGGTAGAGCGCGTCCATCAGCTGAGGGTCGGGTTCTTTGAGGAAACCCGCCGCAAACTGGTGCAGCAGCCGGCGAATGTCTTCCGACGCATCCACAAACAGCTGGGCCTGATCGGCCGTGGCGTCAACGCCCGCCTGCTGGTGGTGCCTCACCGAACCCAGGGCATGCTCGAGTGCGCGTGCAATGTCGGACAGCGATTGGAAGCCCACCGTGGCCGAGCTGCCCGCCAGCGAATGGGCCAGGGCTTCGGTGTTCTCGGGTACCGGCTCGTGGCGCTCCAGCGCCCATTCGGCCAGACCGGTGCACAGGCGTCGCGACCACTCATCGGCCTCGTTGAGGTACACGTTGTACAGCTTGAGCCCGATCCGCAGCGATCCGATCACCCGGGTCTGCTCGTCGGGCATCTCTTCCATGGCCGGCGTTGCGGCTGCAACCTCCACAGGCTCGACGCTTTGCAGAAACGGCTCATCGCCGCCTGCTGCTGACAGGTCGGTCTCGACCACCGGCACCGCGGCATCTGCCGGCGCAGCTTCTTTGGAAGAGAACGCCGCCAGGCTGCCGAAATCGATGTCGGCAAACATCTGTCCGGCCTCGGGCAGGTTGCCGGCAGGCTCTGGGGATGGTTCGAGATCGAGGAAGGCCGTGTCGAAAGGGACCTCTTGAGCCTCGGCCGCCGATGCCGTTCTTTCATCGACCGCAGATGCCAGGTCCTCAACCTGATCAAACACGGGCAAGTCCAGTCCGATCGCCTCGACCGACTCACTCGGCTCCGCCGCGGCTTCTGTCACTGGCAAATCTTCTGCAGGCAGGTTCAATTCAACCGGTTCGAGCACACCGGCAGGTTCGGCCTGCACATCGGTCACCTGGGCCAAGGGCAGGAAACGTCCCTGGTCGCGCAATGCATCGGCGCTGATCTTGAAGGGTTGCGCCTTCCGCGTGCTTTCGCGTCGCACGGAAATGTCGTCCACCCATCGGGCGAACTCCGTCATGGCCTGACCTGTCAACATCAGCAGCGGCGGACTGGCCGGGCGTTGTTCGGCCAGCACGGTGTTGACCAATTGCTCCATGGACCAGGCTGCCTGGCCGAACTCTTCGAGCCCGACCATGCGAGAACTTCCCTTGAGCGTGTGAAATGCGCGGCGCAGCGTGGTCAGGTGTTCGAGGTCGCCGGGCTGTACCTGCAGGTGGCCCACGGCATCCAGCCCGTTGCCAACCACCTCGCGGGCTTCTTCCAGAAAGATGTCAAGCAGGTCGTCTTCGTCGTTGTCTTCACCGGATGTGTCGATCTGCTCCCGCTCGTTCGCGGGCAATGAGGCCTCGGAAAGACCGACCAGCGCCTGGGCGCCCGCCACGGCATCGTTGCCGACCACCGCGCCGGCAGCCTCGCGCGCCGCCCTGGCCACGCCCGACTGCTCCGCGAGCGTGGCTTGCTCGGCCAGCGAATCGAGCTGTTGGCTCAGGTCCACCAGGCTCATGCCGCCCTGCACTTCGCTCACGACCTGCTGCACCCCTTCGCTGATGGCCCGGGCCTCATCGCGCACGGGCGGGTGCCTGAGTTCGGCGCCAGGTGAACGGCCCATCAGCGGCAGCAACTCGCCTTTTTCCTCATCAAAGACAAACAGTTTCTTGGCCAGCGTGGGCTGGTAGTTGAGCATGTCCACCAACAGGCTCATGGCGCTGAGGTTGTTGCCCAGTTGCTGGAAGGTACCGGCCTCGCGGGCCAGGGCCTCATCCACTTCTGTGTCGAGAATCTGTTCGACCATGGTGCGCATGCGGGTCACCGCTTGAACCGCGTGGTCCAGGCCCAGCACCGACAACACACCGCGCATTTGAGCCAACTGCGACGCGGCAACGTGCAACCCAGCCTTCTCTTGCGGCGTGCGGAAGAACTGGTCGAGCGACTTCTCGACGTCGCCCAGCGACACCTTGAGCTCCCCGACCACGCTGCCCATCGTCTGGCGATCGCTCACCCGGCGGTACAGCTGCTCCATCCAGGTGTCCAGCGGCTGGGCGGGCTGGCCCGCCATCACGGCTTCCAGACGGTCGGCCAGGGCCTGCGTGCGCTCGGTCAGCTCGGGTGCACTGGGGTCAAAGTCCTCAAATGCGGCTTCAAGATACAGGGTGGTGGTAGCCACTTCCATGGCCAGCTCCGGGCTCACGCCACCTGGTTCTCGCACGGCATGGTCAGCCGCCTTCACCAGCGCCTGGGCCAGTACCGTGCTGGCTGGGTGCAGCTTGAGCAGCGAATCGCCGATCAGGCCGAACTGGTCCGCCACCTGGCGAGCGCGGCTGGCATCACCGCCAGAGTAAAGAGACCACGCTTCCTTTGCCGAATTGATGCGCTTTCGGGCCTGCGCCAGCACGGCCGGGTCGTACCGACCCAGGGTAGCCACGTGGTAATCCACTGCGGGCGGAATACCCAGACCGAAGGCCTTGCGAACGGCCGCCAGCTGAGGCGACTTCAGCTCGGAAACTTCGCGCGGCTGGGCACAGAAAAAGAGCAGATCGTGCAGCAGGGTTTCAGACACCTGCGATTTGCCTTGCGACAAGGTCACAAACTGCATCAGGATGCGCGAGAAAGCGCGCTTGACGTACACGTCGCTGGGCAACAGGCCTTGAGCAACCGCTTCAAAGAAACCCGAAGCAACACGCCAGAAGGTTCGTATGCGGGCGTTGCCTGCACCCGCCGAGAGACCAGCGCACAATTTGACGAGCTGTTGCGCCGCCGCCTGGCTGTCGGTCTTGACAACCAGCAGCACCAAACGGTCAAACAGGGAGCGGATCGACGCGTCACAGGTCAGAGGCGTGCGGTCTGCTGGCGCATCGACGTCCAGGCCATGGTGGTCAAACGGCCACAAATCTGCCGGGTGCACCCGCTCGGCCGCGGCCAGTTCCTGAACTTCGCGGTATTGCGAGAACAGGGCGACCGGTTGCACCGGCTTGTTGTTCAAGACCGCTTCGAGGTATTCGATCAAGGCGAAGCTGGCGCGCTCAACCTTGGCCGCGGCCGCCTCGTTGCAGGTCTGGGGACGCTGCACGAAACGCTGCACAGCCGCTTCCATGGCCCGCAGCACATGGGCCGGCGCGCCCAGCCCAACCATCTCCAGGGCGCCCACCGCCTGGTGCAGCTGCTGACGGGCCTGACGAAGCGACGCAGGGTCCACCGCCTGCAAGTCATCCAGGCGCGATTGTTCGGTTTCGCGAACAAACCGCTTGATGGCCTTGTTGGCGCCATCCAGCGATTTGCGCAGTTCTTCAAACACCCATGCCAATGGACCGAGGTCGG
>JBBQSX010000041.1:0-21125 GCA_038213545.1 Burkholderiales bacterium
CGCTGGTGGACTACTACAGCGGCTGGGCACGCAACGACGCCAGCTCGGCGCCCCAGTACCGCGCCATCAGCGGCATGGGAACGGTGGAGGACATCACCGCGCGGGCCTTCGAAGCGTTGTCGAAGTAACCCGTTTTCGCACAACAAAAAACCGGCCTGGAGCCGGTTTTTTGTTGTGCTTGGCGCCTCACGCGGGGCTGGAACGAAGGCCGTACACCTTGCCGCCGAGAAACACGTACTCGGCCCGCACGATGGCCGCGCCAGCTTCGTCCTTGAAGGTGAAGCCCACCAACGAGAGTGCCTCACCGTTCCTGATCTCGGGCATCTGCCACTGGCCCAGACGGAACAAGGGCGCCAACTCGATCTCCCAGCGCCGATCTCGCCGGGTGGGGACCACCGCCTGGGCGAGCAACGCGGGGCCATCCACGCCGGCGGTCTGAGCGGGTAGCGGGCGCTGGGCCAGATCGGCAGGCACACGCAATGACTCTGGCAACTCCAGCGAGAGTTCAACGTGAGGATTGCGCCACCTCACATCAACAGCTTTCCCCTCCAGATAGATCGGTCGGGTCTGGTCAAAGCTGCTCCAGCCGTGGTGGGCCAACGCACCGGTGGCGACACCGCCCCAGCCGAGTGCGGCGGCCAATCGAACAAACTCACGTCGTTGCATGGGTTCTCCTTCAAACGTAGGCAATCCAGCGTCCACAAGTGATCACGAGAATCCAGATCGCCGAGGACAAGAGCATGCTCACACGGGCGGTGGTGTCCTGGAGCTGCAGCGAACGGCGTGCATGGAACCAGCCTGCATTGCAGCCCGCCATCATGATCAGCGCCATTTTGACTGTGAACACACGGTTGGCCAGCAGTTCCCCGGGTTGTGTGCCGAACATCAACAGTCCCGTGACCACGGCAAGTCCAAACCCCAACCCTACCAAGCCCAGGCTCAACCGGGCCAGCGGTTCGATCGGCACTGCCGATGCCCAACCGAACACACGCAACTCCAGCAGGACCAGATTGCCGAGGATCAAGGCCACACCGATCAGGTGCACCACTTCCAGCATGGGATAAGCCCAGGGGTGGGCGCCCAGCGCGGTCAGCACTTCAGGTCTCCAGCAGCTTCAAGGCCAGCGCCAAGCGAGCCTTGACCGGCGCAAGGCCGGCTGAATCCGGCAAAGGTTGACCGCTGTGCGGTACCACGCGACCCTGCGCGCATCGGCTGGCCACCACCACCTCGACGCCGCTGGCCTGCGCGTGCTTCAGCGCCGCCAGCAGATCGTCGTGCACGGTGCCGTTGCCGGTGCCCGCCACCACAATGCCGCGCAGCCGTCCTGTCGCAGCGGAGTGACCCAGCAAGGCGCGCACCATTTCGCCGTCGGCGTTGGCATGGCTGAAGATCAGTTCCACGCGCGGCAACGTGGCAACGCCCAGCAGACGTTGCAGAGCCGCGGCGTCGTGGGTGCCCTGCCCCACCGCTCCTGGCCATGGTCTGAACATGCGCAGCTGTCCCTCTTCCACACAGCCCAGAGCACCGGCATCGCCCGAGTCGAATGGATCTGTCTTGTATGGATGCACCTTCGACACATCGATCGCTCCATGGATGCGCCCGGCGCACACAACCACCACGCCGTGGGCTTCGGTATGCAAGGCCACGGCCACCGCATCGCTCAGGTTCTGCGGTCCGTCGGGCACAAGCGCCGTGGCAGGCCGCATCGCGCATGTCAGCACCACCGGTTTGGACGGCCTCAGCATGGTCTGCAGCAAGAAGGCCGTTTCCTCGATCGTGTCCGTGCCGTGAGTGATCACGATGCCGGCCACCTCGGGCCGGTCCAAATGAACGGCCACCCTCGCGGCCAGCGTCTGCCAAACGCCCAACACCATGTCCTTGCTGTTGATCTGCGCCACCTGCTCCACGTCCAGCGGATACGCCGCCAGGGCCGGGACCAAGGCCACGAGATCGCTCACCGCAACCTGCCCGGCCACATAACCCACGTTGTCGTTCGCCCGGGTAGCGCGTCCAGCGATCGTGCCGCCTGTGCCCAACACCACAAGGCGACGTGCCGGGATTGCATTCACCACTTGCCAAGTCCTTTGAACTGGTTAAAAATACAGGCACTGGATAAGAAAACAGTAACCCACCGATCGGATACCCCGCCAGGTGAGGCATCCACCCCGACGAGGTCCACATGCTAGACGTGCCCGCCACAACGCCCAAGCTCACCGCCCGGCAACAGCAGATTCTGGAACTCATCCAGACCGCCATTGCCCGCACGGGTTCCCCGCCCACTCGGGCGGAGATAGCCAACGAGCTTGGCTTCAAGTCGGCCAACGCGGCGGAGGAGCACTTGCAGGCCTTGGCGCGCAAAGGCGTCATCGAACTGGTCAGCGGCACCTCGCGGGGCATCCGTCTGCGCAGCGAGGACCTCCGCTCCATCAACGATTCGCGCGGGCGCCAGCTTACACTCCCGCTCCCCAGCCTGACCCAGCTCATGCTGCCCCTGATTGGCCGCGTGGCCGCCGGCTCGCCTATCCTTGCGCAAGAGCATGTGGACCAGACCTACCACGTGGAGCGCAGCCTGTTTCAACGCGAGCCCGACTACCTGCTCAAGGTCCGTGGCATGTCCATGCGCGATGTGGGCATCATCGACGGGGATCTGCTGGCGGTGAAGTCGGCGAAGGAAGCCAAGAACGGGCAGATTGTGGTTGCGCGCCTGGGTGATGACGTGACCGTCAAGCGTTTCATGCGCCGGAACAACCTCATCGAGTTGCACGCGGAGAACCCGGACTACAAAACCATCGTGGTGGAGCCCGGCGAACCCTTCGAGATCGAAGGCCTCGCTGTGGGACTCATCCGCAACAGTTTCCAACTTTGACCCATAAGGTCGCGTTGCCTCAGCAGGTGGCGGGCGTTTGGTCCGGCGAGCAAAAATCTCGCCATGTGGACACATCCCTGCGTTGGCAACTTCCTTGCAATCCTGCCTGTGTTCAACCCCTCATCTGGAGTTTCGCATGGGAAAAATCTTCAATACCAACACGTGGCGCGCCCCTTTGCAGTTGATCGACTGCTGGCTCCCCTTGCCTTCCGAACGCCGCGTGCGCCCCGCTGATTCGTTCAAAGCGGCCAACGCCGTGCAGCGCTTTGCACGAGCCGGTTGGCTCAACCGGGAGGCAGCCAATGGCCCAGCATCGCAGGTGCGACCACAAGTCCCGGGCCAGCCGGATTCGCCTGCAGTCTGCCGTGTGCGGGTGTTGCGCCAAGCCGATGGCCATAGAACCCCCAATCGCGACATGCGGCTTGTCTTGTCCGGCCCCATCGGCGACGTCTGCGCAGAACTTGACCGCCTCGCGGCGCTGGAGCAGGCGTCCCTGGCGCGCGCAGCCTGAGTTCAGCGAAGCTGCGAGACACGGGGCTCGCCAGCCAGACGGCGAAGGCACAATAGGCGGATGAATATTGTGATCCTTGACGACTACCAGGACGCGGTTCGCAAGCTGAAATGTGCGGAGATTCTGGAGCCGTACCCCGCCAAAGTGTTCACGAACACGGTCAAAGGCGTGGGTCAACTGTCGGTGCGGCTCAGAGATGCAGATGTGCTGGTGCTGATTCGAGAGCGTACCCAGATCTCGCGCCAGCTCATCGAAAAACTGCCCCGCCTCAAGCTGATAGCCCAGACTGGTCGCGCAGGCAGCCACCTGGATGTGGCCGCCTGCACCGAACGCGGCATTGCGGTGGCAGAGGGCGTGGGTTCACCTGTGTCCACGGCTGAACTCACCTGGGGTTTGATCATGGCGTCGATGCGGCGGATCCCGCAGTACGTCTCCAACCTCAAACACGGCGCCTGGCAACAGGCCGGGCTCAAGTCATCGGCCATGCCGATCAATTTCGGTGTGGGCATGGTGTTGCGCGGCAAGACCTTGGGCCTCTGGGGCTACGGGCGCATCGGGCAAATGGTGGCCGGCTACGGTCGCGCCTTCGGTATGCGTGTGGTCGTCTGGGGCAGCGAAGCTTCGCGCATACGGGCAGTGGCCGATGGTTTCGAGTCTGCTGAAAGCCGGGAATCGTTTTTCGCGTCTGCAGACGTGCTTTCGCTGCACCTGCGACTGAGCGAAACGAGCGCCGGGTGCGTCACCCTCGAAGACCTCGGGCGCATGAAGCCAACCTCGCTGCTGGTCAACACATCGCGCGCCGAGCTGATCGAGGCCGATGCCTTGCTCGCTTCGCTGAACCGCGGTCGCCCGGGCATGGCCGCAGTGGATGTTTTTGAATCGGAGCCCATTCTCCAGGGGCATGCGCTGCTGCGACTGGAGAACTGCATTTGCACGCCCCACATCGGCTATGTGGAGCAAGACAGCTACGAACAGTACTTTGCGTCAGCGTTCGACAACGTGGTGAACTTCATCAAGGGCACACCGACCAACATCGTTAACCCGGGTGCGTTGCAAGTCCGCCGGTAGAACCATACACACGCAAAAAAAACGCCGCATCAGCTGCGTTTTTTCCTGAGTGCGGCGTCGGTCATGCCCGGTCAGCGTCGCCCGTCGGGCTTCTCGCTGTCGGCATCGTCGGGCGGCGGATCGAAATCGATCACCTCGAAGTCGATGAGGTTGTCGCCAGGACGTATGTCGAAGTCGGCGGGCTGGGTGGGCTTGGCCGACGCTTCAACCGCCACATCCACCTCGGGCAGTGACGCTTCGAATCTGGCCATCTCCGAGAGATCGTCCAGGTTGATATCCAGGCCGAGCCGAGGTGAGGCTGGGGGCATGTCTCCCAGACCCATGGGTTGCGTGTGCTGCTCCGAGACCTCGATGGAAGGCTTGGTCACGGGGGGCGTCGCCTTGCCCGCAGCCTTCAACGGTTGCATCGCGGTGTGCTGAAAATCGCTGCTGGCGCGGGGCGTCTGCCCGTCGCGCTGGATGAGGTCCTTGGCGATCGAGTGAAGCATCAACAACTCTCGATAAGCCTCCAGATCGAACACTTCAGAACTGCTGTCGGTCGAGTCGCGGAAGATCGACTGCTCGATCAGGTCCAGCACCCGCGGCTGTGGCCAGAGAGCCTGAATACGGCTGAATGCGGTTTCGTAAGACTCCAGACCAAGTCCCCGCTGAGAATAGCTGTCGAACGGCGGCGCTCCGGCGTTGAACACATGGTTGAACTCTTCCCGCAGACTTTCGTAGTCTTGGCGGCGCCCAAGACGGTGGTAAATGTGAAACAGGTCGAGGTAGGTCAGCGCACTGGGCTCGTGGCTTTCTGTGAGGTGGTCCTTGAGCACCTGAATGGCCTGCTCATCCTCGCCAAGCGACACGAAGAAGTCAGCTTGCTGCTGCACGTCAAACAACTCTTCAGTAGCTACGGAACGGGACACGCCAATGGCGCTGCTGGAAAACTCGCGTCGGTCGCGGGGTGAAATCGTCGCCTCTGACAACGGCATAGCCGGCATGGGCTGGGTTACCGCGGGCTTGGCGGAGCGGTCCTTCAGCCCGTCAAAGGAAGAGTCCTGGTCGAGATCGAAGTCCAGATCAACGTCCACGCTTTCGTCCATCGGCGTCAGCGGGGTCAGATCGGAGGATCTGCCAGGGACTTGATCGGCTGGTGCCAGCGGAGCGCGCAAGGTCTGCTCCTCATCTTCTGGCGCCCACCAAGCCCGCGAGGCTTCTGAGCCCTGCACCACAACCTCCTGGCGCCGCCGCCACACGAGCAGCACCGCCAACAAGGCCAGCAGAAGGCAGGCACCCAACAAGTACACAAGCCAATTCTGGAACCGTTGCGCTTGAGACAGTTCAAGCTGAGCATTGAGGTCGCCAAGGGCGGCTTGGGAACGGGTCTGCTCCTGGCGCAGTTGCGCCACCTCGGACTCCAACGCAGCCAGTCTTTGCGCATCGCGCAGGATCTCTTCAGGGCTGGCGTTGATGCTTTTCCAGAGTTGAGCCGCTGCGGCGCGTGCCTCTTCAGAGGTGCTTGGTTCGCTCAGCAGCAGGGGGGAAAGCTTGAGCGTGGGATCGCGTTCAATGCCGGTCGTCAGATCGATCGGGTCCAGTTGCAGCCGAGGCATGGCGGGTGCAGCAGGTGGCTTGGGGGGTGCCCGGCGCACGACCGAGGGCGGCTTCGGTTCGAGTGTCTCCGCCCGTGCAGGGGTCGAAGATCGTGGTTTCGGGGAGCCGGCGATCGCTGAGCCAGCGACGCCTGCTGCTGCCGACGATGACGGTACTCCGGAAGCTCCGGGGGCCACTGCAACGCGCGGCAGAGGCGAGGCTTCCGCAGGTGCAGCGGCGGCAGGAGCCGGGTTTGCCGAAGGCGGCGCGTTGGCTGTGAGGGGTTCGTTGACCAGATCGGCCAGCAGGACAAAGCGGCGTGTGAACTGGGTGCCGCAGCCGGCTTTGACGTAGAGGGTGACGAAGGGCTCGTTGACGGGCAAGCTGGCCTGCACCCGCACCGACGGTTCAACGTCGGGCGCGGTTCGCTGAGGTGACGTGCGAACCACGCTGGGCGAGACTTGGGTATCGCCGTAAAACACATCGGTCTGGATACACAGGTTGCTCAGGTCTTCGCCTGGGGCCAGCAAAACCTGGATGCGAACGTCCAGAGGGCGCCCGATCATGGCGGCACCACTGTGCCGACCCAGGGTGGCGGCGGAACTGCTCAGGGCAGTTGATAGCAAAATACAACCTGTCCAGTACTTGCGCACGCCAGACTTCCTTCTTTCGTTCGTTGGCTGATTCTGTCATAGCTCCAGAAGCTCTCATTCCAAATACAACACACTTATGCCCCCCATCTTTCAGAACACCGGCATTGTGGGAACCGGCGCCATGGGGCGCGGCATTGCGCAGATGGCCGCTCAGACAGGCAGCCGGGTCTGGCTGTTCGACGTGCAGGCGGGCGCGGCACAGGCTGCCCGTGATGCATTGCACGCCACCTGGCAAACACTGGTGAGCAAAAACAAGATGACTGCCGAGCAAATGCAGGCCTGTGTGGGCCGCTTGCAGTTGGCCACCGCGCTGAGCGACCTTGCTCCCTGCGATCTGGTGATCGAGGCGATCGTCGAGCGACTTGATGTGAAGCAACGGCTCTTTGTCGAGCTCGAAGACATCGTCGGCTCCAGCGCGGTGTTGGCCACCAATACATCCTCGCTGTCGGTCACCGCGATTGCCGCGCCACTCAAGCGGCCCGCGCAACTGGCGGGTTTTCACTTCTTCAACCCGGTGCCGCTGATGCGGGTTGTCGAGGTCATCGCGGGTCTGAAGACCACCGCCAAGGTTTGTGAGCAGCTCACCGACTTCACTCGCCAGTTCGGCCACACACCCGTGAGCGCGCAAGACACACCCGGTTTCATCGTGAACCACGCCGGTCGCGGGTACGGCACAGAGGCGCTGAGGGTGGTGGGCGAACGCGTGGCCGACTTCGCCACCATCGATCGTATCCTGAAAGACCAGATGGGGTTTCGCCTCGGTCCGTTCGAGCTGATGGACCTCACCGCGCTGGACGTCTCGCACCCGGTGATGGAATCCATCTACCACCAGTACTTCGAAGAACCGCGCTACCGCCCCAGTGTGATCACCGCACAGCGGTTGGCCGGCGGCGTTGTGGGCAAAAAAGTGGGTGAGGGTTTCTACGCCTACGACAAGGGTGTGGCGCAGGTGCCGGCCGAGCCCACGATACCCCTTGTGAGCGAAATTCCACCCGTGTGGGTGTCACCCAAGGCGGCGCGGCGCGCCGAGCTCTACCAGTTGCTCAAAGACCTGGGAGCGCAGATTGAAACCGCGTCGGCGCCTTCTTCCGCCGCTCTGATCCTGGTGGCGCCGCTGGGCCTGGATGTGACCACGCTGGCTGCGGTGGAGCGGCTGGACGCCACGCGCACCGTGGGCGTCGACATGATGCTGGACGACGCGTCGGTGAAACGCCGGGTGCTCGCCACCAACCCCGCCACCCGACCCGACATAGCCCGGGCGGCCCACGCACTCTTCGCGCGCGACGGCAAGGCGGTCAGCGTGATCCGCGACAGCGGCGGCTTCGTCACCCAGCGCGTCGTAGCCACCATCGTCAACATCGCAGCAGACATGTGCCAGCAAGGCATCTGCTCACCCGCCGACCTGGACGTGGCCGTGACGCTGGGCCTGGGTTACCCCATGGGGCCGCTGGCCATGGGTGACCGAATCGGTCCGACCAACGTGCTGGAAATCCTGTTCAACCTGCAGACGGTCTATGGCGACCCGCGTTACCGCCCTTCTCCCTGGTTGCGCCGCCGCGGCGCACTGGGCCTGAGCCTCACGCACCTGGAGGCCTGAACATGCACGACGCACGACCGCCCGAGTTCGATCGCACCGCAGCACGCTGCGCGAAGGTTTTTCAATGACCGCCAGCCTCAAAAGCCACAGCCATGGCCAGACCATGGTGCTCACCATCAGCAACCCCGAGCACCGCAATGCGCTGGGCCCTGACATGTACGCCGCAGGCGTGGAAGCTTTGAACGTTGCCGAGAGCAGCCCCGAGGTGCGCAGCGTGGTGATCACCGGTGAGGGCAACCACTTCTGCGCCGGTGGCAACCTGCAGCGCCTGCTGGCCAACCGGCAGCAGCCGCCCGAGGTACAGGCGCAAAGCATCGAAGGCCTGCACAACTGGATCGAGACCATCCGCGCGTTTCCCAAACCAGTGGTGGCCGCGGTCGAGGGTTCGTGCGCCGGTGCCGGCTTTTCACTCGCACTGGCCTGCGACATGGTGGTGGCCGCTCACAGCAGCGTGTTCGTGATGGCCTACAGCAACGTGGGCTTGTCGCCCGACGGCGGCGCCAGCTGGAGCCTGATGCGCGCCCTGCCCCGAGCCACCGCCCTGCAGCTTCTCATGTGTGGCGACCGTATCGGTGCCGAGCGGCTGCAGCAGCTCGGTGTGATCAACACTGTGAGCGCCACTGGCGAAGCGCTGACCGATGCGCTTGCCCTGTGCGAACGGCTCAACGCGCGTGCCCCGAACGCGCTGGCCAGCATCAAGGAGCTGGCCAATGAAGCACCCACCGTACCGCTGCACGCACAGCTGGGCGCCGAACGCGACCACTTCGTGCGCAACCTGCACCATCCCAACGCGGGCGAAGGCATCGACGCCTTCATCAACAAGCGTCCCGCGCAGTACCGCTGAAATGCGGCCGGCGCAGACCCTCTGCGCACATACCCTGAGCCCGTTGCCACGTCCCAGTGGCGACAATCATTGACTTTCCAGTCACTCATAAGACAGCCCATGGACGAACCGATTCTGACAATGGAAGAACGCGAGGCGATCAACAGTGGTCGCTGGTTTTCCAGCCTTTCCCCCTCCCTGCGGCACGACATACTCCGATGCGCCTACGTCAAGCGATTCAAGGACAGCGACCTCATCGTCGCCCGGGGCGATCCGCCGTCCGAATGGACAGCGGTGGCCAAGGGTGCGGTGCGCGTGAGCTCCACCTCGCTCTCGGGCAAGCAGATCACGCTGACCTACGTGGAGCCGGGTGTGTGGTTTGGCGATGTGGCAATGTTCGACGGCGACCAGCGAACGCACGACGCGTATGCCCATGGACCCACCACGCTGCTCTGTGTGGCGCGCACCGACTTTCAGAAAATCCTGAGCACGCACGTGGAGTTGTACGAAGCACTGATGCGCCTGCAGGCGAGGCGCATCCGCACGCTCTTCGGCCTGGTGGAAGACCTCAACACCCTGCCCCTGCGCGCGCGCCTGGCCAAACAGTTGCTGCACCTGGTGCGCAGCTACGGTGTGCCTTGTCTTGCCGACGGCAACGAGATGCGCATCGGCCTGCAACTGGCACAGGAAGAGCTGGCTCAATTGCTCGGTGCATCCAGACAGCGCGTGAACCAGGAACTCAAGTCGATGGAGCGCGACGATGCGATCCGCATCGAGCAGGGAGGACTGGTGGTGCGCAACCGGGACATGCTGATGCGCATCGCGGAAGCAGAGTCCTGAGGCAACGCGTGGTGGCTTCCTCACTCTTTTCCCAACAAGGCTTCCACGCATGAGCGACACGCAAAATTTCACTGGTACACGTCCTGTGGCGGGCCAGCACACCTTCGACGAAGCCGCCCTGGCCTCCTGGCTTCAAAGCCGCCTGACGGGTTTTGAAGGTCCGCTGACGGTGGAGATGTTCAAGGGTGGCCAGTCCAATCCCACCTACAAACTCGTCACGCCCCAGCGCGCGTATGTGATGCGCGCCAAGCCCGGCCCGGTGGCGAAGCTGCTGCCATCGGCCCACGCCATCGAGCGCGAGTTTCGTGTCATGAGCGCGTTGTACGGCACCGGTGTCCCGGTGGCGCAGATGCACGTGTTGTGCGAGGACGAGTCGGTGATCGGCCGCGCCTTCTACATCATGGAGTGCGTCAACGGCCGTGTGCTGTGGGACCAGTCGCTTCCTGGCATGACAAACGCAGAACGCGGCGCGATCTACAACGAGATGAACCGCGTCATCGCCGCGCTGCACACCGTGAAGCCACTTGAAATCGGCCTGGACGGCTACGGCAAACCGGGCAACTACTTCGAACGCCAGATCGGCCGCTGGAGCAAGCAGTATGTGGCCTCGATCACCCAGCCCATCCCCGAAATGGACCGGCTGATGGAATGGTTGCCCAACAACATTCCGGTCATGGCGCGTGACGAGTCGATGTTGTCGGTGGTGCACGGCGACTTCCGGCTCGACAACCTGATGTTCCACGGCGAAGAGCCGCGCGTGCTCGCCGTGCTCGACTGGGAACTCTCCACGCTGGGCCATCCGCTGGCCGACTTTAGCTACCACTGCATGTCGTGGCACATTCCGCCAGGCATGTTTCGCGGCATCGGCGGGCTAGACGTGAAGGCCCTGGGCATCCCCACAGAAGACGAGTACATCGCCAGCTACTGCGAGCGCACCGGCATCGCCGAGCCAGCGCAGCTCAAGGCCGACTGGAACTTCTACCTCGCCTACAACATGTTCCGCCTGGCGGCCATCCTGCAAGGCATTGCCAAGCGGGTCGAGGCCGGCACGGCCTCCAGCGACCAGGCAGTGAAGTCCGCCGCTGGAGCACGACCCATGGCCGTGATGGCCTGGCGATTCGCCAGCAGAGCCTGACCCGTTTCAAACACCCGATCACCCACAGGAGACACGATGAATTTCGACTACACCGACAAGGTCAAGGCCATGCGCGAACGCCTGCTGGCGTTCATGGACGAGCACATCTACCCGAACGAGGCGCGATTCTTCGCCGAGATCGCCGCCAACCGCGCCAATGGCAATGCGTGGATTCCCACCGCGATCATCGAAGAGCTCAAGCCCAAGGCCCAGGCTGCCGGCCTGTGGAACTTGTTCCTGCCACGCAGCCCGCGCGCGCCGCAAGGCTTGTCCAACCTCGAATACGCACCCTTGTGCGAAATCATGGGCCGCGTGCCGTTCGCCGCCGAGGTATTCAACTGCTCGGCACCCGACACCGGCAACATGGAAACCTTCGAGCGCTACGCCAGCGAAGAACTCAAGGACCAGTGGTTGGAGCCTCTGCTGCGCGGCGAAATCCGCTCGGCCTTTTTGATGACCGAGCCCGATGTGGCTTCGTCGGACGCGACCAACATCGAGTGCCGCATCGAGCGCGACGGCGACGAGTACGTGATCAATGGCCGCAAGTGGTGGTCATCGGGCGCGGGAGACCCGCGTTGCGCGGTCTACATCGTCATGGGCAAAAGCAATCCAGACGCCCCGCGCCACTCGCAGCAGTCCATGATCATCGTGCCGGCCAACAGCAAAGGCGTGACGATCGTGCGCCCACTCTCGGTGTTCGGCTACGACGACGCGCCGCACGGCCACATGGAGGTGGTGCTCAAGAACGTGCGCGTACCGGTGGGCAACCTGCTGTTGGGCGAGGGCCGTGGTTTCGAGATTGCGCAAGGACGCCTTGGCCCCGGCCGCATCCACCACTGCATGCGCTCCATCGGCGCGGCCGAACGCGCCATGGAACTCATGTGCAAGCGCCTGAACAGCCGAGTTGCCTTCGGCAAACCAGTGTCCGCCCAGTCGGTGTGGCACGAGCGCCTGGCCGATGCGCGTTGTCGCATCGAGATGGCGCGGCTGCTCACACTCAAGGCCGCCTACATGATGGACACCGTGGGCAACAAGGTGGCGAAGGCCGAGATCGCCATGATCAAGGTGGTGGCGCCCAACATGGCCTGCGACATCATCGACATGGCCATTCAGGCACACGGCGGGGGCGGCGTGAGCGACGATTTCCCGCTGGCCTACAGCTACGCCAGCCAGCGCACGCTGCGCCTGGCCGACGGCCCGGACGAGGTACACCGCATGTCGATCGCCAAGCTCGAACTGGCCAAACACATGCTCGTGAAAACCGAGGTGGAGATGCCGATCACACGGGGCTCCTGAAGCCGCCGGGCCTCCGGGCTCAGCCGGCCGCCATCTCCGTGGCGCGCTGGCTGAGGTGCTTGAACACCCCCAGTGCATGCACCGCTGCGGCCGTGTCTCGGGTTTGGTCGATCTGCAGGCGCATGTAGGTCTTGCCGCGTTGCAGCATGAACATCATGGGCGTGGCGTCGCTCACAGCATCGGGCCACGCCATCAGCTGTTGTTCGGTCTCGTTATCGATCCAGCGGCGGGCGAGTTCGGGCGCATCGGTCAGCGCGGCATAGCGGCTCCAGAAACGTTGGTCCGGTCCAACCCAGCCCGCATCGCGGTAGATGGACAACCACCGCACCTCTTCAGGTACCACCCCCGCCATGGTCCGCAGCTCGTCGGTGTACTGCGAATACAGCGCACGCGACCGGGCTTCCAGCACTTCTTTCAATGCGCGGTTCATCACCACCACATTGCCTTGGGACCGCAGGCCCAGATCGGCCCGCGCCATCAACTCCATGCCCTGGATGAACGGGCGGGACGGCGCGAGGCACTGAATGCGAACCGGCCGTCCTTGCCACTTGCCGGTCAGGAGGTAGGCCCCGCCCATCATGGGTGCGAAACTCAGCGCGTGTTCCTGCGCCCATTCGGCCAAGGGTGCCGACCGTGAACGCAACCAGGTGTGGGGGGACAAGGCATTCTTCAGGCGTGCATACATGATGTTGTGTTTTACCTTAGAGTGCGGCAGCTCCGACCGGCCCTATTCCACGCAAAGGTGAAATTGATGATCCAAGTCCACTCCTGGCCTACACCCAATGGTCACAAAGTTCACGTCATGCTCGAGGAATGCGGCTTGCGACTCGGTCAAGACTGGCAAGTCCACGCCGTCAACATCGGACAGGGCGACCAGTTCCAGCCCGACTTCTTGAAGATCAGTCCCAACAACAAGATCCCCGCATTGGTGGATCCGAACGGGCCAGACGGCAAGCCCATCAGCCTGTTCGAGTCGGGCGCCATCCTGCTGTACCTGGCCGCCAAGACCGGCAAGTTCCTGCCCAAGTCCGACCGCGCGAAGTTCAAGGTGCTGGAGTGGCTGATGTTCCAGATGGGCGGCGTGGGCCCCATGCTGGGCCAGGCGCACCACTTCCGCATCTACGCGCCCGAGAAGATCGAGTACGCCTTCAATCGATACACCAATGAGGCGAAGCGTCTCTATGGTGTGATGGACAAGCAGCTGGCCAACCAGAAGTTCATCGCCGGCAACCAGTACTCCATCGCCGACATCGCCATCTTCCCCTGGCTGCGCAGCTGGCAGAACCAGGGCATTGAATGGGCCGACTACCCGCATCTCAAGGCCTGGTTCGACACCATCGACGCGCGCCCTGCCGTGCGGCGCGGCGTGGCGGTGCTCGCCGATGCCCGCAAACCGCTCACCGACGACAAGTCGCGCGACATCTTGTTTGGCAAGCCCCAGTACGAAAAACGCTGAAAGGTGACATCTGCTCCAGAACTCACCTTTTCAGCGGGTACAATTCGCAGCTTAGTCGGAGCGTAGCGCAGCCTGGTAGCGCATCTGCTTTGGGAGCAGAGGGTCGCGAGTTCGAATCCCGCCGCTCCGACCATTCATCAAGAAAAGAAAAAGGCCCACTCTGTGGGCCTTTCTTCTATGTGCTGCCGGTTATCTGTCTGCCCGTAGCTCAACCGGATAGAGCAGCTGCCTTCTAAGCAGCAGGTCGGGGGTTCGAGTCCCTCCGGGCAGGCCACGGATCCCCTGCCAGCATCAGGCAACTTCGGGCGAGAGTTCATGGATGGCCTGGTAGTGGGTGAGGAACACCTTGCCACTCAGACCACGCAGGAATTCGGTCGCCTTCAGGCGGTCCATCACGGGCCCCTTGACCTCGGAGAGGTGCAGCCGCAGACCGGCGCCGCGCAAGCGCAGGTCGATGGCTTCCAGGCTCTCCAGGGCGCTGGCGTCGATGTCGTTGATGGCTGAGCACTGCAGCACCACATGTTCCAGCCCGGGGTGGCTGGCCACCGCGTTGTTGATGCGATCTTCCAGCGCGCGTGAGTTGGCGAAGTACAGGCTCTCATCCACGCGCAGGCTCAGCACGCGCGGGCTCACCACCACGGTGTGGCGCTGTACGTTACGGAAATGTTCGGTCCCCGCCACCAGCCCCACCTCGGCCATGTGCGGGCGGCTGGTGCGGTAAAGGTACAGCCCCAGCGACACCCCCACGCCCACCACCAGCCCTGTCTCCACACCCACCGTGAGCGTGGCCACCAGCGTGGCCACCACCGCCATGAAGTCCGACTTGGCGTAGCGCCAGGTCTTGCGCAGGATGCTGAAATCCACCAGCGACAGAACAGCCACAACGATGGTGGCGGCCAGCGTGGCCTGCGGCAGGTAGAACAGGGCGGGCGTGAGGAACAGCGAGGCCAGCGTGATGCCGACCGCGGTGAACACACCGGCCGCGGGGGTTTGTGCGCCGGCGTCGAAGTTCACCACCGAGCGCGCAAAGCCACCGGTGACCGGAAAGCCGCCGGTGAACGCGGCCGAGAGGTTGCTCGACCCGAGCGCCACCAGTTCCTGGTCGGGCTCGATGCGTTGGCGGCGCTTGGCCGCCAGCGTCTGCCCGACGGAAACCGATTCGACAAACCCCACAACGCTGATGAGCAGCGCCGGCACCAGCAACGCCTGCCACAGACCCAGATCCCACAGCGGCAGCGTGAACGGCGGCAAGCCCTGGGGCACGACACCCACGATCTTGACCCCCTGCCCTTGCCAGTCCAGCGCCCAGGTGAGCAGCGTGGTCACGGCAATCGCCGCCACCGGGCCGGTCTTGGCCAGCACGTCGGCCATGCGGGGCTTCAGGCCGACGCGCATCAACAGCGGCTTGAGACCGCTGCGCACCCAGAAAAGAAACGCCACAGTGAGCACACCGATCGACAACGTGAGGATGTGGGTCTGGCCAGCGTGTGAAAACAGAGACCGGCTGAGGTCCACGAAGTTGTGGCCCTCGGCCTTCACCCCCATCAGCGTCTTGAGCTGGCTCGCCGCGATCAGGATGCCCGAGGCCGAGATGAAACCGGAGATGACCGGATGGCTCAGGAAATTGGCCAGGAACCCCAGGCGCAGCAAGCCCATGGCCAGCAACAGCAAACCCGAGAGGAAAGCCAGCGTGATGGCCACCGCCCAGTACTCCGGGGTGCCGGCCACGGCGTGCTGGCCAATGGCCGCGGCCGTCATGAGCGAGACCACCGCCACCGGCCCCACGGCCAGCACGCGGCTGGTGCCGAAGATGGCGTAGAGCAGCAGGGGCGCCACGCTGGCATACAGCCCCACCTCGGGCGGCAGGCCCGCGAGCATGGCGTAGGCCAGGCTCTGGGGGATCAGCATGATGGTGACGATGAGTGCGGCCACGCCGTCGCTCACCAGCGTCTCACGGTCGTACGCGCGACCCCACTGCAACACGGGCAGGGACGGCAACCATTGGCGCCAGGAGGACGGGGAGTTCATGCGGTGAGGCTCTCTTCAGGCTGACGTTGTCAAAGGAACTCGGAGGTGGGCGGTGCCACGCCGCTCAGGTTGAACCCGGCTTGCGCGGCGCGCTGCACGAGTTCGGGCCAGGGCTGTGAACCCGCTTGCGACAGCGCCCACAGCGTGGCCGACCGCATGCCGCTGCGGCAATACGCCAGCACAGGACCAGGCAGCTGCTCCAGCAGATCACCGAACTCGCGTCCGTCTTGCGTGGTGACCCGACCCGCCACCACCGGCAGGTAGGCCATCGTCAAACCGGCCTGCCTGGCGGCTGTTGCGAGATCCTGCGAGCTGAACTGGCCCGGGCTTTCACCGTCCGGGCGGTTGCAGACAATGGACTTGAAGCCGGCCGCAGCAAGCGCATGCAGGTCGGCCAGCGAGATCTGGCCCGCCACCGACAGCGTCTGCGACAGGGGAAACGTGTTGATCGGTGACACGTCAGGCTCCCACCCGCTGGCGCAAGCCGGATCGCTCGGCAATCTCGAAGATCACCATGCCGGCCACCATGGCCGCCACGAACACGGCAGCCTTCAACTCGCCGGACGCCATGGAGACGATGCCCGGCCCGGGGCAGAAACCCGCCAGACCCCAGCCTGCGCCGAAAGTGAGACCGCCAATGACCAGACGCTTGTCGATCTGGGTCGACTTGGGCAGGTGAAGCGCGCCACCCAGGAAGTTGGTGGTGCGTTTGCGGGCCAGCGCAAAGGCGAAGAAGCCCACAGCGATCGCCCCACCCATGACAAAGGCCAGCGACGGGTCCCAGGTGCCGAAGAGGTCCAGGAAACCCAGAACCTTCGCCGGGTCGGTCATGCCCGAGAGCAACAGGCCCAGGCCAAAGAGCAGGCCCACAAAAAATTCGGTGATGCGGTGCATAGGGTGCTCCTTACAGAACGTGGCGAACTACGAAGACCATGACAAAGCCCGCGCCCATGAAGGCGAGCGTGGCCACCAGTGAGCGGGGTGAGAGGCGCGACAGGCCGCACACGCCGTGACCGCTGGTGCAGCCCGAGCCATAGCGCGTACCCAGACCGACCAGCAGACCGGCGGCCACGACGGTGGCGAAGCCCGCGTCGATGGTGGGGGTCTTCGCGAAACCGGCAGGCGCCAGCAGTCCGTACAGCAACGGCGCGGCCAGCATGCCCAGCAGGAAGGCGATGCGCCAGCCAGCGTCGCCCACCTTGGGTGGCAACAGACCACCCAGGATGCCGCTGATGCCCAGCACCCGGCCATTGACCAGGATGAAGAAGGCCGAGGCCACCCCCAGCAGGATGCCGCCGGACAACGAAGCCCAAGGCGTGAAATTGGCCCAATCAATCGTCATGACTCACTCCTTGTCGACAACACAAAATTGTTCGTACAGCACCTGCATCACGGCCAGCGCCTTGGGGCTGGTCAGTGCGTAGTGGATGTTCTTGCCCTCACGGCGGGTGCTCACCAGTTCCTCGTCGCGCAGCACGGTGAGCTGCTGCGACAAGGTGGGCTGCACGATGCCCAGCAACTCTTCGAGCTCCCCCACGCGGCGCTCGCCCTGTGAGAGCTGGCAAAGGATCAAGAGCCGGTCCGGGTTGGCCAGCACCTTCATCAAGCGGCAGGCGCGGCCCGCGGCCGATTGCATTTCTTCAAGGTCCATCACAGCGTTTTTCATCGATGTTTCCTTCCAGTTTGTTGAGGCTGCGCATTACCGCCTCGGTGTGTGCTGAGAATATATTGACAAACAATCTATTTGTCAATATATTGTAGGCAGCTTATTTAAAGGAGCCTCTCATGACATCTGCCACGAACCCCACCCCGCGCCCCCAAGTGCACGGCCTGTTCGATCCCGCCACCTGGACCGTGACCTATGTGGTGCACAACGGCCCGGGCAGCGAAGCGGCCATCATCGATTCGGTGCTCGACTACGACCCGAAATCGGGCCGCACGCAGCACGCGTCCGCCGACCAGGTGGTGACCTATGTGCGTGCCAACGGATTGAAAGTGCAATGGATTCTGGAAACCCACGCCCACGCCGACCACCTCTCGGCTGCACCCTACTTGCGGGCCCAACTGGGCGGACAGCTCGGCATTGGCGGCAACATCACCACCGTGCAGAAGGTGTTCAAGGGTGTGTTCAATCTGGAGCCCGGCTTCAAGCAGGACGGCTCGCAGTTCGACCACCTGTTCAAAGAGGGTGAAGCCATCCCGCTGGGCGCGCTGTCCGGTGAGGTGCTGTTCGTGCCTGGTCACACGCCGGCCTGTGCGGCGTATCGCTTCGGCGACGCGGTGTTCGTGGGCGACACGCTGTTCATGCCCGACGTGGGCACGGCGCGCTGCGACTTCCCAGGTGGCGACGCCCAAACGCTCTACGCCTCCACGCGCAAGCTCTTGAGCCTGCCGCCAGAGACACGTCTCTTCATGTGCCACGACTACCCGCCCGCCGAACGCACGGTGGCCTTCGAGAGCACGGTGGCCGAACAGCGTGCGAAGAACATTCACGTGCACGACGGCGTGAGCGAAGACGAATTTGTGGCCATGCGCACGAAGCGCGACGCCACGCTGGACATGCCCACACTGATCCTGCCCTCGGTGCAGGTCAACATCCGCGCCGGCGAGTTGCCTCCCAAGGAAGACAACGGCGTGGCCTACCTGAAGATCCCGCTGAACGCTCTTTGATCCCCTCACGCCAAACACCCGGGCCAGCACCATGACCACCGCCACCATTTCGCTCCAGCAGCAAGTCGACTACCGTTTCGAGATCCGCTTCGGCGAAAACATTCCAAACCTGATTGCCGACGAACCCGCACCCTTGGGCAAGGGCGAGGGCCCCTCCCCCGCGCAGCTGCTGTGTGCGTCGGTGGGCAATTGCCTGAGCGATTCGCTGCTGTTTGCGTTGCGCAAGTTCAAGCAGGCACCCGAGCCCCTGCGTTGCGACGTCACAGCCGAGGTGGGACGCCACCCGGAGGGCCGACTTCGGATCCTGGGCATTCACGCCACCATCACCCTTGGAGTGGTAGCGGATTCACTGGAGCACCTGGACCGGGCGCTGGCGCAGTTCGAGGAGTTCTGCACCGTCACCCAGAGCGTGCGCCTGGCCATTCCGGTGCGGGTGACCGTGATCGACGCCTCTGGCCACACACTGCGCGACCAGACATGAAGCGCCCAGGCCGGCAAGCTGGTGGTGAAGCCCGCACCCACCCGATTCGAATGGTGTGAGACCCCGAACAGCCCGTTGCGGGGGTTTTCCCAGGTGGCGACCTCAAAAACATGAAGTATAGTGCGTGCACTTCATATGAGCATCCCACCCAAACTCCTCATTTTGGTCGGCACGATGACCAACACGGCCGAGTACGTGGCCCAAGCCATCGAGATGGATTGCGCCGACGTCGTGACCAACATCGAAGTTCGGCTGATGGATGGCCTGGATATCTCGGTCTTCGAAGAGGATGCACTTTACGTCATCTGTTCATCCACCTACGGTGCGGGCGATGTGCCCGACAACGCCAGACATCTGTACGAATCCCTGGCCAGTGAGCCCAGGTTTCTCGGCTCGGTGCGCTATGGCGTGATCGCCTTGGGTGACAGCGCATATCCCCAAACCTTCTGCAATGGTGGCCTGCGCTTCGACGAACGCCTGGCCGACCTGGGCGCGGTGCGTATCGGTGATGTGTTTCGCCACGACGCTTCGGCCGGCACCGAACCCGAGGTGGTCTGCACGGCCTGGGCGCGCGAGTGGCTTGCACTGGCGATGACTCCGGCAGCGTGATGGCAGACCGCCTCCGATTCATATGTAAATAGTTCAAGCCTCAAGTACGGGTTACTCTGGATCGCCAAGCGCAACCCGCCCGTCTAAAGTGCCCCGTTACCCCAACGCTTTCTGCCAACCCACCTGGAGATTCTTCATGACCACTCGCCGCCTTGTACTGACCCGCAGCGCCGCCGTGATCGGCGCCGCGTCCACCGGCCTGCTGCTGCCCGAACTCGCGCGCGCACAGTCGGACAAGGTCCGCGTGGGCTTCATGCTGCCGTACACCGGCACCTTCGCCCAGCTCGGCGTGGCGATTGAAAACGGCTTCCGCATGGCGCTCAACGAACAGGGCGGCAAACTCGGCGGCCGCGAGGTCGAGTTCTTCAAGGTCGACGACGAGTCGAACCCGGCCAAGGGCATCGAAAACGCCACCCGCCTTGTCCAGCGCGACAAGGTCGACGTTCTGGTGGGCACCGTCCACTCCGGCGTGCAGATGGGCATCCACAAAGTGGCTCGCGACAGCGGCGTGCTCAGCCTGATCCCCAACGCCGGCGTGCACGTGGCCACCCGCGCGCAGTGCGCACCCAATGTGTTCCGCACCTCGTTCACCAATTCCCAGCCCACGCTGGCTCTGGGTAAGGCCATGATGGAGCGCGGCCACAAGAAGGCTGTGTGGATCACCTGGAACTACGCGGCGGGCGACGAGGCTTTTGAAGGATTCGAACAAAGCTACACGGCTGCGGGCGGCACCATCATCAAGAAGCTGGGCCTGCCTTTCCCCAACGTGGAGTTCCAGGCGCTGCTGACCGAGATTGCCTCGCTCAACCCCGACGCCGTGGCCTGCTTCTTCGCTGGTGGCGGAGCGGCCAAGTTCCTGCGCGACTTCGCTGCGGCGGGTCTCAACAAGAACATCCAGTTGTACGGCTCGGGCTTCCTTACCGAGGGTGTGCTCGATGCCGCCGGTGATGCGGCCAACGGCGTGCTCACCACCATGCACTACAGCGACTCCCTGGACACCCCGCGCAACAAGAAATTCCGTCTGGAGTACGCCAAGACCTTCCGCATGCAGCCCGACGTGTACGCGGTGCAGGGTTACGACACGGGCCTCTTGCTGATCAAGGGTGCCAACGCCGTGAAGGGCGACCTGAACAACAAGCCCGCGCTGTACGCAGCCATGAACGGTGCCGAGATCGACAGCCCGCGCGGCAAGTGGAAGATGAGCGCGGCCCACAACCCGATCCAGGACATGTATTTGCGCAAGGTGGAGAACAAGGAAAACAAGGTGATCGGCATTGCGCAGAAGGCTGTGGCCGATCCGGCCACCGGCTGCCGCATGGCCTGAAGCCAGTCGGACCCTCGCCCCTTCCGGACTGGTCTCGCCACAGGCCGGCGCCCCACGGGCGCTGGCCTGTTTTTTGCACGTTTCCCAGATCTGCCCACCCAACTCTCTGCCCATGGATTTCGCCAACTTCCTGATCCAGCTGCTCAACAGCCTGCAATACGGCCTGTTGCTGTTCATGCTGGCCGCCGGCCTC
>JBBQSX010000042.1:0-20906 GCA_038213545.1 Burkholderiales bacterium
TCGCTGGGCCACCCCATCGGCGCCACCGGCGCGCTGATCACGGTGAAGGCCATCCACGAACTGCACCGCGTGCAGGGCCGCTACGCTTTGGTCACCATGTGCATCGGTGGCGGACAGGGGATTGCGGCCATCTTCGAGCGCATTTGAAAGCCGGGCGGCAGAATGACCGCCATGCCTCAAAACGCCGCTGAATCCACCCGCGTCTGGGCGCCCGTCCTGGCCGAACTCGAGCGTGGCCTGCTGCAGCGCGACGTGGCGGCGCGGGCCTTGTTGCTCGCCACGCTGGCGGGTGAACACGTGCTGCTGCTCGGCCCGCCGGGCACGGCCAAGAGCGAACTCGCGCGGCGTCTGCAGCGCCTGCTGCCCGGCGCGCACTACTTCGAGCGTCTGCTCACCCGATTCACCGTGCCCGAAGAACTTTTCGGCCCGCTCTCGCTGCGCGCGCTGGAAGACGACCGCTACGAGCGCCTGACCGAGGGCTACCTGCCGAGCGCCGAAGTGGCATTTCTGGACGAGGTGTTCAAGGCCAATTCGGCCATCCTCAACACCCTGCTGGGCCTGCTGCACGAGCGCCAGTTCGACAACGGCAGCCAGCGCCTGCCGGTGCCGCTGGTGTGCCTGGTGGGCGCGAGCAACGAGCAGCCGCAGGATGAGAGCCTGCTGGCCTTTTACGACCGCTTCTTGCTGCGTGTTCCCGTGCAGCCGGTGGACGATGCCCACTTTGCGGCCCTGCTGCAAACCAGCGTCCGCTCTGCGACAACACCACCGGCCGACGCGCTGATCGATCACAGCCGACTCGATGCCCTGCGCGAGTGGGCTCCGCACACCGCTCTGGGCGAGACCGTGCTCGGCCTGTTGCTGCAGGCACGGCAGCACGCCACGCAAACGGGGCAGTCGGTGTCGGACCGGCGCTGGCGTCAGCTGGTGGAGCTGCTCAAGCTGCAAGCCGCCAGCCGCGCCGCGCTGGAGGTGGCCGACTGGGACCTGTGGCTGCTGCCCTTCGTGCTCGCGGCCGACCCCACCCACGTGCCGGGATGGACCGACTTCTTCATGCATCGCGTGGCACAGACAGCACCGCTGCCGCTGGACGGCCTGGAGCGCGCGGTCACCGCATTCGAGCAACAGCTCGACATCGAGCGCCGCGCGCCCGCCGATGCGCAAGATGACAGCGCCGGCAAGGTGGCCCTGGCCAAGTCGATTGCCGGCCCCACCGCCGGCGAGAGCGAGATGGTGCGCATCACCAGCGAGCGTGCCCACCGGCGCTACAGCCCGGTGCACATCGAGGCGCGTGTGGCCCAGACCGACGAATTGCTTGCGCGCCTGGAAACGCTGCACAGCGAGCTGGCGGCCATGGCGCAATCGGTGCTGGGTGCAGCGCGAGCGCACGATTGGCTGCCACCGTCGTGGCTGGCGCAGATCGAGGCGGTTCACCTGGGCCGCTGCGCGAGCGTGGCGGTGCTGGTGGCGCAACTCCAGACCACGCGCAGCGGCTTTGCAGGCTTGCCTGTGGATGAAACGAAGGTGGATCGGCCTGCGCCTGTGTCCTGGGAGTCCTCGTGAAGGCTTCGACAGGCTCAGCCCGAACGGTTGGGCTGGTCGACCGCACGCCAACCAACTCCGTTCAGCCTGAGCCTGTCGAAGGGCCCGCCCAGCCTTCAGCCCCCTATCACCACCTCGACACCCTGCCCCGCGAGCTGTGGCGCTGGGCCGTGGTGTGCAGCAGTGGCCAGCCCGCCGCGCGCCTGCCCCACATGGCCCGCTGGATGGACGCGTTGCTGGCTGGCGGCCTGCCAGACACCACGGAAGATTTTGGCGACGCCGCCGCCACGCAGGCCCTGAGGCCCCTGCTGATGGAGCTGGAGCTGCTGACCCTCACCCAGGGCAGCGCACCGCTCACGCGCCAGGTGATGCAGAGCCTGCTGTGGCACCTGGACAGCCTGATCGACCGCCCCGCCGACGAACCGCGCGCGCAGGCCATCGCACGCATGCGAGCCGAATTCCGCGACAGCTGGGACGTGCAGCGCCAAGGCTGGGACGAGGTGCTCTCGCTGCTGCAGTCCCTGGGCGATCTGGCGCACCTGCGCTGGGACGATCTGCAAGGCCACCTGAACCGGCGCGAGTGGGGCGAAGCGCGGCGCATCGGTGAGCTGCTGCAACGCCTGCCGCAGCTCGCACGCTTCATTGATGGCGTGGGCCGGCGCGAACAGGCGCAACACCCACCGGCCCTGACCACCCGGCCCGACGCCCGCCAACAGCTGCCCGCAGCGCGCCACCCCGCCGACGAAGAAGAGCGCCGCCCCGAGCCCACCGCGGTGGACGGTGTGCGCCGCTCGCGCACCCTGGCGCGCATGACCGGTGGCGAAAGCATCAACCTCACCCACCCGGTGCTGCGCCGCCTGTGGCGCGCGCGTTTTGCCGAAGCCCAGCTGCTCACCTACGACGACCGGGCGCGCGAACAGTCCCGGCGCCCGCTGCCGCAGCCCGAACGTCAGGCCCTGCGCAGCGCCACCACCCAGGCCGGACGTGGCCCGCTCATCGTGTGCCTGGACACCTCGGGCTCCATGCGCGGCGCGCCGGAGAACGTGGCCAAAGCCTGTGTGCTGCAGGCCCTGCGCAGCGCACATGCAGGGCGCCGCGCCTGCCGCTTGCTGGCCTTTGGCGGGCCCGCCGAACTGCTGGAGCGCGACCTGGCGATGGACGCCGAGGGCCTGTCGCACCTGCTTGACCTCATGGGCCAGAGCTTCGACGGCGGTACCGACGTGCAGACGCCGATGGAACGCGCCATCGAACTGGTGCAGACCACCGAATGGCAGGAAGCAGACGTGTTGATCGTGAGCGATGGCGAGTTCGGCGTGACCCACCACACCCTGGCCCAACTGCGCGACGCCAAGCAGCGGCTGGCCCTGCGCGTGCACGGCATCCTGATCGGCGACCGCGAAACCGTGGGTCTGGCCGAGGTGTGCGACCAGCTGCACTGGGTGCGCGATTGGCGCCGCTGGGGCAACACGCCGTCGCGCGTGGGTGACGACTTCTCGCCAGTGCACAGCCGCAGCCTCACAGCCCTGTATTTTCCGAACGCCATCCGCCGCTGACACCCGGACCGGGGGCGGTCAAGCGCATGCGGTCTGCACCAGCTGGCCATGCGCGGCGCACTGTGAACCGCTTGCCGGCTGTGTTCTATCAGTCGCCCTGAAAGCCCCCTGCGCGGCAGGTCACCACCAGCGTGTCGCGCCAGCCCAGCGCAGCGCCCTCCAGCGGCTGGATCGGCGTGCTTTCGTGGATCACGCGTGCGTCGTCCAGCAGCAACAGCGACCAGGGCTCGCGCAGCGTGAAGCGCTGGCCGCCCGGGCCGTTGGCTTCAAATACGCGGCTCTCGCCGCCCTTGATGCCGTGGCGGCCCACCATGAACACCGCCACCAGATCCACGCCGTCACGGTGCGCGCCCTCGGGTGTGGGCCGGCCGATGCCGTCGGTGGTGTCGATCCGAAACGGGTGCGCCTCCACAAACCAGGGCTGTGCACCACGCAATGCGCTGGCGGCTTCGCCCAGGCGCCTGAGCAAGCGGCTCCAGACCGGCTGACCAACCACCCCCGGCTCCATGGGTTCAAACCAGCGCTGCATGCCGCCGTGCAGGGCGTTGTATTCCAGCGGCTGCCAGTGCGCACGGTGCGGGGATTGCTGAACCTGCTCACCGTTCACCACAAAGCAGCTGTGGCGCCGGCTGCGGTAGCGTCCGCCGTCCTTCAGGTAGGCGTCGGCCGGCAGGTGGTCCCAGCCAGCGTGCAGGGACTGCAGCTCGGCCTCGCTGGCGGGCAGCCACTGGGCCACGCTGGCAGCGCTGAGCAATGCAAATCCCGCGGTTTTGAGCGATGCATCGAGCTGGGAAAGGGGAAGGTACGGAGGCTGGAATTCGCTGGTCATGGGGCGGCAGTTTACTGGCCGCTGCGCAGGGATCCGAGAACGCCCGAGCCGTTTTC
Source organism: Burkholderiales bacterium (assembly GCA_038213545.1). GTDB lineage: Bacteria > Pseudomonadota > Gammaproteobacteria > Burkholderiales > Burkholderiaceae_C > Hydrogenophaga. The sequence continues at coordinate 3,978 of JBBQSX010000042.1, forward strand.
ATGCGCTGGATCAACACGCCCACGCCCGGCTGCGCGCAAGCTGCGCGCAGGCCGTGTTGGTGGTTCAATCAACGGCCACCGAGGAGACCCCATGGCAGAAGCAACGCCCGCACACGACCCACCGACCGAACCCCCGCGTCCGCCGTCGGTGTTCGACCTGCACATCACCGATTTGAACGCTCGGGATCCGCTGCGCTGGTTGCGACTGGGCTGGGCCGATTTCGTGCGCTGCCCGCGCATCGGGTTGTTCTACGGCTTGTGCTTTTTCCTCATGGGCCACGCGCTGCTGGCGGTGTTTCGCGCTGCACCTGCCTACGTGCTCGCACTGAGCGCGGGCTTCCTGCTGATGGGGCCGTTCCTCTGCCTGGGGATGTTTGATGCGAGCCGTGCGCTACAGGCTGGCAAGCGGCCGTCGCTGCGCGCCTCATTGCTGGCGTGGCGGCCCACGCAGGGCACCATGGCCATCTTTGCGGGCGTGCTGCTGATCCTGGAGATGCTGTGGGGTCGGGCCTCGCTGGTGGTGTTTGCGGTGACCTTCAACACCATGCCGTCCACCACCAACCTGGTGGCCCAGTTGTTCAACCCGGACAACCTGTCGTTCCTGATCAGCTACGCGGTGGTCGGCGGGGTGTTCGCCGGTCTGATCTTCGTCACCAGCGTGATCTCGATCCCGATGATCCTGGACCGCCGGGTCGATGCGATCTCGGCGGGTCTGACCAGCATCCGCGCCTGTTTGCAGAACCCGGGCGTCATGCTGCTGTGGGGGGCGCTGATCACGCTGCTGGTGGGGCTGGCGATGCTGCCGTATTTCGTGGGTCTGCTGGTGGCAGGTCCGGTGGTGGGCCACGCCACCTGGCACGCCTACCAGGGAACGGTGAGCGGCCCTGGCTGAAAAAGCTCAGCGACCAGGCGGTGTGTCGCCGCGCTGGTTGCCACCGCGCCGGCCGGGGCGCTTGCCCAGCAGCGAGGGTTCGATGCTGTCTTCGAACAGCGGCCACAGCGACTGCACGCTCGCCAGTGCCGCCTCTTCACCCATGGAGCGGCACAGGCGCTGGTGCAGGTCCATCCGCAGGAACCACAGGCTTTTCGGGTCCGCCGCCACCAGCAGCCGGTGCCGCAAGCGTTCGTCTTCCCAACCGGCGTCGTTGGGCATGAGGTCGATCATGGCGCGGCGGATGCGGGACAGCGCAGCCGGGTCGTGGCGCGTGGGCTCGCTCATCAAGCGCTGCGCGACGGTGTCGAGGATGGTGGTGAAGATGCGCATGGATTCAGGATGCTTCGTCGGCAAGATGGCCATTGACCAACACAACGCATGAAAACGGCGTGTAGTCCGCCTTACCCCCCCCAAGTTTGTAACACGCTGTGGCAAACCTGCCTCAGCGGTTCACGTCCACCACCAGCCGCCCGCGCACCCGACCAGCCAGAATCTCGCCGGCCGCAGCCACGGCTTCACCCAGACCGATCTCGGTGGTGATGGTGGCGAGTTGTTCGCGGTTCAGGCTTTTGGCCAGGGTTTCCCAGGCGGCCTCGCGACGGGCCATCGGGGCCATCACGCTGTCGATGCCGTACAGCGTGACTCCGCGCAGGATGAAAGGCGCCACGCTGGCCGGCAAGTCCATGCCCTGCGCCAGGCCACACGCGGCCACGGCACCGCCGTAGCGGGTGCTCGCGCAGGCGTTGGCCAGCGTGTGGCTGCCGACCGAATCCACCACACCGATCCAGCGTTCCTTTTGCAGCGGCTTGCCCGGTGCACCCAGTTCGTTGCGGTCGATCACCGCAGCCGCCCCCAGCGACTTCAGGTAGTGTGCTTCTTGCGGCCGGCCGGTCGACGCCACCACGGTGTGGCCCAGACCCGCAAGCAGCGAAATGGCCACGCTGCCCACGCCGCCGTTGGCACCGGTCACCAGCACCTCACCGCTGCCCGGCGCAACGCCCGCGTCCATCCAGTGCCGCTGCAGCGCCATCACACACAGCATGGCGGTGTAGCCTGCCGTGCCCACCGCCATGGCGTCGCGTTCGCTCAGGGTATCCGGCAGAGCAACCAGCCAGTCGCCCTTGACGCGCGCCATTTGCGCGAGACCCCCCCAGTGGTTCTCGCCCACGCCGAAGCCGTTGAGCAACACGCGGTCGCCAGCTTTCCACTTCGGGTGGTCGCTGTGCGTGACCGAGCCGGCGAAGTCGATGCCGGGCACCATGGGAAAACTGCGCACCACCGGCGATTTGCCGGTGATGGCCAGGCCGTCCTTGTAGTTCAGGGTGGAGCAGTCCACGCGCACCGTCACGTCGCCACTGGCGGGGAGTTGCGCTTCGTCCAGCTGGGTGAGGTCGCAGCGGTAGCCGGTCTCGGGTTTGGTGATGACGAGTGCGTTGAACATGGGGATTCCTAAGACGATGGAGGGGTGTTGGCCGGGCGGTCCGGATCGGTCTCGCGCCACAGGCGCACCGTGAGCCACCAGCCGATGAGCGAGTTGGTCAGCGCGAACACGCTGACCACCAGCCGGATGCCCATGGGCGGGTCGTTGAGCTGCAGAAAACCGACCATGAAACTGGACAATGCGTTGAAACCGAGCATGAGCCAGAACAGGCTGCGGCGCGGCTGCCAGAGGCGATGAAAAATGTGGGAGATGGAAGGCATGCCGTCATTGTGAAGGCGCCGCCTTGCTGCTCTCTTGCTCTTGCAGCAGGCGCCACATCACCTTCCCGCTGCCGCTCTTGGGCAGGGCGGCAACGAACTCCACCGTGCGCGGGCATTTGTAGACCGCCATGTGTTCGCGGCACCAGTCGAGGATGTCTCGTTCAGAGGTGGTGGCGCGGTGCGATTCGCGCAGCACCACCACGGCCTTCACGCTTTCTCCGCGGTAGGTGTCTTGCGTGGCGATCACGCAGGCCTCGGCAATGGCCGGGTGTTTGAACATCAGCGCCTCCACCTCGGCCGGCCAGACTTTGAAGCCACTGGCGTTGATCATGCGTTTGAGGCGGTCGGTGATGAAGAAGTAACCGTCCTCGTCGATGCGGCCGAGATCACCCGAACGGAAAAAACGTTTTCCGTCGATGGTGATGAAGGCGGCCTGGGTGGCTTCGGGGCGTTTCCAGTAACCATCGAACACCTCGGGGCCGTGGATGATGATTTCTCCGGCTTCGCCCTGCGGCATCTCGTCCAGCGTGAGCGGGTCCACCACACGCGCTTCGGTGCTGAGAAACGGAATGCCCAGGCATTGCTGCTTGGGGTGGTCGGGTGGGTTGTTGTGGGAGGGCGCGGCGGTCTCGGTCAGGCCATAACCTTCCGAATAACGCAGGCCGTACTGCTCCAGCAGGCGCTGCGCCACCGCCTGCGGCATGGCCGCACCTCCACCGCCCACCAGCACCAGGCTGGACAGGTCGTACTGGTCGAACCGCGGGCTGGCCAGCAGGTCGATGATCATGGTGGGGATGTTGGTCCAGTGCGTCACGCGCCAGCGCGAGATGAGCTGACCGGCGAGGTCGCGGTCCCAGCGCGGCATCACCACCATGGTCGCAGCGCTGTAAATGGCCGCGTGCATGCCCGCCACCATGCCGGTGATGTGGAACATGGGCACCACCAGCAGACCCACGTTTTCCACCGTGCTGTTGGTCCACAGTCCAACAGCCACCGCGTTGTGCATCACCGTGCGATGCGGGTGCATGCAGCCCTTGGGCAGGCCCGTGGTGCCGCTGGTGTAGGGCAACACGGCGAGGTCGTCGGGGCCTCGGTTGTGCGGGGGCGCTGTGCCGGTGCAGGGCAGTGCATCGGCCCAGTCGCTCACCGTGCCGCCGGGCAGCACGGGCGTTGCGTGGCGAGTGCCAAGCCAATCGGACCAGGCCGGCGGCACCTCGGCCTGCGCACCAAACCCGTCGCTGTAGTGGGACACGACCAGATGTCGCAAGCGAGAGGCTTCGGGCACCTCGGCATTGGCCTTGATCAGCTCGTCGGCCAGATCGGCGGCGGTGATGGCCACACGCGCATCCGGGTCGGTGATGTAGTGCTGCAGTTCGTCGCTGCGGTTCATCGGGTTCACCGGCACCACCACCGCGTTGGCGCGAAGAATCGCAAAGTGCGCCACCACCCACTGCGGGCAGTTCTGCATCAGCAGGATCACGCGATCGCCGTCATGCACCCCCTGCTCTCGCAGGTGCGCGGCCAGGCGTTCGGCCTGATCCAACAACTGGCGGTAGGTGAGCACCTGATCAAAGAACACCAGCGCGGTCTTGTCCGGGTAGCGCAGCGCGCTCACCGCGAGGTTGTGCCACAACGAGGTGGCCGGCGGCGTGATCCGGTGCGGCAGGCGTATGGGCCAGAAGCGGTGGTGCTGCGCAGTCGAAACCGCTTGCGCCGTGTTGCTGTTGCTCATGAGTTTGTCTCCGAAGTTCTCTGTTTGGGACACAGGATACGGGTCACACCGCCAGAATGACAACGTGGCTTGTCGCTGTAGAGACCGCGTCCGCAGCAGGTCCGACCTTGTTGGTGGGCACGGAACCTGCAAGCAGCCGCTCCGGGTGTGCATGGTGTTTCGCCGGCTTGCTGCCATGTGCAAATTGCATGGGTTTCCCACGTAAACCCCGATCCAGGGTGCAAAAAGCCAGGGATACATTCGTTTGCGGTCGCAGCACGCACCCAACAGGTGCATGTGCAGCGACGGTGAACATCCTTTCAAACACAACGGAGAGCGCTGATGAAGAAGACAAGCTTGAACATGATGGCCCTTGGCCTGAGCACCGCGGCCGCTCTGGCCAGCCTGCCGGCCCATGCGGGCAAGGACCTTGATGCCATCAAGAAGCGGGGCGAGCTGATCTGTGGAGTCAACACCGCACTGCCGGGCTTCTCGGCCGCCGACAGCCAGGGCAAGTGGAGTGGCATGGACGTGGATGTCTGCCGCTCGGTGGCCGCTGCCGTGCTCAACAACCCGGACAAGGTGCGCTACGTGCCGCTCACGGCACAGCAACGCTTCACCGCCCTGCAGTCGGGAGAGATCGACATGCTGGCGCGCAACACCACCTGGACCCTGACGCGCGACGCATCGCTGGGCCTGACCTTCACCGGCGTGAACTTCTACGACGGTCAGGGCTTCATGGTCCCCAAGAAACTGAACGTGAAGAGCGCCAAGCAACTCAAGGGCGCCACGGTGTGCGTGCAGTCCGGCACCACCACCGAACTCAACCTCACCGACTACTCGCGCGCCAACAAGCTCAACATCAAACCCGTGGTGTTCGAAAAGCTGGAGGCGGCGCTGGCCGCCTACTCGTCCGGACGCTGCCAGGCTTACACCACCGACGCCTCGGGCCTGGCATCCAGCCGAGCCAAGGACATGGCCAAGCCCGACGACCACGTGATCCTGCCCGAGCTGATCTCCAAGGAGCCTCTCGGTCCGGCCGTGCGCCGGGGCGACGACGAGTGGGCCGCCATCGTCCGCTGGGTCGGCTTTGCCTTGCTGGAAGCCGAAGAGTACGAAGTGACCCAGGCCAATGCCGACCAGATGAAAGCCAGCAGCGCCAACCCGGGCGTGATGCGCCTGCTGGGTGCGGGGACCGAAGACACCGGCAAGCTGCTGGGTCTGGACAAGGAATGGGCGTTTCGTGCCATCAAGGCCACCGGCAATTACGGCGAAATTTTCGAACGCCATGTGGGGCCCAAGACCGCCATCGGCCTGCCGCGTGGCAGCAACAACCTGTGGAGCAAAGGCGGCCTGATGTACGCACCGCCAGTGCGCTGAATCCGCTGGCCGATGTTCCGCACGGCCACATGACAGTCAAGGGCACCGGAGTGAAAGCTCCGGTGCTTCTTTTCAACCTCCTTTTGGTTCACCCACACCCGAGGCTGTCTTGAAATCCCCCACTCCTCCCATCCGACGGCGACAGTGGTCGCTCAACAGTCGCGCAACCCGTGGCCTGCTGTTCCAGCTGATCGCACTGGTCCTGATCGCACTCGGCATCTGGTTTCTGGCCCACAACACGCAACGCAACATGAAGGTGCGTGGCATCCAGAGCGGTTTCGACTTCCTGGGCTCTGCGGCCGGCTTCGATATCGGTGAAACGCTCATTGCCTACGACCCGAGCGAGAGCTACGGCAAGGCCATCTGGGTCGGCGTGCTCAACACGCTGAAGGTGGCGGCACTCGGTATCGTCTTCACCACCATCCTGGGTGTGTTGCTGGGTGTCGGGCGCTTCTCGCGCAACGGTCTGGTGCGGGGCATCTGCTACGGATACGTCGAGCTGTTCCGCAACGTGCCCATACTGCTGCAGCTGCTGATGTGGTACCTGATCTTCATCGAGATGCTGCCTGCCTCCAACGAGGCCTGGAGCCTGTCTGGTCTGTTCTTCCTGAGCAAGGGCGGGTTTGCCTTTCCCTATCCCGCCGCCGGCCTGGGTGCCGTCACGGCGGGAGCGGCGGTGGGGCTGGTGGCCGTGTGGCTCTGGCTGCGCCGGGTTCAACTGAAGTTCGAAGCCACTGGACACGATGGCGACCGCCTGTGGACACCGATCGCGCTGGTCATCGCGTTTGCTGTCGCCGGCTGGGCCGTCTCCGGCATGCCGACCGGGTGGAACGTGCCTGAGCAGCTGGCCTTCATGGTCGATGGCGGCGTGTCGGCCACCCCCGAATTCATGACCATCCTGGTGGGGCTGGTCATGTACACCTCGGCCTTCGTGGCGGAGGTGGTGCGCAGCGGTATTCAGTCGGTGAGCCGCGGCCAGGACGAAGCAGCAGCTGCGCTGGGCCTGAACCCGCGACAGAAGATGAAGCTGGTGGTTCTGCCACAAGCCATGCGCGTGATCGTGCCGCCTCTGACCAACCAGTACCTGAACCTCACCAAAAACTCGTCGCTGGCCGTGGCCATCGGTTACCCCGACGTGGTGTCGATCGCCAACACCACCATCAACCAGAGCGGTCGCGCGGTGGAATGCATCGCCATCATCATGCTGGTCTACCTCACCACTTCGCTCAGCACATCGTTGCTGATGAACTTGTACAACCAGCGCGTGGCGATCAAGGAGCGATGAACATGTCCGACACGTTCACACCCATTGCCCCCCGGCCTTCACCGGTCAAGGCCTCGGGGCTGGTGGCCTGGATCCGGCACAACCTGTTTGCAGACTGGCGCAGCACCATTGTCACGTTGCTCGTGCTCGGCCTGCTGGCCTGGGTGCTGCCCGGCTTCATCCGCTGGATGCTGATCGACGCCGTGATGCGACCCGACTCCGAAGCTTGCCAGGCCGCGCGAGGCGTGGGCGCCTGCTGGGGCGTGGTGGCCGAGAAGTACCGCATCATGCTGTTCGGCCGTTATCCGTTTGATGAGCAGTGGCGCCCACTGGTGGCCACCTCGCTCATGATGGGCGGTCTCGTTCTGAGCTGCGTGCGTTTCTTCTGGAAGCCCTGGCTGGCGCTCATCTGGGTCGGCATCCTCGCGCTGTTCTTCATCCTCATGGGTGGCGGCATGTTCGGCCTGTCGGAGGTGCGCACCGACCTCTGGGGTGGCCTGCCGCTCACCGTGATGCTGGCCACGTTGTCCATCTTCTTCGCCTTTCCGCTGACGGTGGTGGTGGCGCTGGGCCGTCGCGGTCGACTGCCTGCGATCCGCACCGCCTGCATCGTCTACATCGAGCTGATCCGCGGTGTGCCACTGATCTCGGTGCTGTTCATGGCGTCCTTCATGTTTCCGCTCTTCATGCCGCAAGGCGTGTCGGTGGACGTGCTGGTGCGCGTGATCGCCGGCATCACGCTGTTTGCCGCCGCCTACATGGCCGAGATCATCCGCGGCGGCCTGCAGGCCATTCCCAAAGGGCAGCTGGAAGCCGCAGACACACTGGGGCTGAGCTACTGGCAGACGCAGCGCAAGATCGTGCTGCCGCAGGCGCTGGCCATGGTGGTGCCCAGCATCATGAACACCTTCATCTCGCTGTTCAAGGACACCTCGCTGGTCACCATCGTCTCGCTCTACGAACTCACCGGCGCTCTGGCGCTGGCGCTGAATGCGGACGTGAACTGGCGCCCGTTCAAGCTCGAGGCCTACCTCTTCATCACCCTCATTTACTTCACGGTCTGCTTCGCCATGTCGCGCTACAGCCTGTGGGTCGAGAAGCAACTGAACGCCAGCAAGGCCCGCTGAAGGAACAAGAACATGTCAGATCCCATCATCCGTTTCGACAAGGTCAACAAGTGGTACGGCAACGACTTCCACGTGCTGCGCGACATCGATCTCGATGTGGCCAAGGGCGAACGCATCGTGGTCTGCGGCCCTTCGGGCTCGGGGAAGTCCACGCTGATCCGGTGCATCAACCGGCTCGAAGAACACCAGCAAGGCCATCTGTTTGTCGACGGCATCGAGCTCACCGACGACATCAAGGCGATCGATCAGGTGCGCAAGAACGTGGGCATGGTGTTCCAGCAGTTCAACCTGTTCCCGCACCTGACCGTGCTGGAGAACCTCACGCTCTCGCCCATGTGGGTGGGCAAGATGCCGAAAAAGGAGGCCGAGGAGAAGGCCATGGTGCAGCTTCAGCGCGTGCGCATCGCCGAGCAGGCGGGCAAGTACCCGCTGCAGCTCTCGGGTGGGCAGCAGCAGCGCGTGGCGATCGCACGCGCGCTGTGCCTCACGCCCAAGATCATGCTGTTCGACGAGCCCACCTCGGCGCTCGACCCGGAAATGATCAAGGAGGTGCTCGACGTGATGGTGGAGCTGGCCAACCTGGGCATCACCATGATCTGCGTAACCCACGAGATGGGCTTTGCCAAGGCCGTGGCCGACCGCGTGATCTTCATGGACCAGGGTCAGATCGTGGAGCAGAACACGCCCACCGAATTCTTCAACAACCCGCAGAACGAACGCAGCCGGGACTTCCTCTCCAAGATCCTCGGACATTGATTCACAAGGCTTCTTTGGGTGGCGGGGGTTACTGACTTGTGAGGGTCATGTGGCGCTGACACAATGCGCCGGTTCTCAAGGAGGCCCCATGTCCACACCACCCCCGTTCGCCGTTCAACGCCTCTCCTGGCTGCGCTGGAGTTGCACCACAGCGCTGGGCCTGTCGGTGTGGTGCGCCGGGGCAGCGCTGGCCTTTGACGCGCAGGGCCACCGCGGCGCCCGTGGCCTGGCGCCCGAGAACACCTTGGCCGGCATCGAGCAGGCGCTCTCCATCGGCGTGACCACGCTGGAGTTCGACGTGGTGCTCAGCGCCGAGGGCGTTCCGGTGGTCTCGCACGACACCACGCCCAACCCCGACATCACTCGCGACGCCAACGGCAAATGGTTGCAGGCCCGCGGCAAACCCTTCAACCAGATGAGCCTGGATGAGATCTCGGGCCTCGATGTGGGTCGCATCAACCCCTCAAGCCGCTACGCACGAGACTTCGCCAACCAGGTACCGGTGGACGGTGAGCGCATCCCCACCCTGGCCGCCGTGTTCGAGCGCATCAAGCGCCTGGACGCGGGCCATGTGCACTTCAACATCGAACTCAAGCTCAACCCCAGGCGACCCGACGAATCACCCGCGCCTGACGTCTTTGTGCGAGCGGTGATGGCCGTCATCAACAGCCAGGGCATGGCCTCGCGCACGACCCTGCAGAGCTTCGACTGGCGGGTGCTCAAGGCCAGTCAGACGATCGCTCCCGGCCTTCCGCTGTCTTTCCTGTCTGCCCAGCTTCCGCGCTTCAACACCTTGACCGAGGGCGATTGGACCGCGGGCCTGAAGCTGGCTGATTTTGAAGACGTACCAGGCATGGTGGCCGCTGCGGGCGGCAAGCTCTGGTCGCCCCACTTCAACGACCTGAGCCAGGCCACGCTGGAGCGGGCACGCTCGCTCAGCCTGCGCGTGATTCCCTGGACGGTGAACGACACCGCAGACATGGCGCGCCTCATCGACTGGGGCGTGGACGGCCTGATCACCGACCACCCCGAGCGCCTACGCGCCGTGATGAAGGAGCGCGGTATGGTGTTGCCACCCACCGTGACCAAGCCTTTGCCCACCGCCCACGTGGCCATGCCAGACGCCGAACCGCAGTCGATTCGCTTCGGCGTGGCGCCCGACCCTCGCTGAACCCGCCGGTCACCCACCTCTGGTCGGGCCGGCTGTAAGCCCACGGCCTCCCGGCCGACCAACCGCCATCCTCACATTGGAGATGGCCATGCCAAACACCCTCCCCCGCCTCGCCGCCTTCACGGGTGCCCTGCTGACCGTCGGGGCCGTGGTTGCACAAACCTGCGAGGTGCGCTCCGGTCCCCGACCACCAGCCGTGGTGGAGCTCTACACCTCGGAGGGCTGCAGTTCGTGCCCGCCGGCCGACCGCTGGCTCTCCACCCTCAAGGCGCAGGACAAGGTGCTGGCCCTTTCATTCCATGTGAACTACTGGAACCATCTGGGCTGGAAGGACCCCTTCGCCACCCCCGAGACCACCGCCCGCCAGTACCAGTTGAAGGAAGCGCTGCGCGGGAAATACGTTTACACGCCGCAGGTGGTGCTCAACGGACGGGACCACCGCGACTGGCAAGGCCAGAGCGGTGGCAACCTTGCGGGCCTGCCCGCTGCGGCTGCGCCGGCGTTGCGCCTGAGCCGCCAGGGCACCGTGATCACGGCGCAGATCGAGGCCACCACGGGCACCGGGATGGCGGGCGAGTTGGCAGGCTATTGGGCGGTGCTGCAAGACGGTGTGGAGAGCAAGGTCACACGCGGTGAAAACGCTGGTGAAAACCTGCGCCACGACCACGTGGTGAGCCTGTACCAGCCGGTGGCAGCCTGGTCCGCCGCACAGGGCGGCAGCGCCCGGCTCACCCTGCCCGCCGGCTCCAGACAGCGGGTGGCCTTCGTGGTGACCAGCGCCGGGTTGACCCAGCCGGTGCAAGCCCTGGTGCTGCAGTGCCCCGCCTGAAAACGCGGCATTCAACCCCGGCGAAGGAACCAACAGCGACCATTCCGTATCATCCAACCCCATGCGCCACTGGTTACTCGTCCTCATGATCGCCCTGCTGCCCCTGCGCGGCTGGGTGGGCGACGCCATGGCCGTGCAGATGTTGGCCCAGCCCGCACACGGCACTCTGGCAATGGACAGCCACGGCGCAGACCAAGCGGATCAGAACGTCATGAACGGCGACCACTGCGCCTGCGACGAGCACGCCTCGGTTTTACAAGACAGCGCTGACCACCAGCACAGTGCCTGCGATGTCTGCAACCTGCCTGCCCTCGCCATGGCGGCGCTTGATGTGCAAACCCCACCCACGGTTCGCAGCGAGCTAGCGCAGCCCGCCGAGCCGTTCGCCAGCAGCGAGGCCCAACGGGGCGTCAAACCACCCATTTCCTGAGTTCACACACCACAGGTGCGTCCGCACTGGGCCCAATGGGCTGCATCGGAGGGCGACGGTTCGTGATTTCAGGAGATTCCCATGATGGTTTTTTTGCGGTGGTCACCGCTTTTGACATGCTTGCGTGGTCGTGCTGCGGCACCTGGCCTGGCATGGAGCCTGGCGCTGTCGGCGATTTGCTGGCCGGCGCTGGCGCAAACGTCCGGCGCACTGCAGGCCGCCAACCCCGATACCGCTGCGCCCGCCGTGCCGCTGGTGCTGCCCCCCACCGGCTCGGCCGCCCCGCAGGAGCGCCCAGCCGACCTCGCCCGAGCCAAGGAGATCTGGCAGCGCGCCAACGAGCGCGTGGCCGAGTTTCCGCGCGGTCACGTCGACCTGCTGCGCTGGGAAGCAAAGAACCCCGGCGAGGCGCCGCCCGCCACGAGCGGCAAGGCTGGTCCGGCACCCCTGGACCTGGCGCAAGCGCTGCGTCTGTCGCTGCGCCATCGGCCAGACCTCTTCACCCACGCCGACATGAACAGCCTGGAGACCGGCGCTGTGCAGGTGGCCTACGTGAAACATGTGCGTGAGGTGCAACGCGCCTGGGTGGACGCGGTGGCAGCGCGCCAGCGCTGGCGCCAGATGAGCGAGCTGTGGGACGCCACACGCACCGGCAGCGAACTCGGCAGACGTATGGTGGTGGCTGGCAACTGGAGTCAGGCCAAGCTCATGCGCGAGCAGTTGACACAGGCGAGTGCCTGGCAAACGAGCGTGGACGCGCAAGGTGCTGCACTGGTGGCGCAGGAGCGGCTGGCGCAGTTGCTGGGCCTCTGGGATGCCGATTCGGCCTCGCAGCTGGGCGAGCGGCTGCCCGCCAGTCTGCCGGCCGTGCCGGCGCGCCCCACACCCGGCGCGGGTGTCAGCGAGACCACACTGGAGTCTGCCGTGCTGCGCAGCCATCCCTTGCTGGCGCTGCAACGGACCGAAGCAGAGCGCGACCTCGCCGCCGTGAGCCCTGGTCGCCGCAAGGTCTGGAATGAAGCGGTGGACGCCTCGCTCGCCGCCCTGCTCGACCCTGAAGCCACGCCGACCCCGCCCCACATGGGCAACCTGTCGCTGCTGCGCGACCATTCGTTGGAGCGGGCCATCGAGGCCGAATCGGCCTTGCTGCGTGCAGCCAGCGAGCGCCGTTCCATGGCGCGCCAGGCCTGGGCGAATCTGCAGGCCCGCCACGCCAGCGCGGTGCATGCGCAAGCGGTGGTGGCGCAGCTGCAATCCGCCCTGGAGCAAGAAACTGTGCTTCGTTACAACGGCATGTTGCAAAGCAGCTGGGATCTCCTGGCCAGTGCGCGCGAACGCATGCAGTCGCTTGACGCCGCCTCGCAGGCCCGGCGCGATTTCTGGCTCGCCCAGGCCGACATGCAAGCCCTCCTGGGGGGCGCTGACTATGCAGGCCCCGACACTTCTTCCAACGCCGGCGCAGGCGCCGCCAAAGCCCCGGCAGGACACTGACATGAACAAAACAATGAACCGCAGAAACTGGCTCGCCGGCGCGGCCGTGGGCGCCGTCGCGGCCACCAGCGTGAGCCGCGTGGCGCTGGCCGCCATCCCCGAGCCGGTGCAGCAAACCTCGGCCAACACCGCCCCACCCTGGACGCCACCAGGCGTCACTGGCGCAGGCCGCCCCTACAACCCGGTGGTCACGCTCAACGGCTGGACCGCGCCCTGGCGCATGAACGCAGGCGTCAAGGAATTCCACCTCGTGGCTGAACCGGTGGTGCGCGAGATGGCGCCAGGCTTCATGGTCAACATGTGGGGCTACAACGGCCAGAGCCCCGGCCCCACGATCGAAGTGGTCGAGGGCGACCAGGTGCGCATCTATGTGACCAACCGCCTGCCCGAGCACACCACCATCCACTGGCACGGACAGCGCCTGCCCAACGGCATGGACGGCGTGGGTGGCTTGAACCAGCCGCAGATCAAACCCGGCCAGACCTTCGTCTACGAGTTCGTGGCGCGCCGACCCGGCACCTTCATGTACCACCCGCACGCCGACGAGATGACGCAGATGGCCATGGGCATGATGGGTTTCTGGGTCACGCACCCGAAGGCGAAGCACCCACTCATCGAGGACGTGCAGCGCGACTACTGCTTCCTGCTGAGCGCCTTTGACGTGGAGCCCGGTAGCATGACGCCGCAGGTCAACACCATGCTCGACCAGAACATCTGGAGCTGGAACAGCCGTGTGTTCCCCGGCATCACGCCGCTGGTGGCGCGTCTGGGTGAACGTGTGCGGGTGCGGGTGGGCAACCTCACCATGACCAACCACCCGATCCACGTCCACGGCATCGAGTTTGAAGTGACGGGCACCGACGGCGGCCCCACGCCGAAGGGTTCGCGCTGGCCCGAGGTGACGGCCGATGTGGCGGTGGGCCAGATGCGCCAGCTCGAATTCATCGCCGACGAACCCGGCGACTGGGCCATGCATTGCCACAAGAGCCACCACACCATGGGCGCCATGGGTCACGGCGTGCCGACCATGATCGGCGTGGACCACAGTGGCCTGGTCGCGCCGCTGCAGCGCGCCGTGCCCGAGTACATGGTGATGGGCGAACGCGGCATGGCCGACATGGGCGAGATGGAGATGGAGTTGCCCACCAACACCTTCCCCATGATGACCGGCACCGGCCCCTATGGAGCGATTGAAATGGGTGGCATGTTCACCACACTCAAGGTGCGCGCCGACCAGAAGGCAGGCGACTACACCGACCCCGGCGTCTACAAGATGCCACCCGGCACGCAGGCGCGGCTGGTGGACACCGGTGCCGCACCCGTGGCTGCCCGACCCGCCACTCCCGCCCCATCAACGCCTCCCGCCACCACCGTGCGCAAGCCCGCGGGCGGCCACGGCAATCATTGAAACATGCACGGAGAAAACACATGACCTTCAAGACACGACGCAGCCTGCTCGCCTTTCCCCTGGTGCTGGCCCTGCCGCGCGCCTTTGCCCATGGTGACCAGCACCCCAAGGCCAACGCGCCCCTGGTGAAGGAACAGAAACCCTGGGGCATCGCCGCCGAGCCGGCCAAGGCCCGACGCACGGTGGACATCCGCATGAGCGACGACATGAAAATGACCCCGAACCACATCGACGTGCGCGAAGGCGACACGCTGCGCATCCGTGCCGTCAACGTCGGCAAGGTGTTGCACGAGATCGTGATCGGCACCAGTGAAGAGCTCAAGGGCCACGCCGAGATGATGAAGAAGTTTCCCAAGATGGAGCACGACGAGCCCTACATGGCGCACGTAGCAGCCGGCAAACAAGGCGAGATCGTCTGGACCTTCAACCGCCCCGGCGACTTTGAGTTCGCCTGCCTGATTGCCGGCCACTTCGAAGCCGGCATGCGCGGCACCATCCGCGTCGCCCCCAAAGCCTGATTCCACTGGAGACCACCATGCAACGACGTTCCCTCATCAGCGCAGCCGCCGCCTTCACCGCCGCTGCAGCCTTGCCCACCTGGGCACAAACACCCGCCGCCCTGCCGGTGCTGCAGGTCTGGAAAGACCCCAACTGCGGCTGCTGTCAGGACTGGGTCAACATTTTGCAAGCCGACGGCTTTCAGGTTCAGGTGTTCGACACCGGCAACGCCGCCGTGCGCAAGCGCCTGGGCATGCCCGAGAAGTTCGGCTCGTGCCACACCGGCCTCATTGGTGGTTACGCGATCGAAGGCCATGTGAACCCACGCGAAATCCGCCGCCTGCTGGCGGAGAAGCCAAAGGCCATCGGTCTGGCCGTGCCGGGCATGCCGGTGGGCAGCCCCGGCATGGACGGCCCTGTGTACGGCGATCGACGCGATGCCTACGACGTTGTGCTGGTGCAAACCGACGGCACGGGCCGCGTGTACCAGAACTATCCAGGCAACACCGCCGGCTTCAAGCGCACAGCCACCACGGGTGATGCCTTGCCCTTGGTGGAAGCCGAGGTGCGCAAGGTGGACACCGCCGCTGGCAAGATTTCGCTCAAACACGGTGAAATCAAGAACCTGGACATGCCTCCCATGACCATGGTGTTCCAGATGAACAACCCGGCATTGCTGGGCAAAATCAAGGCTGGCGACAAGGTGCGCTTCACGGCCATGCAGATCAACGGCGCCTACACCGTGATGAGCATAGAGCCGATGCCCTGAGCCTGGCGCACAGGAGCGAAGCAACAGGTATTTGCAGGGTGCCGTGCTAATGTCGCGGCATGCCCAAAACCCTTCGCTACACGCTCATTTCGCTGCGCGAGATGGTCGTGTCATTCGGCCCCTTTGCCCTGCTCACCATCGCTTTGCTGGGCGCAGCTTACTGGTGGCTCAACCCCACGCCACCCAAGCGGGTGGTGCTGGCCACAGGCCCGGACCAAAGCGCCTACGCCGAGTTCGGCAAACGTTACGCCGAAGCACTGAAACGCTACGGCATCACGGTTGAGTTGCTGTCCTCCGAAGGCTCTTCGGCCAACCTCGAGCTGCTGCGAGCCGGCAAGGCCGATCTCGGTTTTGTCCAAGGCGGCACTGCCGACATGGCTTACGACGAGGAAGACAGCATCACCTCGCTGGGCAGCCTGTTCGTGGAGCCACTGTGGCTGTTTTACCGCGAGGACTCGGCCAGACGCCTGCTCAAATCACCCACCGTGAACAACCTGGTCGAACTCAAAGGCTGGCGAGTGAATGTGGGCACCGCAGGCAGTGGTGTGCCACGGCTCTTTTCCACCCTGCTCGACGTGAACCGCGTGGACCCGAAGCTGCTGCGCCTGAGCGAACTGGAGCAGACACCGGCCACGGTGGCCTTCATCAATGGCGAGATCGACGCCGTGGTGTTCGCCTCGGCACCCGAATCGTTGATGGTGCAGATGCTTTTGCAGACACCGGGCGTCAAGCTGCTGGACTTCGCGCAAAGCGAAGCCTATTCGAGGCGCTTTGGCTACCTCACGCCAGTGGTGATGCCCCAGGGCGTGGTGGATCTGGCCCGCAATATTCCCACCCGAGACGTGCGACTGGTCGCCTCCACCACCAGCCTGCTCAGCAGCACCAGTACCCACCCGGCCATCCTGCAATTGTTCGCGCAAACAGCCACCGGGCTGCATGGCGGCTCCGGCTGGTTCAGCAAGGCGCGCGAATACCCCAGCCTCGAGCACAGCGAGGTTCCGATCTCACCCGAGGCCTCCCGCGCCATCAAGAACGGTGCGCCGTTCCTGCAACGTTACCTGCCGTTCTGGCTGGCCAACCTGATCGAACGCATGTGGCTGGCCATGGGCCTGATCCTGGCACTCGCCTTGCCGCTCTCGCGCATCGTGCCTCCGCTCTACACCTTCCGCATCCGCAAACGGGTGTTCCGCTGGTACGCCGAACTGCGCGACGTGGAACAGCGCTTCGAGTCCGACGCCGACAAAGCCGCCGATCTGGTGGAACAGCTTGACGCGATGGAGTCGAAAGTGGAAAAAGTGGTGGTGCCGCTGTCGTACACCGACGAGCTCTACGCGCTTCGCAACAACATCCATCTGGTGCGCAAGAAGTTGCTGAGGAAAGCATAGAGGCGTCTTGCCTGGGGCTGCCCCAAGGCAACACTGCCCCCTCGGGGGGCAGCGAACCTCGCGCAGCGGGGCAGC
>JBBQSX010000043.1:0-20449 GCA_038213545.1 Burkholderiales bacterium
GTTCTGGCCCACGCCGGCGGCAAGCACCTGGCCCATGATCACTTCACCGATCACGTCGGCGGGCAGGCCGGAGCGCTCCAGCATCGCCTTGATGACGATGCTGCCGAGCTCGGTGGCGGGGACTTTGGCGAGCGAGCCGCCGAACTTGCCCACTGCGGTGCGGGCGGCTGAAACGATGACGATGTCTTCCATGGATTTGCTCCTTGTTGGTGGGTAATTGCTCCCGTTCGCCCTGAGCCTGTCGAAGGGCATCCAGCGGTGCTGGCGAAGGCTTCGACAGGCTCAGCCCGAACGGCTATCTCTACTTCAGCTCAGGCTTTCGCTTTCACATAGCGCCCAGGTGCCGGCTCGATGGCCGCGTAGGCCTTGCCCTTGCCGTAGGTCTTGGGCGCGGCGATCTGTTTGCCGGCGTAGGGCTTGAGCCAGGCGGCCCAGTCGGTCCACCAGCTGCCGGGTTGTTCGTCGGCGCTGTTGATCCACTCGTTCACGTCCTTCGGGAACTTGGTGGCGGAGCCGATCCAGTGGCTGCGCTTCTTTTTGCTGGCGGGGTTGATCACGCCGGCAATGTGGCCCGATGCCCCCATGACGAAACGCTTCTTGCCAGGGAATACCTGGGTGCTGGCGTAAGCGCCACCGATGGGCACGATGTGGTCTTCGCGCGAGCCGTAGATGTAGACCGGCAGCTTCACCTGGCGGAAGTCGATCTTCTCGCCGCACACGGTCATCTTGCCGGGCTTGACCAGGTTGTTTTCCAGGTACATCTGGCGCAGGTAATGCGCGTAGTAGGGACCGGGCAGGCTGGTGCTGTCGGAGTTCCAGTACAGCAGGTCGAACGGGGGTGGCGTCTCGCCCTTGAGGTAGTTGCCCACCACGTAGTTCCACACCAGGTCGTTGGGCCGCAGGAAGCTGAAGGTGGTGGCCAGGTCGCGCCCCGGCATGAGACCGCCCTGGGCGAACTGCGCCTCGCGGTACTTGACGAAGTTCTCGTCGATGAACACGTCGAGGATGCCGGTGTCGGTGAAATCGAGCAGCGTGGTGAGGAAGGTGGCGCAGTGCACCGGCTCTTCACCGCGCGCGGCCAGCACGGCCAGCGCCGTGCCCAGCATGGTGCCGCCCACGCAGAAGCCCAGCGCGTTGATGGTCTCGGCGCCGGTGATGTCTTGTGTGACGTCGATCGCCTTGATCACCGCGTCTTCGATGTACTGGTCCCAGGTGGCCTGGGCCAGCGACTCGTCGGGGTTGCGCCAGCTCACCACGAACGTGCGGTGGCACTGCTCCACGCAGTAGCGGATCAGCGAGTTCTCGGGCTGCAGATCGAGGATGTAGAACTTGTTGATGCACGGCGGCACCAGCAGGAACGGCCGCTCGTACACCTTGGGCGTGAGCGGCTTGTATTCGATCAGCTGGAACAGCTCGTTCTCGAACACCACCGCGCCTTCGGTGGTGGCCACGTTCTTGCCCACCTCGAACACACTCTCGTCGGTCATGGACACGTGGCCCTGCTTCATGTCGTGCAGCAGGTTGGCCATGCCCTTGGCAATGCTCTCGCCCTGGGTGTCGATGGCCTTCTTTTGCGCTTCGGCATTGAAGGCGAGAAAGTTGCTCGGCGCGCTGGCATCGATCCACTGCTGAACCGCGAAGCGCACGCGGGTGCGCGTCTTGGCATCGCCCTGCACCGCGTCGGCCAACGCCATGAGGGTGCGCGCGTTGAGCAGGTAGGCCGCAGCGGAGAACGCAGCCATCGGGTTGCTGGACCAGGCGTCGGAAGCAAAGCGGCGGTCGCCCTCGGGCTTGACGGAGGGACCCTGGTTCCACAGCCCGGTCACGTCCTTGAGGTACTGGTTCTGGATCTCCAGCAACTTCGCCGGATCAAAACCCACCTGCTGACCCGACGCGTTCTTGAACATATCGCCCATACCGGGCATGGCCGGCATTGCGGGCATGCCGGGGAACGCGGCTCCGGCCGTGGGCATGGCCATGCCGAACGGATTGGCAGCCCCTGCCTGCGGCATGAAAGCCTTGAACGCTGCGAAGGGGTCGTTGGCGCCAACCTGAGGGGCGGCTGTGGCTCCGGGGAATGCCCGGGCCACCTGGGTCCATTGCTGAATCAAGTTTTGCTGGAACTGATTGGCAGTCTCCAGCCAGTCGGTGGGTGGTGTTTTGCCCGATGTCATGCTGGTCTCCTGTGTTTTTGTCTGCGGCCTATCATTCCCGACGTGGGAGAAGATGTCCGGCTTCTCTCAAGTATCTGTGTGGCGGCTTCCAGCAGACTGACGCTTGTTTCCCGGCCTGCAAGGATCGCTGTGTACCTGGTCGTGATTGGTTGGATGTATGTGGTTCTGATGATGTCCGTGGCGGAGGCGAGCAACTCCAACGGGTCCATTCTCGGGGCCATTGTGACCTTTTTTCTTTACGGTTTGCTGCCCGTCGTTCTCGTGGTTTACGTGATGAGGACCCCGGCACGGCGCAAGGAAATCAAGGCCCGTGAAGCCGCTGAACACCAGGCGCAAATGGCGCGTCTGGCGGCCAACGCGGCCCCTGAGGCAACGGCTTCAATCGATCCAGATGCAAGCGGCCATGCGCCCGGTGCTGCCGAAAATGGCGGCGTCTCGCCGGTGCGAAAAGAACTGTGAGGTCTGTGTCACGGTGCACCAGGCGGGTGAGCCGTCGTTGCCATGCACGTTGGTGATGCCCACCGTCTCAAGCCGGCGCCTGGCGAGGGCGGGCAGATCGGCCAGGAACTTGCCGTGGCCCAGCGGCCAGAAATGGGCAGCGGTCTCATGGTCCGCCGCCACAAACGCCTGACACACCTCGGCCCCGACTTCAAACGCCTGCGGCCCGATGCAGGGTCCGAGCCAGGCCATGATTTCACCTTCGCCCGCTGCCTCGCGCAACGAGCGCGCGGTGGCTTCGAGCACGCCATGAACCAGCCCCCGCCAGCCGGCGTGCGCTGCCGCCACAGCAGTGCCTGAGCCATGTGTGAACAACACCGGCAGGCAGTCGGCCACCATGATGGTGGCCACCACGCCAGGCACCTGCACCACGCAGGCATCGGCCGTGGCTCCATTGGGTGTGTCGGGCGTCAGCTGCTCCACGTGTGTTCCATGCACCTGTTGCAGAAACACCGGGCGAGCGGGTGACGTGAGCGCCTCGAGCCGCTCACGGTTGCCTGCCACGGCCAGCGGCTCATCGCGAACGTGGTCGCCCAGATTGAAGCTGTCGAACGGAGCCACCGACACACCGCCCACACGTGTGGTGAACAGTGCCCGCACGCCGGGTGGTGCAGGCCAATCGGGCTGGATGCCGTCGGGCGTCAGCAGCATCAGGCTTCGGCGTCCGGGCAGGCCGAGGGTTGGGCCTTCTGGAACGCGGGGTGTTTCATGCAGGCGTCAAACGCAGCCATGGTGCGCGGCAGGCTCGAGAAGTCGACGTTGAAACGCTGACCATTGAAGATCTGCGGCACCAGGCAGCAGTCGGCCAGGGTGGGTGTTTCACCAAAGCAGTACGTGCTGGCGGCCTGCGCGGCCAACTGCCGCTCGAACGACTCCAGCCCACTGCGCACCCAATGGCGGTACCACGTGTTCTTGGTGTCCTCATCCACCTTGAGATCCTTGCTCAGGTACTTGAGCACCCGCAGGTTGTTGATGGGGTGGATCTCGCAGGCAATGATCTGCGCCAGCGCGCGCACCCGCGCGCGACCCAGCGCCTCAGGCGGCAGCAGGGCGGGTGTGGGGTGCAGTTCGTCGAGGTACTCGATGATGGCCATCGACTGCGTCAGCCGCGTGCCGTCGTCGAGTTCAAGCAGCGGCACCAGACCTTCCACCGCAATGTCGGTGTAGTCCGACAGCTTGTGTTCACCTTTGGCCAGATGAACCGATTGGTATTCGTAGTCGAGACCCTTGAGCGCCAGCGCGATGCGCACGCGAAACGAGGCCGAGGATCGGAAGTAGTTGTAGAGCTTCATGCTTTGAGGATAAACGGTGGGCGGCATCACGGCGAGGCAGCGGCGGGTCGGTATAGTGCGTCGCGGTGCATTTGCATCGATCAGAAACAAAAGAGACAACATGAAACTACGCATGGCCATGTTGGCCTTCACGGCGGTCGCACTGACCGGCTGCGCCTCGTTCGTGGCCCCCACTTACAGTCCGGACTATCCGAGCATCGACCGGCTCAAGGTCGCGCAGCTGGGCAAGGTTGCAGTGGGTGAATTCCAGCCCCGCAGTCCGGAAGCACCGGTCAACAAGATCACCCTGCGTGGTGCGCCGTTCGTGTCGTCCAACGGCTCGTTTGCGCAGTACCTCGAAGACGCCATCCGCTCCGACCTGACCGAGCTGCGGGTGCTCGATCCCAAGTCCGAGACACGCATCGACGCCACGCTGTTGAAGAACGACATCGACGTGTCCGGCATCAACACCGGCGAGGGCTTCATGGACGTGCGCTTGAGCGTGGTCAAGCGCGGGCAGACGGTGCTCGACAAGACCTACAGCGCGAAGACGCAATTCGAGTCAAGCTTTGCCGCTGCTGTGGCAGTGCCGAAAGGCCAGAGCGAGTACCCCCGACTGGTGCGCACACTGCTGCAGACGATCTACGCCGATCCCGCCTTCATCACCGCCGTCAAACCTTGAACCGAAAGCATCTCATGTCACTTCAGAACTTCTGGCGCATTCCCGTGGCCACCGCACTGCTGGCCCTGCTGGCTGCCTGCGCCCATCCCATCGGCATCAGTCCGCTGGAAACACCCGTGCGCAACGAAACCGGGCTCAATCCGAAGAAGGTCGCCTACGTCATGACCGACGCGGACCGGGGCAAGGAAGTAATCACGGCGGGCGGTGGTGGCGACAAGGTCAGCTACTTTCCCAACCGCGACCTGGAAAAGTCCATTCGCGACGCGCTGCGCGCGGTGTATGCCGATGTTTTCGTGGTCAAGTCGGCGAGCGACCGTGAGGCCATTGCCGCTTTCGGCGTGAGCTATGTGTTCTCGCCCAGCGTCACCACCACATCCGAGTCGCCCTCGCTGTTCACCTGGCCACCCACGAAATTCGGCATCGATCTGACGTGCGAGGTCAGCGACGCCGAGGGCAAGGCGGTTGCGACGGTGAAAGCGCAAGGCAACGGCACCGCCGAATTTGCCGAGTTCAAGAGCGACTTCGGCTTGGCAGGACGCCGTGCGGCCACCCAGTTGTCCGAGCAGTTCAAACAACAGGTGCAGGCCAACAGCAAGTTGCGCTGAATCCGATGCACATGCACCGCCGCAACGGCGGTGCGTGGCAGATCAGGCGGCCAGTGCCGGGTAGTCGGTGTAGCCCTTTGCGCCACCGCCGTAAAAGGTCTTGCTGTCGGGCTCGTTGAACGGGCCACCTTGCTGCAGGCGAGCCACGAGGTCCGGGTTGGCGATGTAGGTCCGGCCGAAAGCCACCAGATCGGCACCATCGTTCACGGCGTCCTTGGCCAGTGGCAGGTCGTAGCCGTTGTTGACCATCCAGGCCGCTTTGCCGCCAGCCGCGTGGTAGGTCGTGCGCAGGGCGTCGTAGTCGAACGGGCGGTCGGCCAGCTCGCGCGGGCCGCCGGTGGCGCCTTCAATGAAGTGCACATAGGCGAGGTCGAACTTCGCCAGTTCGTTCATCACGTGCGTGAACAGCGGCTGCGGATCGGCGTCGATCACGTCGTTGGCCGGGGTCACAGGCGAGAGGCGAATGCCGGTGCGGCCAGCGCCGATGGCGTCGGTCACGGCTTTGACCACCTCGACCAGCAACCGCGCGCGGTTCTCGATGCTGCCGCCGTAAGCGTCGCTGCGCTGGTTGCTGCCGGTCTTCAGGAACTGGTCGATCAAATAGCCGTTGGCCGCGTGGATCTCAACACCGTCAAAACCGGCTTCGATGGCGGCCAGCGCGGCCTTGCGGTAGTCGTTCACGATGCCCGGAAGTTCGCTGGTTTCCAGCGCGCGCGGCACCGAGGTCTCCACGAACACGGGCGCGCCGTCCTTGAGCAGCACGGTCTTGGTTTTGGCCGCAATGGCCGAGGGCGCCACCGGCGATGCGCCGTTGGGTTGCAGGTCGATGTGCGAGACGCGGCCCACGTGCCAGAGCTGGGTCACGATCTTGCCGCCGGCGGCATGCACCGCAGCGGTCACGGCCTTCCAGCCGGCGATCTGCTCGGGCGCGTACAGACCGGGCACGTCGGCGTAGCCCTGGCCCTGGTGGGTGATGGCGGTGGCTTCGGTGATCAAGAGGCCGGCGCTGGCGCGCTGCTGGTAGTAGGTGGCCATGAGCGGCGTGGGCACGGCGCCGGGCGCGCGGTTGCGCGTGAGAGGTGCCATGACGATGCGGTTGGCCAGCGACAAGGTGCCAGCGGTGGTGGGTTCGAACAGTGATGCCATGTGAGCGGTTCCAGATGCGGAAAAAGAAAGCGACCACGAGGTCGCTAGGGTAAACCCGGATTCTGCGGGGCTCAGCCGATCCCGATGCCCAGCCCCTGCAATGACCTCACCACCTCAGGGACGATGCTCACGGCGTTTGACGGATGCGAAATGCAGTCGGTGCTCCAGATTTCACCCACGCCCGAGCTGCGCACCAACTGCACGGCGCCGGGCACGAAGAGGGCATGCGTCACTGCCACGTCCACTGACGCCGCCCCCGCAGCGCGCAGCTTCACCGCCGCGCGCGCCAGCGTGTGGCCCGAACTGGCCACGTCATCCATGAGCACCACCACGCGGCCTGCCAGCGGCACGTCCGGCAACTCGATGTCCACCTCGCAATCACCGTGGCGCGTCTTGCGGCACACCGCATGGTCCCAGCCGTGGCGCTGCGCAGCCAGCGCAACCCACTGCAGGGCCTCTTCGTCCGGGCCCATCAGCAGCGGGTTCTGGCGTTGCGTGGCGATGTGGTCGGCCAGCAGCGGCGCGCCGCTGAGCGCGATCGCGTCCTTCACCGGCATGGCCTCGTGCAGCGTGGCCACGCGGTGCAGGTGCGGGTCGATGGTGATGATGGCGTCGAACAAACCCGCGAGAAACCCACCGACGATGCGCTGGCTGATCGCCTCACCCGGGTTGAACGCAATGTCTTGCCGCATGTAGGCGAGATAGGGCGCGACCAGCGTCAGGTGCTTTGCGCCCAGCGTGCGCGCGGTCTGCGCGGCCAGCAGAACCTCCACCAACTTCTCATTGGGCTGCTGCAGCCCGCGCCAGAGCACCGCGCGCGCGGGCAACCCGGCGGGCAGGCGCAGGCGCATTTCACCATCGGGGAACCGGTGGCGCTCCACCACCGCCAAGGCCATGCCCATGGCAAGGGCGGCCTGACCGGCCAACTCCGCTTCATCGTCGAAACAGAGCACACAACCCGCTGCGGGCATGCTGGAAAGAGACATCAGAACTCCACAAAAACCTGGGGCACCTGGGCGGCGGTGCCCAGGCTGAATCCGGTGGCGCGCGCACAAGCCAGGCGCGCAAACTCAAGGTCGGCCGGGTAGTTGGCGTGCACGCGGTAAAGCACATCGCCCGCGGCCACCGGATCGCCGAGTTTGACGCACAGGTCCACGCCCGCTCCCCGCACCTTGGGCGCTCCGGCCAACCGGGCGATCTGCGCGATCTGCAGGTTGTCGATGCCGATGACCACGCCCTCTGCGGGCGCCTTCACCTCCAGCGTGAGCGCGCCCAATGCCGGGTGGTGGTGGTCAAAGCCGCGGTCGCCCTGCGCCTGCACGATGGCGCGCATCTGCGCCAGGGCACGGCCGGAATCGAGGATGTCTCGGGCGATGCGAAAGCCTTCACCGCCGCGCACGTCGGGGCTGCATTCAATCAGGCGGCCAGCCAGGCGCAGCGATTTTTGCCGCAAGTCATCGGGTGCAGAAGGATCGTTCTCCAGCACCTGCATGACGTCGCGCGCTTCAAGCACCGGGCCCACGCCACGGCCCACCGGCTGGCGGCCGTCGGTGATAACCACGTCGAGCGAAAGGTGCAGTCGCTGCGCGACGTATTCGAACAGGCGGCGCAGGCGCTGCGCCTCGGGCATGGAACGCACCTTGGCCGTGGGACCGATGGGGATGTCGAGCATCAGGTGCGTGGCCCCGGCGGCGATCTTCTTCGACAGGATCGAGGCCACCATCTGACCGGGCGAGTCAATCGACAGCGGGCGCTCCACCGAGATCAGCACGTCGTCGGCTGGCGAGAGCTGGGCGGTACCGCCCCAGGCCAGGCAACCGTGGTGCTGGCGCACGATGCCGGTGAGCTGCTCGAACGGCAACTCCACGTTGGCCAGCACTTCCATGGTGTCGGCCGTGCCGGCGGGCGAGGTGATGGCGCGCGACGAGGTCTTGGGGAAAACCAGGCCATAGGCGGCCACGATGGGCACGACCAGCATCGAGGTGCGGTTGCCCGGGATGCCGCCGATGCAATGTTTGTCCACCACCAGCGGCTCGTGCCAATCGAGCCGCCGGCCACTGGCCACCATGGCCTCGGTCAGAAAGTAGACCTCTTCGCGGTCGAGCTCGCTGCGGTTGCAGGCCACCACGAAGGCGGTGAGTTCGATCTTGGAGTAACGCAGCTCGGCGATGTCGCGAATGATGTGGTGAAAGTCGTCGCGGCCCAGGCGCTCGCCATTGATCTTGCGAAACAGCGCCGGTATCGATTCGGGCGGCTCGGCCGGTGACACCGAAGCCGGGTGGCCACCGGCAACCTCCAGCTGGGCAAAGGCGTCTTCGGACACACCGATCTCGTTGCATCCCACGATGCTGCTGTCGTCCACCACGTTGAGCGTGGCCAGGATGCGCCGCCCGTTGGCCCGCACCTCCACCTTGGACAAGGCCTGGAAGCCTTCGGCCCGCACCACTTCGCAGTCGCGGTGCAGGTAGGCCACGTTCTCGTGGTAGGTGTCGATGGCCACGCGCCGCAGCGTGAGGCCGGTGGCGGATGCGGATTCAGCGGTGGGCGGCATGTCCGGGACGATACACCCCGCCCGCGTCAGCCCACCACGAGCCGCATGACGGGCATCACCCGCTCAGACTCCGCGCGCCGTTCCAGCGCGAGGCGCATGTTCATCTGCGCCACCTCGGTGTGCTCCACCGCCAGCGCCTGGGCGCGTGCGCCCTCGCCGCGCTGCAAGGCGCCAAACAGCATGTGGTGCTGGCGGTGCGCGTATAGCATCCAGTCGCGGTCCAGCGCCACCGTGCCCTGCATGGGCAGCATGGCCGAGGCCGGGGCGAACGGCAGCTTGTCGTTGAGGGCCACCGCGCGTTGCAGGGCCCGGTTGCCGCAGGCATCGAGCATCAGCGCGTGAAAACGGTCGTTCATCACCGCGTACGCCGCGTAGCTCTCGATGGTCAACGGGCTCTCAGTCAGCAGACGGTCGCCTTCATCCAGGCAGGCCTGCAGCTGGCCCTGCAACTGGCGCGGCATGCCGTGCTCGGCCACCAACCGCGCGGCCATGCCTTCCAGGTGACCGCGCACGGCTATGGCGTCGGTCACTTCCTGCGCGGTGAACTGACGCACGAGGTATTTGCCGGTCTCGTTGGCTTCGACCAGCCCCTCCTGCTCCAGCGTGACGAGTGCGGCGCGCACGGGGGTGCGTGAAGCACCGAGCCGCTCGGCGAGCTGCTGCTCGGCCAGGCGGTGCCCGGGCTCGAACTGACCGCTCAGGATCAGGTCGCGCAGTTGCATCAAAACGGTGTCTTGCAGGCTCATGGCGCAAACTGTACACTGAATTAAATAAACGGGATACCGTTTGAACACCGCCGACCGGAGCCTCCATGAAAGCCGAACTCAACCAGCGCCTGACCCAGGTCGGACCCCGCACCCCCGGGGGTGAACTGCTGCGCCGCTACTGGCAGCCGGTGGCCCTGCTCGACGAATTCAATCCCGCGCTGGACCCGGCCATGGCCGTGCGCCCGGTCAAGGCCGTGCGCGTGCTGGGGCAAGACTTCGTGCTGTTCCGAGATGCGCAAGGCACCTACGGCCTGCTCGACCGCGACTGCCCGCACCGCGGCGCCGACCTCGCCTTTGGCCGCAACGAGGGTGATGGCCTGCGCTGCCCCTTTCACGGCTGGAAGTTCGACATCACCGGCCAGTGCATCGAAACCCCGGGCGAGCCCGCTGGCAGCACGCTGTGCACGCGCATCCAACAGCGCAGCTACCCCCTGATCGAAAAGAGCGGCGTGCTGTTCGGCTGGTTCGGCCCCGAAGACCAGACACCACCGCCCTTCCCTTCGCTGGACTGTTTCAACGCCCCGGCCTCGCACACCTTTGCGTTCAAGGGCCTGTGGAACTGCAACTGGCTGCAGGCGTTTGAGGTGGGCATCGACCCGGCGCACGCCTCGTATCTGCACCGCTTCTTCAACGACGCTTCACTGGACGACAGCTACGGCAAACAGTTTCGCGGCGCCAGCGCCGGCGACGTGGGCGGCGAACGCTGGCCCATGACGCGCGTGATGCGCGAATTCGGTCAACCCCTGATTTCCTTTGAAGCCAAACCCCACGGCCTGCAGCTCACGGCGCTGCGCCCCATGACCGACGAACTCACGCATATGCGCGTGACCAACGCCGTGTTTCCGCAGACATTCGTGATCCCGCTCTCCGAGACCATGACGATCACACAGATGCACGTGCCGGTGGACGACACCCACAACTACTGGTTCGCCTTCTTCACCAGCTTCACTACTCCAGTGGACAAGGACGCCATGCGCACGCCGCGCCTCGCAGCCGTGACCCTGCCCGACTACAAGCCGAAGTCTGGCCGCCACAACAACTGGGGCTTCAACCCGGACGAACAGCAATCACGCACCTACCTGGGCATGGGCGAAGACGACATCAACGTGCACGACCAGTGGGCCTGCGAAAGCATGGGCGCCATCCAGGACCGCACGCGCGAACACCTGGGCACCACAGACAAGGTGATCATGGCCAACCGGCGCATGCTCCAGCAAGCCATCGACACGGTGGAACAAGGCGGCACCGCCCCGGGCATTGCCGACCCTGCGCTGTTTGAGCAGATCAGCGGCCCCGACACCATGGACGGCATAGCGCCAGCGCAGGGCTGGCAAGACTGGTGGCAAGACGCGGTGCGCGCCCGGCGCGAAGGTGCCCCTTGGAGCGCTCAACTATCCGTTCGGGCTGGACCCACCTCCGCTCGGGCTGAGCCAACTTCCGTTCGGGCTGAGCCTGTCGAAGCCCTTCCAAAAATGCTGGCGAGCCCTTCGACAAGCTCAGGGCGAACGGGAGTGACTGGATGACGTTCGCCGAACGCTGCGGCATCCACACCGCTGCCCGAGAGGCCGCCTGCGTGCGCCTGGTGAAGCGCATCGAAGCCAGCGGCGTCGATCTCGTTCGCATGGGCTGGTGCGACACCCACGGCATGCTGCGCGGCAAGACCCTCACCGCCACGGCCGCCATGCGCGCTCTGCTTGACGGCGTGGGCATGGTGGGCACGCTCATGCTCAAGGACACAGCCGACCGCACGGCGTGGAAGGTGTTCGAGCCCGGCGGTGCCGACGACCTGCCCGGCTTTGCCGGTGCGGCCAACCTCATGCTGCTGCCCGATCCGGACAGCTTCACCGAGCTGCCCTGGGCGCCCCACACCGGCTGGCTGCGATGCCAGCCCTGGTTCGCAGACGGAACGCCGGTAGCCATCGATACGCGACGCGTGCTGCAGACCGCGCTGGCCCGGCTAGGTGAAGCGGGCTACGGCCTGAAGACCGGACTGGAGGTCGAGTTCCACATCTACCGAATCACCGACACCCGGCCGCAACTCGATCCCGAACTCGCCGGATGGCCCGGCCTGCCGCCCACGGTGGAGATGATCCACCCCGGCTACAACCTGCAGGCCGAAGCCATGGTGGACATGAGCGACGAGCCGCTGCGCATCGTGCAGCGCACCGCGCAGGCGCTGGGTCTGCCGCTGCAGTCGCTTGAGATCGAACTCGGCCCGAGCCAGGTGGAAGCCGTGTTCGACGCCACCGACGCGCTCACTGCGGCCGACCAGATGGTGCTGTTCCGAAGCGGCGTGCGCCAGGCGCTGCGACGCGCGGGGTACCACGCCACCTTCATGTGCCGCCCGCCCTTCCCGCACATCATGTCCAGCGGCTGGCACCTGCACCAGTCGCTGGTGGACCTGAACACCGGCCGCAACGCCTGCGTGCGCGATACCCTTGCGCCCGACACCACGGTGCTCGATGCGCGACACACCTTGTCGGATGTGGGCAGCCATTGGCTCGCCGGCTTGCTGGCCCACGCACGCGGCATGACGCCGCTGTGCACGCCCACCATCAACGGCTTTGCACGCTTTCGCCCCAACGCCCTGGCGCCGCAGGCTGTGCTGTGGGGTCGGGACAACCGCGGCGCCATGCTGCGGGTGGTGGGCGGTGCGGGCGATCAGGCCACCCGCATCGAGAACCGCATCGGAGAGCCAGCCGCCAATCCCTACCTCTACATGGCTGCGCAAATCCACGCCGGACTCGACGGACTGCACCAGCAATTGCAGCCAATGCCCGCGAGCGAAACGCCCTACGCCGACGGCAGCGAGAAAATACCCATCTCGTTGCCCGAAGGCCTGCAGGCGCTGGAATCCGACGCGGCCCTGTGCGCGGGTTTCGGAAGCGACGTCGTGCACCATTTCTGCCGTATCAAACGCAGTGAGATCGAGCGCCACGCGCAGGCCGAAGACAAGACCGATTTCGAACGCCGCGAATACTTCGCCCGCACCTGATTCAACCCAAGACATTCCCCATGATTTCCATCCGCTTCATCCACCCCGACGCCACACAGCAAGACATCCAGGCCCGCCCCGGCGACAGCCTCATGAAGGCGGCGGTGGACGCCAATGTGAAAGGCATTGAAGCCGACTGCGGTGGCAGCCTCACCTGCGCCACCTGCCACGTGATGATCGACGCGCCTTGGTCCGAGCTGCTGCCCGCCCCCGTGCCCGACGAACTCGACATGCTGGACTTCGCCTCCAGCCCGGTGGTTCCGCAGAGCCGCCTGAGCTGCCAGGTGCGCCTGTCTGCCGAGCTGGACGGCCTGGTGGTGCGCCTGCCCGCTTCGCAACACTGATGGCACACTGACCGCCCCTGGCCCCAACTCCCCAACCCGTTGCAAAACATGCCCGAATTCGCCTTTACCCCACCCGCCACCGTCTCTGTGCCCGTGGTCGGCATCACAGAACGCTTTCCTGTCCACCGCCTTTATTGCGTTGGTCGCAACTACGAAGAGCACGCGAAAGAAATGGGCTTCACCGGACGCGAGCCACCGTTCTTCTTTCTGAAGCCAGCCGACACCATCGTGGTGGCCGAGCCCGGCCAGACAGCCAGCACGCCCTACCCCAGCCTCACCAGCAACCTGCACCACGAGATCGAGCTGGTGGTGGCCATCGGCACCGGCGGCAAGAACATCAAGGCGGCCGACGCGGCCAAACACATTTACGGCTACGCCGTGGGGCTGGACATGACCCGCCGCGACCTGCAAGGCGAGATGAAAAAGCAGGGGCGCCCCTGGTGCATTGGCAAGGCCTATGACCACTCGGCCCCCATCGGCCCGATCACGCTCGCGGCCAAAGTGGGTGATGTAAACAACGCGCCCATCTGGCTGCAGGTCAACGGCAGCGACCGCCAGCGCAGCAACGTCAACAAGCTGATCTGGAACGTGGCCGAGACCATCGAACACCTGTCGGCGGCCTGGGAGCTGCAACCTGGCGACCTGATCTACACCGGGACACCCGAAGGTGTGAACGCTGTCGTTCGTGGCGACACGCTGGTCGGCGGCGTGGACGGCCTCACGCCCATCAGTGTGTCCATCAGCTGATGCACCGAACGGGTTCTAGGTAGTACCCCCAGTGCGCCCTTGCGGGTTTGACCTCTCACGATCCGCCCCCCCCCCACCAATCCACGATCCACTACTCATCGACCCCAGGAGACCTTTTCATGATCCAACGCAGAACCCTGATCCAGTCCGGCGCGGCCTTCGCGCTCGGCGCACCCGCCCTGGTGGGCTTTGCCCAGCAAAGCGTCACGCTCAAGTTCCACACCTTCATGGCGCCGCAGTCCAACGTGTGGCTGAACATGCACAAGGCCTGGATGGACAAGGTAGAGAAGGATTCG
Source organism: Burkholderiales bacterium (assembly GCA_038213545.1). Lineage (GTDB taxonomy): Bacteria > Pseudomonadota > Gammaproteobacteria > Burkholderiales > Burkholderiaceae_C > Hydrogenophaga. The sequence continues at coordinate 14,077 of JBBQSX010000043.1, forward strand.
GGCGGTCGCATCAAGTTCGAGGCCTACCCGGCCATGCAGCTCGGCGGTTCGCCGGTGCAGCTGTTCGACCAGGCGCGCGACGGCGTGGTCGACATCGTCTGGACCTTGCCAGGCAACACGCCGGGCCGCTTCCCGCGCATTGAAGTGTTCGAACTCCCGTTCATGATGAACAACGCCGAAGCCACCTCCAAGGCTTACTGGGAATACGTGCAGACGGTCGCCAAGGACGAGTTCAAGGACGTGCAGCCCATCGCCCTGCAGGTGCACGGCCCCGGCATGTTCCACATGCGCAGCAAACAGATCAAGACCGCTGAAGACCTGCGCGGCTCCAAGGTGCGCGGCCCCACCCGCCAGATCACCAAGATGCTGGGCTACCTGGGTGCCACGCCGGTGGGCATGCCGCTGCCGCAGATTCCCGATGCGCTGTCCAAAGGCGTCATCGACGGCTGCGTGATTCCATGGGAAGTCGTGCCCTCGGTCAAGGTGCAGGAACTCACCAAGTTCCACAGCGAGTTCGACCCCGCCGGCGGTGCGCTCTACACCACCACGTTTGTGATGGCCATGAACAAGGCCAAGTACGCCAGCCTGCCACCCGACCTCAAGGCCGTGATCGACAAGAACTCCGGCATGGAGACCTCGGGCTGGCTGGGCAAGACCCAGCAAGCTGGCGACGCAGCGGGCCGGGAATCGGCGGTGAAACAAGGCAACACGATCTACAGCATCCCGGCGGCCGAAGCGCAGGAATTCCGCCGCAAGGCGCGCCTGGTGGAAATCGAGTGGGTGCAGGACATGGACAAGCGCGGCTTCAACGGCAAGGAACAGCTGGAAACCGCGAAGGCGCTCATCGTGAAACACGGCAAGAAGGCCTGAGGTCAATCCTTCTCTGAAAGCCGGGCTTGACCCGGCTTTTTTTCGCCGACATGTCGGGCCGCTAAACTGAGCCCATGCTCCGACCACCCGCCAAACACTGCCGCAACTGCGGCACCGCTGTCGACATCCGCCTGCCCGACGACGGCGACACCAAACCCCGCGCGGTCTGTCCGGCCTGCCACCTGGTGCACTACGACAACCCGCTCAACGTGGTGGGCACAGTCCCGGTCTGGGGCGACACCGGTCAGTACGTGTTGCTCTGCAAGCGCAACATCGAGCCCCGCTTTGGCAAATGGACGCTGCCGGCGGGCTTCATGGAACTGAACGAAACCACGGCCGAAGGCGCAGCCCGCGAAACCGTGGAAGAAGCGGGCGCGCAATTCGAGATGGGCGAGATCTTCACGCTGATGAACGTCTCCCGCGTGGGCCAGGTGCACATCTACTACCGAGCGCGCCTGCTCAGCGATGTGTTCGACCCCGGACACGAAACCATCGAGGCGCGGCTGTTCACCGAAGACCAGATTCCCTGGGACGAGATCGCGTTTCGCACCGTCAAGGAAACGCTGGAGCACTACTTCGCCGACCGCCGCCAGGGGCGCTTCGGTTTCCACGCGCTCGACATCGCCTGACACCCGGCGACCCGGTCGGTCCCACGCCGTGCTCGCATGACAGCCATCCGCACCTGGCCCCTGGTGCTGCGCCTGGGCACTGCGCAAACCCTGGCCTGGGGCTCCACCTACTACCTGCCCGCCCTGCTCGCCCGGCCCATGGCCGAGGGCCTGGGTCTGCCGATCTCACAGATCTGGATCGCCTTCACAGTGGCGTTGCTCGCCTCGGCCGCGCTCGGTCCGTTCGCTGGTCGTGCCATCGACCGCTGGGGCGGCCGCCCGGTACTCATGGGCACAAGCGTGCTGTTTGCGCTGGGCCTGGCCAGTTTGTCGCAAGTTCAAGGCAGCACCAGCCTCATGCTGGCCTGGCTGCTGATCGGCATGGCCATGGGAAGCGGCCTCTATGAAGCAGCATTTGCAGCTCTGGTGCGACTGCAGGGCACACAGGCCCGCGCGGCCATCACCGGCATCACGCTCATTGCCGGCTTCGCCAGCACGGTGGGCTGGCCACTCACCGCCTTGCTGGAGGCCGAATTCGGCTGGCGTGGCGCCTGTCTGGCATGGGCAGGTCTGCACCTGCTGGTAGGGCTGCCGCTGAACGCCAGCATTCCGCGTGCCACGGCCTTGCCCGAGCCGCTGCAGTCGCAGGCGGGAGGCGCGGACCCTGCTGCGCCGGCACCTGTCGCGCCGCCCCACCGCTTCACCGCCTGGGCCCTGGCCTACGTGTTCGCCGCCACCTGGTTCATCAGCACCGCGATGGCGGCGCACCTGCCCCAACTGCTGGTGGCCAGCGGCGCCACACTGGCTGGGGCGGTGGCCATCGGCGCGCTGGTGGGTCCGGCGCAGGTGGCGGGTCGCATGCTGGAGTTCGGCTTTCTGCGGCGTCTACATCCCTTGCTGTCGGCCCGCACGGCGGCGCTGGCCCATCCGGTGGGCGTGGTGTGCTGGATGGTCTTCGGCCCGGTGGCCGGACCCGCGTTTGCGCTCATGCACGGCGCGGGCAACGGCATACTGACCATCGCCAAGGGTACGCTGCCGCTGGTGTACTTCGGGCCCGCAGGCTATGGACAACGCCAGGGCATCATGATGGCGCCCTCGCGCGTGGCCCAGGCGTTTGCGCCGCTGCTGTTCGGCCTTTGTATCGAGCGCTGGGGCTCTGGCGCGCTGTGGATCTCGGGAGGGGTAGGGCTCAGCGCGCTGGCTGCGTTGCTGTGGTTGCGCACCGGAGCGCCCACGCCAAAGCGTTAGGGCTGCAGACCCGAATCCGACCAGCCCAGCAGCTCTGCCAGACGTCGCACCACCCACACCGACTCGATCTCGTTCACCACCACTGGCTCGATGCGCAGTCCTTGAAGGCAGCGTCCGAGCACATCACTTTCGGCCAACCCGAGGCTGAACTCCATGTTGCGCGCGGTCTCGGTGAGCATCTGGGCCATGTCCTCGCACAGCTCGTATCGTGCGGCCATCTCCTCTCTGGCCAGGCTGGGCTTCTGGCGGCCGGGCAGCACATACAAGGCCATGAAAGAGGCGGGAATTTCAATCTGGTATTCGTCGGACATTCCGCACTGTATTGCACCGGCATGGGCCTTCGGGCACCATCGGATGGATTCACATTGTTCACATCTCGCGAGGCACACGGCATGGGTATCTGGCTCGAACTCGGCATTTTTCTGGTCATCCTGGGCTTTGGTGTCTGGCAGTTGATCGACGTGAAGAAGGCGATCCGCGAACGTGAACAGCGCAAGGCGCACGAGAAAGCCGCGGCCCAAGCCACCGGCGAAGCGCCTGGCGAGCATCGGGCATGAACGCAGCGCGCCCCATTCCACCCGTCCCCTCGAATCCATCCGATCTCTCGGACGGGGATTGCTCCCGCATCATCGAAATGGCCTGGGCCGACGAGATTCCGTTCGAGGCCATTCGCTACCAGTTCGGGCTCAACGAGTCTGCCGTCGTCCGCCTCATGAAACAGTCCTTGAAGGCAGGTTCGTTCAGGTTGTGGAGGCGCCGCGTCGAGGGCCGCGTTGCCAAGCACGAGCGGCGTCTGCTGACCCGCTGAAACGCAGGCCAGCGCAACCCCGACATGACGCACAACACCAGCGCCGACGGCGCCGAGCTGCTGCACCGCATCTGGACCGAACTGCAGCGCGCCACAGTGGACCGGCACCACGAATGGCGCACACCTGTGCTGGCCACGACCGGTCTGGACGGGCTGGCCCAAGCGCGCACCGTGGTGCTGCGCGCGGCGGATGCCAAGACCTCGCAACTCGGCTTTTTCACCGACAGCCGCAGTCCCAAGGTGGCAGAGCTTCAGGCCGCGCCCGACGCCGCGTTCGTGTTCTGGAGCAAACGCCTGAACTGGCAATTGCGCGTTCGCATCAGCACGCAGGTGCACAGGCAGGGACCGTTGGTCGATGCGGCGTGGGAGCGAGTGCGCCAATCGGCCGCGGCAGGCGACTACCTGGCCCCGCAGGCGCCAGGTTCGGCTTTGAACCAGCCGGCCACCGCCACCGCCGGCGAGCACCACCTGAGCGTGGTGACCGCACGCATCGAGCACATGGACTGGTTGGAACTCGCGCGCGAGGGGCATCGGCGCGCGCGCCTGACCGACACCACCGTGGCCTGGTTGGTTCCCTGATGTTCAGCGCCCGGGCGCGGGTCCGAGAACCGAGCGCGCAAGCCGGTCTACCGCGGCAAACAACTCCTCCACCGTGTTGGGCTTGTAGATCAGCTCGCTCACGCCAGCCGCAGGCGCTTGCTCTCTCAACTCTTCAGAGATGTAGCCCGAGGTGATGGCCAACGGCGAGTCGGGACGCAATGCCTTGACGGCGCGCGCAAAGTCCAGCCCCGACATGCCGGGCATGTTGTAGTCGGTGATGACCAGATCGAATGGCTCCCGACCGTCCCGCACAGCCTCCAGCGCCTGGGCGACATGGGTGAACACCGTGACCCGGTAACCCTGGCGCTGGAGCAGGCGCTCCATCAGGAACGCGATCATCTCGTCGTCGTCCACATAGAGGATGTGAGCGGCCTGGGTGGAGAGCAGACGTGGCTCGCGAATGTGCGGCGCTGTTGAAGCAGCCAGGGCCGCCGTCTCCCCCACCACCGCCGGAAAGCAGACCGAGAACGTGGAACCCACCCCAAGTGCACTCTGGACCTCCAACACCGCGTCGTGGTCCCGCAAGATACCGTGCACCACCGCCAGCCCCAGACCCGTGCCCTTGCCCGGCGGCTTGGTGGTGAAAAACGGCTCGAACATGCGCGCACGCGTGTCATCGCTCATTCCTTGTCCGTTGTCGCGCACGGTCAGCCTGACCCATCCGGTTGGCACGTCATCGGTTGCGACCAGCTCTGTCGTGGCCGGGGCGTCCCATACGGCAGGCACGCCCCGGTGCGCCTCCAACCGGATCTCGACCCGGCCCTGAGTGGCGCCCTGAACCGCCTGCCAGGCGTTGGTGCACAGATTCAGCAGCACCTGCTCGATCTGGGTGGCATCGGCCAGCACGTGCGGCACTGCGTCGCCGACGTGCAAGCTCAGCTCGACCCCCGCCGGCAGCGTGGCACGCAGCAAGCGCACCGACTCCTGGACCACCGGCTCCAGGTCGATCACCTGCCGCTCCAGCAACTGGCGGCGGCTGAAAGCGAGGATTTGCCGCACAAGATCGCGCGCGCGCCCGCTCGCCTTGCGAATCTCCGTCAGGCTGGTGCGCGCAGGGCTGCCGTCGGGCACATCGTCCAGCGCCAGCTCGACGTTGCCGATGATCGCAGCCACGATGTTGTTGAAATCGTGCGCCACACCGCCGGCGAGCGTTCCCAAGGCTTCCATCTTTTGCGACTCGCGCAGTTGCGACTGCAGCTGCGCCCGGATCGTCTCGGATTCGCGCCGCTCGGTCAGGTCAAAGTCGATGCAATAGAACTCCGGCTCGCGACCGGGAATGTTCAGGTACACATGGCTCGAATACACCTCCACCGGTGTGCCGTCTTTGCGCCGCAGGGTCAGGCCCGCTGATGGAATCGGCAGTCCCGTCTCGATCATCTCGGTCACAGCACCGACCACGCCGGCGTGCATCTCCGGTGGAATGATCAGATCCAGCAGGCTGCGGCCGATCGCCTCGTTGGCAGAGTAGCCGTACAGGCATTCCGAAGCATGGTTCCAGTACCGCGTGGTCAGGTCCAGCCCGTAGCCCTGCACCGACACGTTGGGCACGTACTCCAGCAACTGCCGGAACCGTGCCTCGCTGTCGCGCATGGCATCACTCGAGCGCTTGCTGTCGGTCACATCGACGATGACGGTGTTCCAGATCACCCCGCCTTCGGCCATGCGCTGCGGCCTTCCGGTGCCGTGCAGCCACTTGCGCTGGCCCGACGCCGTGGTGATGCGCCATTCGTGCACCCAATCCTGAAGCGAGCGGGCCGAATCCAGCAACGAAGCCCGCATGGCCGTCAGGTCTTGCTCGTTCACCAGGGACCACAACAAATCGGCGTCCTGCTCAGCCGCCTGAGGCGACACCTCCCAGAGATCGTGGCATCCCTGACTCATCCAACCGATACGATGCCCACCCCCGGGCTCCAGCACATACTGCAACAACGCGCCGGGCATGTGCTCGGCCATCGCGGCAAAAGCGGGCTCGCGAGACGACGGACCAGGATCGGATCTGAAGTTCAAGGTCGGCCTCCAATGCGGTGGTGACAGTCCGTACAGTATCAACTGCTTACGCCATCCTGCTAACCCCTGCCCTTCCACCAAGATGACCCTCGACACCAACGAACCCATTCACCAAGACCGCTTGTGGAGCGACGGACACTGGACCGCCCGCGTGATCAAGAACGAAGACGACGACGGCTGGGCTGTGGCCATGCACCTGGACGGCGCCACAGAGCCGGCCCTGGTGGGGCCC
>JBBQSX010000044.1:0-20359 GCA_038213545.1 Burkholderiales bacterium
TTAAGCGCGTTCGCAAAGACGCCGCGCCCGCATCTGCAGCTGCGGACGGCAAAGGAGAATAAACATGTTGCAACCTGCTCGCCGCAAATTCCGCAAGGAACAAAAAGGCCGCAATACCGGTGTCGCCACCAGCGGCGCCACCGTCGCGTTCGGTGACTTCGGTCTGAAGTCCACCGACCGTGGCCGTCTGACGGCTCGCCAGATCGAAGCCGCGCGTCGCGCGATTTCCCGTCACGTCAAACGTGGCGGCCGTATCTGGATCCGTGTGTTCCCGGACAAGCCGATCTCCCAGAAGCCTGCCGAAGTCCGCATGGGCAACGGTAAAGGTTCCGTGGAGTACTACGTGGCCGAGATTCAGCCCGGCAAGGTGCTGTACGAGATCGTCGGCGTGCCAGAAGAGCTGGCCCGCGAGGCGTTCCAGCTGGCCGCCGCCAAACTTCCCTTGCGCACCACGTTCGTGACGCGCTTGTTGGGTCAGTGATTCAGGAGAACACAAGATGAAAACTGCTGAACTGCGCCAAAAGGATGTGGCCGGCCTCGAAGCCGAAGTGAAATCGCTGCAAAAAGCCCATTTTGGTCTGCGCATGCAAAAAGCCACGCAACAACTCAACAACAACGCCGTGCTGGGCGACACCCGCCGCGCCATCGCCCGTGCCAAGACCATCTTGGCCGAGAAGCAGCGCACCGCGGCTTCGGCCAAATAAGGAGTGACCATGACGGAAGCTAAAACATCCCTCAAGCGCACCTTGATCGGCAAGGTCGTCAGCGACAAGCGCACCAAGACCGTGACGGTCCTGGTCGAGCGTCGTGTGAAGCACGAGCTCTACGACAAGATCGTGGCCAAGTCGAGCAAGTACCACGCCCATGACGAAAAGGGCGAATACAAGACCGGCGACATGATCGAAATCACCGAGAGCCGTCCGCTGTCGAAGACGAAAAACTGGGTCGCCACCCGCCTGGTCCAAAAGGCCGAGCTGGTTTAAGCGCGATTCGCGCTGCTCGCAGCGCCGAACTGAAAAGCGACCGACAATGCCGGTCGCTTTTTCTTTTTCCGGGCTCGGTTTTCCGAGCCCCCACCCCCCGGCCCACAAGCCCATAACCACGAGGAGCACAGCATGATTCAGGTTGGCGAGAAAATCCCGGCGGCAACGTTGATGGAGTACAGCGAAGTCGAAGGCAACGGGTGCAGCATCGGCCCCAACGCCGTGGACGCCCACAAGGCAGCCGCTGGCAAGACGGTTGCCGTGTTCGCGTTGCCTGGCGCTTTCACCCCGACCTGTTCGGCCAAGCACGTGCCCGGTTTTGTGGAGCACGCTGCCGACTTCAAGGCAGCGGGCGTCGACGAAATCTGGTGTCTGAGCGTGAATGATGCGTTCGTGATGGGCGCTTGGGCGCGTGACCAAAAGACCGGTGACAAGGTGCGCATGCTGGCCGATGGCAGTGCAGACTTCGCCAAGGCCACGGGTCTTACGCTGGACCTGACGGGTCGCGGCATGGGTCTGCGCAGCAACCGCTACTCGATGCTGATCAAGGACGGTGTGGTGAAGGCGCTGAACGTCGAAGCGCCGGGCAAGTTCGAGGTGAGCGACGCGGCCACGTTGCTGGCCCAGGCCAAAGCTGGCGTCTGAGCGCGGGCTGCGCCCGGACAGAAGCCGCTGGTGGTGACATCAGCGGCTTTTTTGCGTCTGACTGACAGCGCCTCTTGGGGACGTGGGCGAGCCGATGAGAGTCGTCAGAGATCCACCTTGAGGTAGTGCGCCCCGGGAATCGGGTTGTGATAGTAAGGCGCCACCTCCACAAAACCCGACTCCTGGTAGAGCGCCCGGGCAGTCTCCATGTCGCTGAGCGTATCGAGCAGCATGGTGGTGTAGCCGGCCAGGCGCGCATCGGACATGACTTGTTCCACCAGCAGACGGCCCAGACCAAAGCCCCGGAACGCTCGGCGCACAAACAAGCGCTTCATTTCGCAGGCGTCGAGATGGTCGGAGTTGAGGAGCGGGCGGAACGCGCAGCAACCAGCGGGTTCGCCACCGACGAGGGCCACAAACACCGAGCCTGCGGGCGGTGCGTATTCGCCGGGAAGCTGGGCCAGTTCGGCATCGAATCCCTGAAAGCACAGGTCAATCCCCATGTCGGACTGGTAGTCGAGAAACAGCGAGCGGACCGTGTGCAGGTCGTCGGGGAATTGGGCCAGCCGGAGTGTGACGTCGGCTGTCTCGGAGGGGTTCATTCGGGCGGACTGGAATCTGGCGAGGACGCGGACGTCACTATACGGCCAGCCGGGCGGCGAAAGCCATCAGAACGCGCTGCCCAACTGGACCAGCCAGGCCACTGCACCACCGCAGACGGCCAGCACCATCAGCGCCAGTGCTCTCGACGCGAGGGAGTCGCGCGCCTGCGGCACCTTCAGGCCGGCGGCCATTTTCTTGTCGCCCAGCACCATCGGGCGCACCAGGTTGTCTTTCTTGATCCACTTGTAGAAGGCGATGGCCACCACGTGCACCGCCACCAGCCCGATCACGAAGAACTTGCCCACGTTCTTGTGGTAACTCGTGGCCAGCGCCACGGTGTCGCCCGACACGAAACGCACCAGGGGGCCGAAGGAGGCAATCTCGTCGTCGCTCATGAGGCCGGTGGTGACCTGCGCCAGCAAGATGAGCAGCAGGGCGAACACCGACAGGGCGCCCAGGGGTGTGTGTCCTACCCGGTGCTCGGGTCTGGCCCTGCCCCGCAAGTAGGCCACCACTGAAGATGGCGCGTACAGAAAACTCCCAAAGCGCGACCAGTGCCCGCCCACAAAACCCCAGACGAGGCGGAACAACAGGAGCGTGAGCACCGCGTAGCCCAGGCGCAGGTGCCAGTTCATCCAGTTGCCGCCCACATTGGCGGTGACCACGAGGCCGATGACGGCAGCGGCGAGCAGCCAGTGAAACAAGCGGGTCGGCAGGTCCCAGACGCGAATGGTTTGCATGGTCGATTGGGCAAGGTGCAAAGTGAAAAGATGAGTGGAGCCAGGGGACATGCCGACAGTTCCGATGGAACTTAACCGATGCCTGCACACTCACGCGCAGACAGCATCTTCGCTGTCTTTTGTATTCAACCACGCTCAGGAGTGCTCATGAGAATTCTCGCCCCGCTGGCCACGGCCATTGCGATCACCAGCTTGTCGGCCCCGGCTTTTGCCCAGTTTCAGAAGCCCGAAGACGCCATCAAGTACCGCAAGGCCGCGTTCACCGTGATGGCCAGCCATTTCGGACGCGTGGGTGTCATGGCCAATGGCCGCGCGCCCTTTGATCCGAAGGTAGCGGCCGAGAGTGCAGCCCTCGTCGAGACCATGAGCAAGCTCCCGTGGGAAGGTTTCGGCCCCGGCACCGACAAGGGTGACACCCGCGCGCTGCCGGCCATCTGGACAGAGCAGGCCAAGTTCAAGGAAGGTGCCGACAAGTTCCAGGCCGAGGCCACCAAACTGAGCGCGGCCGCCAAAACCGGCAACCTCGACGCAGTGAAGACCGCCTTTGGTGCAGTGGGCCAAACCTGCAAGGCCTGCCACGACGCCTACCGCAAGGAGTGATGGCGCCTGCGGCCTCGGCCGCACGAAAAAAAGCCGGGACTTCAACCCCGGCTTTTTTGTTTGGGCTCGCACGTGCTCAGGTCTGTGCCAGCAGCTTTTCTATCAGCTGGTGAAGCGCTGCAAAGTCGGGTTCACCGACATAACGTTTGACGATGCGGCCCTGCTTGTCCACCAGGTAGGTGGTGGGCGTGAGTTTGACGTCGCCCCATTGCTGGGCCACCTCACCGGTGTTGTCCAGCGCCACCTTGAACGGCAGCTGGCGACTTTGCGCAAAGTTGAGCACCCAGTTGGGTGGGTCGTATTCCATGGCCACGGCAACGGTGTCAAAACCCTGTCCCTGGTACTTGTGCCAAGTAGCCACGATCTGCGGCATCTCCTTGACGCAAGACACGCAGGTGGTGGCCCAGAAATTCACCAGCGTGACCTTGCCTTTGAGGTCGGCTGTGGTGGCCTTGGAGCCGTCGAGCAACACGAAGGTGGAATTCGGGGCGGCCTCGCCACCCGCGCAGCCCGCAAGGCCCAGCACGGCAGCGGTTCCCAGTGCAGCCATTGCGGCGAGGCTGCGTCGGCGCAGTAGGCCGGTTCGGTCGAGTTCGGTCATTGTGTTTTCATTTCCCGGGGGATACATTGCCCCACGCCATTTGTTCACCAGCATCGAGGAGACACCGCATGCAGCGCCGCCAGTTTACCCAGTCCACCGCCGCCATCGGCTTGCTCATTCTGGCCGCCCACCAGCAGGCTCGGGCCTTGTCGCTGGGGGATCTCAGCGAGGGCGATGCCACCCAGGGCATCAAGGTGGCGCTCGAGAAAGGCGCCCTGGCGGCCGTGGCATTGCTGGGCAGGGCTGATGGATTCCTGGGCAATCCAAAAGTTCGGATTCCCTTGCCCGGTTTTCTGGAAGATGCCTCCAAGCTGCTCAAGCTCACCGGCCAGGGCAAGCGGGTGGACGAGCTGGTCACCAGCATGAACCGCGCGGCCGAGGCCGCCGTGCCCATGGGCAAAGACCTGCTGGTGAATGCCGTGAAGTCCATGAGCGTGACGGATGCAAAGAACATTCTGGGCGGGGGCGACAACTCGGTGACGCAGTTTTTTGCCGACAAAACCCGCACGCCGTTGGGTGAAAAATTTTTGCCGGTGGTGACCAAGGCCACCGAAAAGGTCGGCCTGGCCAACCAGTACAACAAGGTGGCGGGCAAGGCGGCGGGCATTGGCCTGGTGAAATCTGAAGACGCCAACATCCAGAAGTACGTGACCGGCAAATCGCTCGATGGTCTCTACACCATCATCGGCGAGGAGGAACGCAAGATCCGCCAGGACCCGGTGGGTACAGGCAGTGCCATTCTCAAGAAAGTATTTGGCGCCTTGAAATGAGCACCGACTGACGTCCCGGGCTCAATTCTTTTTGAGCTTGCTGCGCGCCTCGATCAAACGCGCGCTCAGGTATTCGCCAAAGAAGTCGGGCACGGCAACACCCACCAGGCGTTCGGCGAGCTCTTTGCCGTCCGGCCCGAAGAACAACACGGTGGGCGTGAAGCGCGCCTTCCAGATGCGGGCCTGATCGGCTGGTGTGGTTGTTTCACCGGCAAAGCCCAGCAGGGTCGATTGCCGGTCCTGCACGTCGATCTGCACCGCCACCAGCAAACCCTCACGCTGCATGGGCGCAAGGTAGCTGTTGCGCACCAGGTCGCAGTACACGCAACCCTTGAGCGTGGTCATGACCACCAGCGGCTCGCCGCGCGCGGCTGCGGCTTGGGCGGCCGCGCGAAGCGAGATGGGGGTGGGCAGGGACTGCGCGGCGGTGGCCATGGCGTTTGCGATCAGATGGCGCCGCTGCGTTGCAACTCGGCGAGTTGTTCGGGGGTGCCGCCCAGCCAGTCGGCCAACACCTCGGCCGTGTGCTGACCCAGCAGCGGTGGCGGCAGGTCGTTGCGCACCGGGGTGGCGCTGAGCTTGAGCGGGCTGGCGACCAGGTCGACGTCGCCTGAGAGTGGGTGCTCCCAGCGTTGCACCATGCCGCGCGACAACACGTGTTCGTCGGCAAACACCTCGGCCAGGTTGTTGATGGGGCCGCAGGGCACCTTGGCCGCTTCCAGCGCGGCCAGCCAGTCGGCCTTGGCGCGGCTCTTGAGGATGGCCTCCAGCAGAGGCACCAGCACGGCGCGGTGGCGCACCCGGTTCTGGTTCTGCGCAAAGCGCACGTCGCTTGCCAGTTCGGGCTGGCCGGCCACCGCACAAAACTTCGCGAACTGGCCGTCGTTACCCACCGCCAGGATGATGTGTTGCGCCTGACCCTGCGCATCGGGCGCGACTTCAAACACCTGGTAGGGCACGATGTTGGCGTGGGCATTGCCGGCGCGGCCCGGTACCTTGCCGTCCTCGCGGCCGCGCACCAGGTAGTTGGCGCCCAGGTTGGCGAGCATGGCCACCTGGGTGTCGAGCAAGGCCATGTCGATGTGCTGTCCCTCACCGGTGCGCTCGGCGTGGCGCAGTGCGGCCTGGATCGCCACCGTGGCATACAGCCCGGTGAAGAGGTCGGCCACCGCCACGCCCACCTTCTGCGGTCCACCGCCGGGCAGGTCGTCTCGCTCGCCGGTCACGCTCATGAGACCGCCCATGGCCTGGATGGCGAAGTCGTAACCCGCACGTTCCTTGTATGGCCCGGTCTGACCGAAGCCGGTGATGGAGCAATACACGAGTTTGGGGTTGAGGGCGTGCAGGCTCTCGAAGTCCAGCCTGTAGCGCGCCATGTCGCCGACTTTGTAGTTCTCCACGAACACGTCGGCTTTGGCAGCGAGTTCGCGGATCAGCGCCTGCCCCGCGGGCGTGGCGATGTCGCAGGTGATGGAGCGCTTGTTGCGGTTGGCGCCCATGTAGTAGGCGGCCTCGGCCGTGTCGGTGCCGTCGCGCCCGCGAAGGAAGGGCGGACCCCAGCCGCGTGTGTCGTCACCACCGGGGTGGTTGTCACCGGGCGGGCGCTCCACCTTCACCACATCGGCGCCCAGATCGGCCAGCGTCTGCGTGCACCAAGGGCCCGCGAGCACGCGGGACAAATCGAGTATGCGGATACCATCCAGAGCATTCATGTTGCCATTGTGCGTGAGGCTGCCGCGCACGCGGTGTCGCGGCAGCGGCGGACCCATTTCCATCCCATGTTTTCAATCCACTCCCATTGCGCCAAGCGGCGCTTCGGGCCTTTCGCCGCCTTGTTTCTGCTGGCGCTGACTGGCTGTTACCCCACCTTCAACTGGCGCGAGTTGCGGCCCGAGGGCACACCGCTGCAGGCGCTGCTGCCGTGCAAGCCGGAGACGGCTGAACGCACGGTGCCGCTGGGCGGCGCATCCACGGTGCTGCACATGCACAGCTGCAAAACCGGCGACCTCACCTTTGCGCTGGCGTGGGCCAATGCGAGCGACGCCGCCGCTGCGCCTGCCGTGTTGAGTGACTGGCAGCGGGCTTCGCTGGCTGCGATCCGCGTGGACCCCGCCAGGCGAAATGATCCGGCACTGCAATGGGCAGCCGCCGTGGCTGGCGCTTCGTCGGTGCAGGGCATCAACTCGCAAGGGACCGATCCGCAAGGCCAGCCGGTGCGGGCCCGGATCGTGTACTTTGCGCGCGGCGCGCAGGTGTTCCAGGCGGCGATCTACGGCGCGGCCAGCGACGAAGTCAGCACCACTTTTTTTGATGGACTCACGCTGCCATGACCGGTGAGCCGGCACACGCCCACAACGACGCACTGGGCACGCGCGCAGCGGTCATCGTCTTCCTGACGTTTGCCATCACGTATTTCCTCTCGGCCCTGGTGCGCGCCATCACCGCCACGCTCTCGCCCACGTTGAGCCAGGAGCTGGAGCTCGACGCTGGTGACCTCGGCCTGTTGGCGGGTGGGTACTTCCTGGGCTTTGCGCTCACGCAGCTTCCGCTGGGCAACTGGCTCGACCGCCACGGACCGCGCCAGGTGATCCTGGCCTTTTTGACGGTGGCTGTTTTCGGCTGCATGGCATTTGCGCTGGCCACGAGTTTTTCGGGCCTGTTGGCCGCACGCGTGCTCACAGGCATGGGCGTGAGCGCCTGCCTCATGGCCCCGCTCACCGGCTTTCGCCGCTGGCTCACGCCCGCCACACAACTGCGCGCGAACTCCTGGATGCTCATGACCGGCTCGCTGGGCATGGTGGCTGCCACCTTGCCGGTGCAGTGGCTCATGCCTTACACCGGCTGGCGCGGGCTGTTCTGGCTGCTGGCCGGGCTGATTGCGCTGTCGATGGTGGGGCTGGCGCTTGCCGTTCCGCGCTGGCGCCAGCCGACCGTGCCCGCACTGCAGGACACGCCGGCAAGCGCCCGGGGTTATGGATTCATCTGGCGAAATCCTTATTTCCGCCAGATGCTGCCCATCGGCTTTATCAACTACGGCGGCATGGTCGCGGTGCAGACCCTGTGGGCCGGGCCCTGGATGGTGAAGGTGGCGCTCTACACGCCGCAGCAAGCGGCGGCCGGCCTGTTCGGCATCAACCTTTCGATGCTTTGCACCTTCTGGCTGTGGGGTGTGCTCAACCCCCACCTGGCGCGGCGCGGCCTGCGGCCTGAGCGACTGATTGCCTGGGGGCTGCCCTTGAGCTTTGTGGTGCTGGCCGCCATCGTGTGGCTCGGCGAGGGAGCGGGCTGGGAGCTGTGGGCGCTGTTCTGTGTAACCAGCACCTTTGTGTCGCTGTCTCAGCCCGCCGTGGCGCTGGCCTTGCCACCCGAGGCCGCCGGGCGTGCCTTGTCGGCCTACAACCTGGCCATCTTCGGCGGTGTGTTCTGTGTGCAATGGGGCATTGGCCTCTTGATCGAGGCGCTTGGCGTGTTCGGCTGGAGCGAGCCGGTTCGTTACCGCGGCGCCATCGCGGTCTTCGGCGCGTGTTGTGTGTTCGCCTACCTGGCTTTCTGGCGCGCATGGCGAACCCGTCACATGGCGCAGGCCAGCTAAACTGCGGCCATGAACGGCATCCTCATCATCGCGCACGCGCCCCTGGCCTCAGCCCTGCGTCAGTGCGTCATGCATGTGTTTCCCGACAGCGCCGAGGCTGTCTCGGCACTGGATGTCCAACCCAACGTACCGCCCGAAGAATCGCTGGCCCAGGCGCGCGCGCTCATGCGCCAGATGCACCTGCCGCAAACCCTGGTGGTCACCGACGTGTTCGGCGCCACGCCGTGCAACGTGGCGCAGAAACTCATCGACGGTATCAACTCCAAGTTGATTACCGGCGTGAACCTGCCCATGCTGCTGCGTACCGTGTCGTACCGCCACGAGTCGCTGGACGCGCTGATCTCGCGTGCCATGATCGGTGCCACACAAGGTGTGATTCAGGTGGCGGTGACCGCTCCGCAGAACCAGGCCAGACGAGCCACCCATGATCAAGACCACCGTGACCATCAGCAATAAGCTGGGCCTGCATGCACGCGCCTCGGCCAAACTCACCAAACTCGCCGGCAGCTTCGCCAGCGAGGTTTGGATGTCGCGCGGCGACCGTCGCGTGAATGCCAAAAGCATCATGGGTGTGATGATGCTGGCCGCTGGTTTGGGCAGCATGGTGGAGGTCGAGACCAATGGTGCTGACGAGTCGGTAGCCATGGACGCTTTGCTGGCTCTCATCAACGACAAATTCGGCGAAGGCGAATGACCTTCTCAGTCCACGGTCTCGCCGTCTCCCGAGGCATTGCCATCGGGCGGGCTGTGATCGTGGCATCCAGCCGGGTCGACGTGGCGCACTACTTCGTGCAGGTCGATCAAGTCGAGAGCGAAATTGAGCGGTTGCGCCATGCGCGCAACGAGGTGGCGGCCGAAATCCTGAAGGTGCAACACAGTCTGAACGAACTGGGGCCTTCGGATGCCCACCCCGAACTCACAGCCTTGCTCGACGTTCACCTGATGCTGCTACAGGACGAGCAGCTCACCGGTGGTGTGAAGCACTGGATTGTCGAGCGGCACTACAACGCCGAATGGGCGCTCACCACCCAGCTGGAGGTGATTGCGCGCCAGTTCGACGAAATGGAAGATCCCTACCTGCGCGAGCGCAAGGCCGATCTGGAGCAGGTGGTCGAGCGCATCCTGAGGGTGATGCGCGGCGTGGCGTCGCCGGTAGGCGCTGGCCAGACGCGCCCCGGCCAGGACAACGTGGTCGATGTACCGCTGGTGTTGATCGCGCACGATCTGTCACCCGCAGACATGCTGCAGTTCAAGCAAAGTGTGTTCGCCGGTTTCGTGACGGATGTGGGCGGCAAGACCAGCCACACGGCCATCGTCGCGCGCAGCATGGACATCCCTGCGGTGGTCGGAGCGCGCTCGGCCAGCCAGCTGATCGAGCAGGACGACTGGGTCATCATCGATGGCGATGCCGGCGTGGTGGTGGTCGATCCTTCGCCCATCCTGCTGGCCGAATACGGCTTCAAACAGCGCCAGGGCGAGGTCGAGCGCGAGCGCCTCTCGCGCCTGAAGAACACGCCCGCCGTCACGCTCGACGGGCAGAAGATCGAGTTGTTGGCCAACATCGAACAACCCGAAGACGCGGTGGGCGCACTCAAGGCCGGTGCGGTGGGTGTGGGACTGTTCCGCAGCGAATTCCTCTTCATGGGGCGCAACGGCAAGCTGCCTGACGAGGAGGAGCAGTTCCAGGCTTACAAGCGCGCGGTAGAGGGCATGCAGGGCCTGCCGGTGACCATCCGCACGGTGGACGTGGGCGCCGACAAGCCGCTGGACCGCGTGGCCCAGCGTGCGGGCGAAGACCACCTCAATCCTGCGCTGGGCCTGCGAGCCATCCGCTGGAGCCTGGCCGACCCCGCCATGTTTCTCGCGCAGCTGCGCGCCATCCTGCGCGCGGCGGCGCACGGGCCGGTGCACCTGCTCATTCCCATGCTCGCGCACGCGAGCGAGATCCGCCAGACGCTGGCGCTGGTGCACCGCGCGCGCGAGCAGCTGCTGGCTGCGGGCGTGACCCACGGTGCGGTGAAGCTGGGCGCCATGATCGAGGTGCCTGCAGCGGCGCTCACCATTCCGCTGTTCCTCAAGCACTTCGACTTTCTCTCGATCGGCACCAACGACCTGATCCAGTACACGCTGGCGATCGACCGCGCCGACGAGGCTGTGTCCCACCTCTACGACCCGGTCCACCCGGCCGTGCTGCACTTGCTGGCCAGCACCATCGCGCAATGCCATGCGCAGGGCAAAGGGGTCAGCGTGTGCGGGGAGATGGCGGGCGACGTGGCCATGACGCGCCTGCTGCTTGGGCTGGGCTTGCGCAGCTTCTCCATGCACCCGTCGCAGATCCTGGCGGTCAAGCAGCAGATACTGCGGTGCGATACGGTGCGCCTGCAGACCTGGGCGCAGACGGTGCTGGCGGCGGAAGACCCCGCCGCACTCATGACAGACTGAAGTTCAGCCGGTCCGGCGGGTGGCGATCACCGCCGCCCCCACGATCATCAAAGCCGCCAGCCCGATCGAAGGACTGGGCACCTCACCTCGCACCAGCAGCAAGGTCAGCGTTGACAGCAAAGGCGTGAGAAAGCTCAGCACGCCGATCTGCCGCGCATCGCCCCGCTTCAGCGCTGCATCCCACAGAAAAAAAGCACCACCGAGTGGACCCAGACCCAGCACGGCGATCAGCAGCATGTCCTGGCTCGAGAGCGAGACGGCCGGCTCCAGCAGCGCGTGGCACAGCAGCGAGAGCACGCCCGAGAGCAGCGCAAAGCTGCCGATGGCCGCGGTGGGGAAGGCGCGCACGCGCTTCGTCATCAGCGAATAGCTGGCCCAGATGAAGGCCGATGCCAGCGCCGGAATGTAGCCCCAGGCCCAGCCGGTGTTGCCCGTACTGCCCGCGCCGCCCAGGATGGCCAGCGCCGCGCCTGCAAAGCCCAGCAAGGCGGCAAAGACGTGTCGCGCGCCGAGCACCACCCCCGGCAGGAACAGCGGCGCCATCACCACGATGCCCAGTGGCCAGAGGTAGTTGACCAGGTTGGCCTGCACCGGAGGCGCGTGGCGCAGCGCGATGAAGAGCAGGAAGTGAAAGCCGAACAGGCCGTAAACCCCGAGCGCCAGCGTGCCCGCCGGCACGCGCCATTGGCGCAGATCAAACCGCGAGAGCGGCAGTGCGATGAGGCTGCCGACCAGCAGCGACAGGCCGGTCAACAAAAAGGGCGGCACATGGGACAGAGCGACCCCGAGGGCAGCCAGCGAAGCCCACAACGCGATGGCGCCCAGTGCGAGAAGGTTGGCGTTCATGCGGGTGAGGTTACTGCGGCGCGGCGTCGCGCGGCGCGGGTTCATCATCGCGCAGCGCGTGTGTTCAGCCTCGGGTGCGGCGTTGGGCTGCGGTGAGTGCCGAGGGCGAGCGGTAACCGCTGCGGCGTGCGACTTCGGCCACGCTCAGGCCTTGCGCCCGCCACTCGCGCGCCTGCTGCAGTCGGAGTTCGCGCAGCCACTGCTGGGTGCTTTGCCCGCGTTCGGCGCGGCAGCGCGCGGCCAGTTGCGCTGCACTCAGGTGCGTGCGCGCTGCGAGCTCGGCCACCGTCGTGCGAGGGCCGCCTGCGAGTGCCCAATCGGCGAGGGCGTCCCAGTCGATCGCACGGCGCGGTCGGATCGGCTGGAGCGCACCCGTGGGCGACCAGGCTTCGAGCAGCAGTGCCGGGCCAAGTTGTTGCGCGCGTGGCAACTGTTCTTTGCAGGCCAGTGCAAGGTAGTGGGCCAGGCAGTGCGATGCTGGTTGCGGCGCCGACCCGACGCGGGCCCAGTCGCTGTTGTGGCTGTCGAGCACCAGGCAGCGCGCGCTGACGCAGGCTTCAAAGTCGTGGCGCTCGCCGGGTGGCACCACACACCCGTCGCCCGCAGCGATGCGTTGTCCGCGTCCGGCCACCTCGAGTTCAAGCACACCATCCAGGCCGATCAGGATCTGGAAATGGTCGTGGTCGTGGCTGCCGTGCGAGGCGCCGTAATTGCGCACGCTGAGCACGTCGCGCGCAGAAGACATGTCACTTCGCCGAGGTCGGGTTCAACACGCCGTGGGCCTGCTGGTCGGCGTGGTACGAACTGCGCACCATGGCGCCCACAGCGGCGTGGGTGAAGCCCATCTTGTAGGCCTCGGCCTCGAACATCTTGAAGGTGTCGGGGTGCACGTAGCGGCGCACCGGGAGGTGGTGACCGCTGGGCGCGAGGTACTGGCCGATGGTGAGCATGTCGATGTTGTGCGCACGCATGTCGCGCATCACCTCGAGGATCTCTTCGTCGGTTTCGCCCAGGCCGACCATCAGGCCGCTCTTGGTCGGCACATGCGGGAACAGCGCCTTGAACTTCTTGAGCAGGTTCAGGCTGAACTGGTAGTCGGAACCCGGACGCGCTTCTTTGTAGAGGCGAGGCACGGTCTCCATGTTGTGGTTCATCACGTCGGGTGGAGCCGCCTTGAGGATCTCCAGCGCGCGATCGTCACGGCCACGGAAGTCGGGCACCAGCACCTCGATCTGCGTCTGCGGTGACAAGGCACGCGTCTTCTCGATACAGGCCACGAAATGGCCGGCGCCGCCATCGCGCAGGTCGTCGCGGTCCACGCTGGTGATCACCACGTACTTCAGCTTGAGCTGGGCGATGGTCTTTGCAAGGTTGTCGGGTTCGTTGACATCCAGAGGGTCTGGACGACCATGACCCACGTCGCAGAACGGGCAGCGCCGCGTGCACTTGTCGCCCATGATCATGAAGGTGGCCGTGCCCTTGCCGAAACACTCACCGATGTTGGGGCAGCTCGCTTCTTCGCACACCGTGACCAGCTTGTTGGTGCGCAGGATGTCCTTGATTTCGTAGAAGCGGGTGGTGGGGCTTCCAGCCTTCACACGGATCCATTCGGGCTTCTTCAGCACTTCGGCCGGCACGATCTTGATGGGGATGCGTGCCGTCTTGGCCTGGCTCTTCTGCTTGGCGGTCGCGTCGTAGCTGGCGGCGGGCTGGGCTTCGCGCACGGTATTGTCGGCAGCAGGGGTGTCGGTCGGGTTCATGGCGGGGGCGCGGGTGGCGCTTGGAGTCGGGGGTTGATCAGGGTGACAAGGAAGCGCCGAGCTTCTGGCTCAACACATGCGCGGCCTCGTCCCAGGAAACCGCCACCCCGATTGTAGAAAGGTCCACCGTTTGCAAGCCTGTGTAGCCACACGGGTTGATGCGCTGGAAGGGTTGCAGGTCCATCGCCACGTTGAGCGCCACACCGTGGTAAGTGCAATGGCGGCTGACCTTGATGCCGAGTGCAGCGATCTTGCCCAGGCCGGAGAAATCGGGGGTCGGAGCTGGTTCACCGGGCACGCGCCGTTGCGGTCGCTGCGGCAGCAGGGCGTGGCTGAAGGGATCTTCCAGACGCACATAGATGCCCGGTGCTCCTGCCACGCGGTGACCCGTGACCTCGAAAGCGGCTAGCGTGCGGATCACGGCCTCTTCGACCCGGAAGACGAATTCCTTGACGTAGTAGCCCGCGCGTTGCAAGTCGATCATCGGATAGGCCACAACCTGGCCCGGGCCGTGGAAGGTCACCTGCCCACCGCGGTTGGTCAGCACCACGGGGATGTCGCCAGGGGCCAGCAGGTGGTCTTCGCGGCCTGCCAGCCCTTGCGTGAAGACCGGTGGGTGTTCGCAGATCCAGAGCTCATCGCTCGACCCGGCCGTGCGCTCGGTCGTGAAGGCCTGCATGGCCTCATAGGTCGTGTCGTAAGGCACCCGACCCAGAAAGCGGATGTTCACAGAACGATCTTTACCATGGGATGTGTGGTCAGCGTGCGGTACAGCTCGTCGAGTTGTTCCCGGCTGGTCACGTGCACGCTCAGGGTGAGGCCCATGTAGTTGCCTGCCTTGCTCGGGCGCTGCTCGACGGTGCTGGCGTCGAAGGTGGCATCGAAGGCCCTGGCCACGTGCACCATGGCTTCGACGAAGCCCGCCACATTCGCGCCCATCACCTTGATGGGGAATTGTGTCGGGTACTCGATGAGCGATTGTTCGGTCGGAATGTCGCGGGGTTGTTCCATCGTGGTTCTCCGGTTCGGACTGACGCGTCGGCCCCAGTTCGAAGCATGCGCGAAACGATTATCGGCGGCTGCACCTGCGCTGAACGGAAAAGCTCGGCCCAGCCTTGACGGAGCCATGGGGTTTCTACGTATAATGAGCGGCTTTGCGAATGTCGCCCAACGTAACCTGCGTGTAACCCTCCATGTCGACAATGCAACGCGTCGATTCGGAGTCACAGGCCCGGGCAGATGGGCCAGATGGTGAGCAAGAAATCGAATTCAAGCCACTGACGCGCCAGGAGGCGCAGCAGTGGCGAGCACGCCAGCCAAGCTTTTCTTTGTGGCGGTTGGTGGGTCTGCAGTTGTTGGTGGGGTTGTCCGCAGGCATGTTGTCCTGGCTGTTCACGCAGTCGATTGCGGTGGCTGTGTCGGTCCTGTATGGCGCGGCATCGGTGGCGTTGCCTTCGGCTTTGATGGCCTTCGGGTTGACGTCCAGTGCATTGAGTCGCCTGCTGGCGGGTTATGCGCACGCTGCCTTTGCAGGATTTTTGTTGTGGGAGGGGGTGAAGATTCTGTTGGTGGTGGCCATGTTGTGGTCGGCGCCCCGGATCGTCCCCGAGCTGAATTGGCTGGGCCTGTTGGCTGGTCTGGTGTTGGTTCTCAAGGTGTACTGGTTTGGATTCTGGATCCAGACCCGGCGCGCAAATCTAAACGGTTGAATTTCCGACAAATCGGTGCAAACGAACATGGCAACTGAAGGCAGCGCTCTGACCCCTGGCGAATACATCCGCCACCACCTGGTCCATCTGACCAACAAGAAACAGGGGTCGATCGTCGACTTCTCGGTCATCAACATCGACTCGGTGATCGTGAGTTCCCTCCTGGGTGCGCTGGTCTGCTTCGTGCTGTGGCTCGCCGCCCGCAAATCCACTGCAGGTGTGCCCGGGCGTTTCCAGGCTGCAGTGGAAATGCTGGTCGAGATGGTCGACACCCAGGCCAAGGCCGTCATTCACAACGCCCACAGCCGCAAGTTGGTCGCCCCCTTGGCGCTGACCGTGTTCGTCTGGATCTTCATGATGAACTTCATGGACATGCTGCCGGTCGACCTGCTGCCCTCCATCTGGCACGTGGCTGGCCCAGCCATGGGTTACCCCGATTACTTGCGCGTCGTGCCCACCGCCGACCTCTCCACCACGCTCGGCCTGTCCGTGTCCGTGCTGCTGATGTGCCTGTTCTACAACATCAAGATCAAGGGCATCGGTGGCTGGGCGCATGAGCTCGTCACCGCGCCCTTCGGCACGAGCAAGAACCCCATCTGGGCGCTGCTGCTGGGCTTGATCAACTTCCTGATGCAGATGATCGAGTTCGTGGCCAAGACGGTCTCCCACGGCATGCGGTTGTTCGGAAACATGTTCGCGGGTGAGTTGGTCTTCATGCTGATTGCGCTGCTGGGTGGCTTTGCCTCCCTTTCGCTGGGTGGTGGACTCTTCTTCGTCGGACATGTGATCGCAGGCACGGTTTGGACCTTGTTCCACATCCTGGTCATCACCTTGCAGGCGTTCATTTTCATGATGCTGGCCCTGATTTATCTCGGGCAGGCGCATGACGCTCACTGAGTGGCGCGGCCTGTCCTCGCTCTGAGTTCTCGTTTCTCTCTTTCCTTTTTTCAACTTTCGTTCATCTCATAGGAGTCATCATGGAAAACGTTCTGGGTCTTGTCGCATTGGCTTGCGGTCTCATCGTCGGTCTGGGCGCCATCGGCGCATCCATCGGCATTGCGCTGATGGGCGGCAAATTTCTGGAAGCGTCGGCCCGTCAGCCTGAGCTGATGAACGACCTGCAGACCAAGATGTTCATCCTGGCCGGTCTGATCGATGCGGCCTTCCTGATCGGCGTGGCCATCGCCCTCCTGTTCGCGTTCGCCAACCCCTTCACGCTGGCTTAATGGGATTTGCTGCCACGTCGGCAGCGTTCTGTGCAGCGGAGGTCTCCATGACCATACGCTGGCAGCGCGCCGACGCAGCGGCAAGTGCATCACCACTTATGTCAACACACAGAAAGGCGTTGCGATGAATATCAATGCAACCCTCTTTGCGCAGGCCATCGTCTTTGCGATCCTGGTGTGGTTCACGATGAAATTCGTGTGGCCACCGATTGCCAAGGCGCTCGATGAGCGTGCGTTGAAGATTTCCGAAGGTCTGGCGGCTTCTGAAAAAGCCAAGTCCGAGCTGGCCGTGGCCAACAAGCGGGTGGAAGAAGAGTTGGGCAAATCGCGCAACGAAGCTGCCACGCGTCTTGCCGATGCCGAGCGCCGTGCGCAAACCGTGATCGAAGAGGCCAAGGCGCGTGCGACCGATGAAGCCAACAAGATCGTGGCAGCCGCTCACCTGGAAGCCGAGCAACAGGTCGTCAAGGCCCGTGAAGCCCTGCGCGAGCAGGTGGCTGCGCTGGCTGTCAAGGGCGCCGAGCAGATCCTCAAGCGCGAAGTCAACGCTGGCGTCCACGCCGAGTTGCTGGGTCGCCTGAAGACCGAGCTCTGATTCACCGACACGGCACAAAAGGACAACCATGGCCGAAATCGCCACCATTGCCCGCCCTTACGCGGAAGCGCTGTTCCAGGCTTCTGGTGCTGGCACGTCCGGCACCGCCGCCTGGCTCGACGAGTTGGCGTCGGTGGCTGCCGATGAACAGCTCCGTCTGTACGCCGACAACCCCAGGACCACACCCGAACAGGTGTTCAGCCTCGTGAGCGGCGTGACCAAGACGAGCTTGCCTGCGATGGCGCAAAACTTCCTGCGCACCGTGATAGACAACGGCCGCCTCGCCGCGTTGCCTGAAATCGCGGACCAGTTCCGCGCACTGAAGAACGCACAGCAAGGCGCCTTCGATGCCGTGGTCTACAGCGCTTTTGCAATCGACAGTGCTGCGCTGGCAGATCTCTCTGGCGTGCTGGAAAAGCGCTTTGCCCGCAAGCTCAACCTGCAGGTCGAGCTGCAGCCCGAACTGATCGGTGGCATTCGCGTGGTGGTGGGCGATGAAGTGCTCGACACCTCGATCAAAGCCCGCCTGGAACAGATGAAATCCGCCCTGACCGCGGCCTGACACCGGTTCAAACGCTGTCACCCCGCGCCCGCCTGCTCACCATTTAACGAAAGAAGGAAAGAGTCATGCAACTCAATCCCGCTGAAATCTCCGAACTGATCAAGTCCCGCATCGAGGGACTGGGCACATCGACCGATGTGCGCAACCAAGGCACCGTGGTGTCGGTGACCGACGGTATCGTCCGCGTCCACGGCCTGTCCGATGTGATGCAGGGCGAGATGCTGGAATTCCCCGCCAACAAGGATGGCGTGCCTTCCTTCGGTTTGGCGCTCAACCTGGAGCGCGACTCCGTGGGCGCCGTGATTCTGGGTGAGTACGAACACATCTCCGAAGGCGAAACCGTGAAGTGCACGGGCCGCATTCTGGAAGTGCCGGTCGGTCCCGAGCTGATTGGCCGCGTGGTCAACGCCCTGGGTGCTCCCATCGACGGCAAGGGCCCGATCAACGCCAAGATGACCGATGTGATCGAGAAGGTTGCGCCCGGCGTGATCGCCCGCAAATCGGTGGACCAGCCAGTGCAGACCGGCCTGAAGTCGATCGACTCGATGGTGCCCGTGGGCCGTGGTCAGCGCGAGCTGATCATCGGTGACCGCCAGACCGGCAAGACCGCCGTGGCGATCGACGCGATCATCAACCAGAAAGGTCAGAACATGACCTGCGTTTACGTCGCCATTGGCCAGAAGGCCTCGTCGATCAAGAACGTGGTGCGTGCCCTGGAGCAGGCTGGCGCAATGGAATACACCATCGTCGTGGCCGCTTCGGCTTCCGAGTCCGCTGCCATGCAGTACCTGTCGGCCTACTCCGGCTGCACCATGGGCGAATACTTCCGCGACCGCGGCCAGGACGCGCTGATCGTTTATGACGATTTGTCCAAGCAGGCCGTGGCTTACCGCCAGGTCTCGCTGCTGCTGCGCCGTCCACCGGGCCGCGAAGCCTACCCTGGCGACGTGTTCTATCTGCACAGCCGCCTGCTCGAGCGCGCTGCCCGCGTGAACGCCGACTACGTCGAAGCTTTCACCAAGGGTGAAGTCAAAGGCAAGACCGGTTCGCTGACTGCACTGCCCATCATCGAGACGCAGGCCGGTGACGTGTCCGCTTTCGTGCCCACCAACGTGATCTCGATCACCGACGGCCAGATCTTCCTGGAAACCAATCTGTTCAACGCCGGTATCCGCCCCGCCATCAACGCCGGTATCTCGGTCTCGCGCGTCGGTGGTGCTGCCCAGACCAACCTCATCAAAGGCTTGTCCGGCGGTATCCGTACCGACCTGGCCCAGTACCGCGAGCTGGCGGCGTTCGCGCAATTTGCCTCCGACCTGGACGAAGCCACCCGCAAGCAGCTGGACCGCGGCGCCCGTGTGACCGAACTGCTCAAGCAGGCGCAGTACAGCCCACAGTCGATCGGTCTGATGGCGTCCACGCTGTTCGCCGTGAACAAAGGCTACCTGGACGACATCGAAGTGAAGAAGGTTCTCTCGTTTGAAAACGGCATGCACGCTTTCCTGAAAGACAAGCACGCAGCCATGCTGGCGACGATGGAGAAGAACGGCGCGAAGTGGGATGTCAAGCCTGCCAAGTCAGATGACAGCGACGCAAAGAAGGCATTCAAGAAAGAGTGCCAAGACGCCGAAGCCCAACTGGCAGCTGCCATCGCCGACTTCAAGAAAACCGGCACCTACTGATCCGGCCCATTGACTTCTTAGAGGAAACACAATGGCAGCAGGCAAGGAAATACGCGGCAAGATCAAATCGGTGGAAAACACCAAGAAGATCACCAAAGCCATGGAGATGGTCGCCGCCTCCAAGATGCGCAAGGCGCAGGAACGCATGCGTGCGGCGCGGCCTTACGCTGAGAAAGTGCGCCAGATCACCGGCAACCTGAGCCGCGCCAACCCCGAGTACACGCACCCCTTCATGCAGACCAACGACGCCAAGGTCGCGGGTTTTGTGGTGGTGACGACGGACAAGGGCCTGTGCGGAGGTTTGAACACCAACGTGTTGCGTGCCGTGACCACCCAGCTCAAGGACTTGCAGGCGCAGGGCCAGACCGCTGAAGTGGTTGCGATCGGCAACAAGGGCCTGGCGTTCATGAATCGCATCGGCGCCAAAGTCGTGTCCAGTGTGACCGGTCTGGGCGACACGCCGCACCTTGACAAGTTGATCGGCCCGGTGAAGACCTTGCTGGACGCGTACACCGAAGGCCGCGTCAACGCGGTCTACGTCTGCTACACCAAGTTCATCAACACGATGAAGCAGGAATCCGTGGTCGAGAAGTTGTTGCCGCTCAACGCAGGAGAACTGCAGGACAACGCTGGCGGCCGCGACTGGGACTACATCTACGAACCCGATGCCCCGGCCGTCATTGACGAGCTCTTGCTGCGCTACGTGGAAGCCCAGGTCTACCAGGCCGTGGCAGAAAACATGGCGTCCGAGCAGTCTGCGCGCATGGTGGCCATGAAGGCCGCCACAGACAACGCCGGCAGCGTCATCAGCGAACTCAAGCTGGTCTACAACAAGACCCGTCAGGCTGCGATCACGAAAGAGCTTTCGGAAATCGTCGCCGGCGCCGCAGCGGTCTGAAGCAGCTGCTCAACAGAATCCGAGAAACGAAAAGGTACCCATCATGTCTCAAGCTACCGCACAAATGAACACCGGTGTTCAGGGCAAGATCGTTCAGTGCATCGG
>JBBQSX010000045.1:0-20335 GCA_038213545.1 Burkholderiales bacterium
GGGTACTTCAGCCAGGTTGTCCACGAACACCGCGCCCCTCGAACGCAAATCGTCCACGACCCACTGGTTGTGGACGATCTCGTGGAAGACGTACACCGGAATGCCGTGCAGCGCGATCGCCCGTTCGACGATCTCGATGGCACGCGTGACGCCGGCACAGAATCCGCGCGGCTGGGTCAGGACAACTTGCATCGCTGAACCCGGCCTGTGTGCGTGGACGGTGCCGGCGCAGGGTGTCACTGTTTCGGTGCTTCGGCAGCGGCTGGGGCTGCTGCTGCGTCGGGCGCAGCCGGGGCTGGTGCCGTGTAGGGCCGGTAGGTTGCCAGTTGTGGGTGGTCCTTGAGCATGGACACCCCCAGCAGCGGCTTGTTGACACCTTGGTGGCAGGTGGCGCAGTTGGCCTTGGCCACATCGCCCAGCTCGCCCTTGCGGTTGGCGGGGAACACGTCGGTCAGGGGTTCCATGTACGCGAGGTTGATGTCCCGTGCCATGCGAATGCCGTAGTAGGCAGTCACACGCTGCGGTGGCGCATTTTCCCAGCTCTGGAAGGCATTGCCGTTGTGGCAGAAGGTGCAGTTCACGCCCAGTCCGGTGGACATGTGGCTCATGAGCGCGTACGTTTTCTCCGTGCGCTGGATGCTCTCGCCCTGGCCGCCTTTGGTGGGCAGCGCCTTGGGGGCGTTCACACGAATCGGTTCGCTGCCCAGCAGATAGGGTGTGAACGGGTCGTAAGGCAGTGAAGCCAGTTTCACGCTGTCTGCAGGCGTGTTCTGGCCGGTCTTGTTGCCGATGAAGTTCGATCCTTGCGGCGTGCTGTCGGCGGTGAACCAGATTTCCTTGGGCACGGGCTGGCCGCGGTGGCAGGTGTAGCAGGTGACGCCGGTTTCGGCCACGTGCTGTTTCCAGTCGGTGTTGATGTGTTGCGTCATCTGCACCATGCGTCGCGCCACCACCTTGGTGTAGAGGCTGTCGTCGGCGAAGTTCGCACCGTTGTGGCAGTAGTTGCAGCCTTGCTCGGGCGCGACCCACGCCGTCATGGAGACCATGAGTCGCGTGAACTCACCCACGCTGAGGTCGCCGAGCACCTTCACGTTCTGGTAAATCTGGCCCGCCTTGGGGCCATCGGGGCTGGCCGCTGGAGGCGATTCGGGGACCACGTTCGCCGCGACCACGTCCACTTGTGTGCGTGGGTTGTAGACCTGGACCATGCCGGTGCCGCGGTAGCCGCTTTGCACCGTGTCCATGGGTGGGCGTTCGCAGCCGCTCAGAAGCAACAGCGATCCGATGGCCAGCATGCCCAGCCATGGTTTGAATTGGTAGGTTGAGACTCGCATCACTTGGCTCCTGGAAGCAGTGCTGGATCAATGACGGCGGGGAAGACAGCGGGGTAGGGTGGAGCCACGCCGTGCTTGATGGCCCACAGGTACCAGTTGTCCACCACGGTGCCGGTCAGCAGGATGCCGATGCCGCCCACCAGAGGGCACAGCACGGCGAACCACCAGGCCCAGCGGTGGATGGACTCCATCGTGGCGTTGAAGCCCATGGTCCAGCGCCAGAACAGTGCGGCGCGCTCGCTGGCCGTGCCGCGATCGACGATCTGCTCGATCTCGCGTTCACCACCGAAGCGGCTCACCGCGAGGATGGTGGCGCCGTGCATCGCGAACAACAGCGTTGAGCCATACAGGAAGGCGATGGAGAGCGCGTGGAACGGGTTGTAGAACAGATTGCCGTAGCGCAGCGAGAAGGCGGCCGTCCAGTCCAGGTGGGGGAAGATGCCGAAGGGCACTGCTTCGCTCCACGAGCCCATGAGCACCGGGCGGATCAGTCCCAGCACCAGGAACAGCCAGATGGCCGCGGCGAAGGCCCAGGCCACGTGGGTGCCCATGCCCAGGGCGCGCGCCCGGCGGTAGGTACGGGCCCACCACAGCATGATCGATATGGTCAGGAACAGTCCGGCGATCTGCCACCACCCGCCTGCGTTGAGCGGTTGCAACCCCAGACCCGCACCGGCGGCTGGCGGCTCCAGCGAAAGCCAGAAGAGCTGGCGCACGAACTGGACCGGGTCCCAGTTGACCGAGGCCAGCATGTTCAGGCCCATGATGTTGATCGACAGAATGCCGAACAACAGGGACGCCATGCCGAGGGTGCCGAGGTAGATCGGTCCCACTTGCGCATTGCCGAAGCGCCCGAACAGATGGACGATGCCGGGTGTCTTGCCGAAGCGGGGAAGGTCTTGTCCGCTGCCGAGCTCAATGCCGTGGTGCACCGGCCCGACAGCCTGTACCGTTGTGAAGAGATTTTGATATTGCATGGTGTGCTCCTGTTTTTTTCAGATGCTCAGGACCAGATCGGCAGGTTCAGCCACCAGCCCCACCATTCAGGCCAGCCACGGCTCCAGAAGGGTCCACTGATGACGATACAAAGAGCGCTGAACAGCACGGCCGCCAGAGCCAGGAACAGACCCAGGCGGTGAATACCCAGGGTGCCGACGGAATATCCGATGGTGTCGCGGAAGAAGGTGTCTTCGTGCTCGGGTGTCTTGACTGTCTGACCCGGTGCAGGGTTGGTGGCAGAGAGCACCAGCGCACCGTGCAGCGAAAGAGCGAGCGTTGTGGTGAAGAAGAAGGTGACGGCAATCATGTGCGCCGGGTTGTAGTGGAAGTGCAGGTACTGGTACCCCACGTTGGACACCCAGTCGAGGTGGCTGAAGATGCCGTAAGGGAAGCCGTGTCCCCATGCCCCCAGCAGCACCGGTCGAACCACCACCAGGGTGAAGTACGCCAGGATGGCCACGCTGAAGGCGAAGGGCACGTGGTAGCCCATGCCGAGCTTGCGGCAGATCTCGACTTCACGCAGCGCCCAGGAACCGAAGGCGCCCAGGGCGCACACGGTGATGAGCTGCCACAAGCCGCCCTCCATGAGCGGTGCGAAGCGCAGGCCGTAGGAAAGGTCGGGGGGCGCAATGCTGATCTGCCAGAGATTCCAGGTGGGGCCCTGTGAGGCTCCCCAGAGAATCATGGCCGTGCCGAGGAAGGTGAAGAACAGTGTGGTTACACCGAAGAAACCGACGTAGAAGGGACCCACCCAGAAATCGAACAGGTCGCCGCCAACCAGTGTTCCGCCTCGAACCCGGTATTTCTTTTCAAAGTTGAGCATGGCCATGTTGCGGCCCTCCTGTCTCAGGTGGTTTGGACTTCGTACGTCGATGCAAATGGGGGAGGGGAGCAGGTGCTGCACTGGCCCATGCCAGTTTCAGCTCCTGCCCACCTCGGGTGAAGTCAGGACTTCACTTCAGGGGTGGCCAACGGCACGATTTGTGCCGTTTTGGCGGGACCTGCCTTGGGGCCGTCCAGCCAGTTGAACTTGTTCGTGCTGAGCAGGATGAGGTGAATCATCGCGGCCAGGGAAAACAGAAACACGGCCTGCGCAACCAGAGCGCGGACGGGATCGAAAAGGCGCCAAATTCTCCACATGATGGGGACTCCTTAAATCAAATGATGTGAGACATGAAGGTGTACACCGCTGCATGCACGCCCTGGAAGATGCTGGTCTTGTGCTCCGCGCCAGGCAGCCAGAACTGCCAGTGCATGCCGACCAGTTGGCCCAGTACGGCAAGCGACAGCAGGAGCAGGAAGCAGGGAGCAAAGATCAGGACAAACGAAAGCTTGTCACCGCTCAGGGAAGGCTTATGGGCTTCATAAGACATATCGTTCATGGCAGTTGTCCTTTCACGAAAAATAAGCCGTGTGGGTCAGACGAACCAGGGCCGCCAGAACCACACCAGCAAGTGGGCAACAACGGCGATGGCCGTGAACCCGATCGTGCCTTGGATGTAGTACTGGTGGAACTCCTGAGCTTCATCGTCCGTCAGGCCGGAAACAGATGTCCGTGTCGACATGGGATGCTCCTTTTCAGTTTGGCCGTGAGGCCATCAATGCGCCCAACCCGCGCACCATGGGCAGCTGCAGCGAAATGCCGCAACGTGAGGTTGACCCGGCACTGTTGCCGTGGTCGAAGAGTGAAAAATGGTTCATGCGAATTCCCCCAGGCCCATCGATTGGCCAGCGGTGTTCACATGCGATTCGTTGACAGCGGCTTCGCCGCTTTCGCGCGCCTGGCGCTCGGCCTCGTCGCGCAGCCGCTTGGCGGCCGAGATCTGGACCAGCACCGGCTGGTTGGAGATGAGCGTGTGCAACCGGGCCTGGGCCTTGTCGTCCCACGGGGTGGACAGGCCAGCGACTTCGCCGCGCGCCAGCGTGGGGTCGACCTTGTCCATGTCGGTGCCCAGCGGCAGGATGTGGAAAAGCGCGTCGAACAGCGAGTTGCATACTTCCTGGATGAGGTAAGTGGCTCCGCTGTAACCCATGAACGGCGTGCCTGTGTGGCGGCGGATGATGGCGCCCGGGAACGATGCCGGGATGTAGGTGGCCTTCATCGGGCCCTGGCTGCCGGCCTCGGCGAGGTACATGCGTTCGTTGTAGCTGCCGAAAAGAATCAGCGGCATCTTGGTGCGCACCAGTTCGCGCACCGCGGCGTTGTCGGTTTTTTCGCCGGCCTTGCGTGAGACCGCAAAGCGGCAGGGCATGCCCATTTCGGTTTCCAGGAAGTGCTGGATGCCGCGCGCATACGTTTCACCGGCCACCACCGCGAAGCTGGCCGTAGCGAAGAAGTCTTGCGTGACGCTGCGCCACAGGTCCCACACCGGCTTGATGGTGGTGTGCTTCTCGCGCTCGATGAAGGGCTCCGGGTCCAGGCCCAGCAGCTCGCCGAGTGTGCGCAGGAATTTGGTGGTGCTGTGCAGGCCGATGGGCGCCTGCAGGTAAGGGCGGTCCAGCGCTTCGCAGAGCATGCGGCCGAACTCGCGGTACATGCAGATGTTCACGTCGGCCTCGACCAGGCGGGACACCTCCGAGAGGTGGCTGCCCAGCGGGAAGACCATGTTGATTTCGGCACCGATGCCTTGCACCAGGCGGCGGATCTCGGCCAGGTCGCTCGGGCTGTTGAAGGTGCCGTAGCTCGGGCCAATGATGTTGACGCGTGGCTTCTCACCGGCGGGGCGTTCAGCAAACGGTTTACGGGCCGGCACCTTCTTCATGCCGAACTCGCTCCAGAGCCAGAACATCGCGCGGTTGGCGCACTGCCACTGGTCTTCGTCGATGGTGCGCGGCAAAAAGCGCATGAGGTTGGTGCCCTCGGGCGTCACGCCGCCACCGATCATCTCGGCAATGGAGCCGGTGACCACCACCGCTGGCAGTTCGGGGTCGAGCACCGCGTGGGCGCGTTTCATCGAACCTTCGGTGCCTTCGCGGCCCAGCTGCTCTTCTGCCAGACCCGTCACCACAATCGGCAACTCGTGTGGAGGCAGGGCGTCGGTGTAATGCAGCACGCTGGTCACGGGGAGGTTTTCGCAGCCCACTGGCCCGTCAATGACCACCTGCAGGCCCTTGATGGCGGTGAACACATAGACGGCACCCCAATAGCCGCCCGCGCGATCGTGGTCGAGTACCAACATCAGCCCATCTCCTCGGCTTTGCGCTTCTTGGCTTGCTTGTCAAGCATTCGGCGGTTGTCTTTGCGGAACTCGGGGTGTTCGGGTGGTACCTGCTCCCACACGCCGGCCCGGTCTCCCTGGCCCACGCTGCCGAAGAAGTCCTTCATCTGGTCAAAGCGGTGCTGGTTGCCCATGGCGGCGTTGATCACCTGGATCAAGGAGCCGGCACCGGCCACACCCATGAGCGGGCGGGCGGAAATCAGGTTGGTGTAGTAGAGCGACGGGATGCTGGCTTCCTTGGCCGCCTGCACCACCGGCGTGGTGCCAATGGCCAGCTGCGGCTTGTATTCGCGCATGGCGTCCAGATCGTTTTCGAGCGAGGCGCGAAACTGCACCTGCACGCCTTTGGACTTGAGCCACGCAGCGTCGTGTGCATTCCACGGTGTGGCGGGGCAGGCCGAGCCCACGTAGCGCAGGTCGGCACCGCATTCCACCAGCAAGCGACCCACCAGCAGCTCGGAACCTTCGTAGCCGCTGAGCGTGATTCGGCCGTTGATCTTCTGTTGCGAGAGCACGCCGCGGATGGCGCCCAGCGTGGCGTTGCGGGCAGCGTCGATCTGTGCCTGCGCCACACCGGTGGCCTGGCCGATGGCGCCCAGCCAGTCGTGCGTGCCGTCGATGCCGACCGGTGCCGAACCCACGATGGGCCGGCCTGCGGCTTCAAATTCGCGGATGCTGGCGGTGTAGAACGGGTGGATCGCGGCCACGGCCACGCTGTCGAGTGCGGAGTACAGCTCGCGCCATTCGCGGGTGGGGGCCACGGTGCCCACGGCGATGCCCATGGGCGCAATCATCTGCGCGATCAGCATCGGGTCGGCCGGGAACATTTCGCCCAGCAGCGTGATGGTGGGCTTGTCGCTGCGCGCCTGGCGCGGTGCGGGCACCGGGCCGGCCATGATCTCGCTGCGGGCGTACTTGAGCATGGCGCCGGTCAGCACATCTTTGGCTTCTGCGTGGGTCGGTACACCAAAGCCGGGCACGTCGATGCCGATGATGCGCACGCCGTTGATGGCCTTGGGCAAGATCTGCAGCGGCACACCGCTGGCGGTGGGCACACACAGGTTGATGATGACGATGGCGTCGAGCTTCTCGGGGTCGGCCTGGGCGTGCACCGCTTCGCTGATGTCCTCGAACAACTTGCCGGTCACCAGCGATTCGCTGTTGAAGGGCACGTAGCCCACGCTGCGGCGAGCACCGTAGAAGTGGCTGGTGAAGGTGAGGCCGTAGACGCAGCAGGCCGATCCGCTGAGGATGGTCGCGGTGCGGCGCATGCGCAGACCCACCCGCAGCGAGCCGAAGGCCGGGCACATGCTCTGGGGCTGGTCGTGCGGGCCGGCGTTCTCGCGCTTGGGGTAGTCGGCGGCGTATTGCGCCAGGATCTCGCTCTTGCCAGCCGACTTGGCCGCGGCCAGCAGCGTCTCGCCGCCGGCATGGCAGCCCATGCCATCGCCTTCGATGGCGGTGGTCGCCTTGGCGGGAATGATGGGAATGGTGGTGCCGGTCATGGGATGTTCTCTCGGAGTTCAGACTTCGTCGTAAACGACTTCGAGGGTGGGCTTGGTGTTCTCGGTCTTGCCGCACATGTCGAACTGGGTGGCCGGCTCCAGCACCACGTCGCGGCCCACGGCCGAGGCGGAGAACAGACCCAGCAGTTCGTCCTGCGTCATGGGCTTGGGCCGCATGGGGGTGGAGTTGCCCACGTTTTCGGCGAGCTGGGCAAACATGGGGCCCCAGACCGATTCGGGGCGGCCGATGATTTCGTAGCTGGCGCTCTTGCGGCGGATGTCGTCGTCGGCAGGAATGACCGAGAGCACCGGGATGCCGACCGCTTCGGCAAAGTTCATCGCCTCGCCGGTGCCGTCATCTCGGTTGATCACCATGCCGGCCACGCCCACGTTGCCGCCGAGCTTGCGGAAGTACTCCACCGCGCTGCAGACGTTGTTGGCCACGTAGAGCGACTGCAGGTCGTTCGACGCCACCACGATCACCTTCTGGCACATGTCGCGGGCAATGGGCAGGCCAAAGCCGCCGCACACCACGTCGCCCAGGAAGTCGAGCAGCACGTAGTCGAAACCCCACTCGTGAAAGCCCAGTTTTTCCAGCAGCTCGAAGCCGTGGATGATGCCGCGTCCTCCGCAGCCGCGACCGACCTCGGGGCCACCGAGTTCCATGGCGTAGACGCCGTCGCGCTTGAAGCAGACATCGCCGATGGCCACCGCTTCTCCGGCGAGCTTCTTCTTCGACGAGGTTTCGATGATGGTGGGGCAGGCGCGGCCACCGAAGAGCAGGCTGGTGGTGTCGCTCTTGGGATCGCAGCCGATCAACAGCACCTTCTTGCCCTGCTGCGCCATCATGTAACTCAGGTTGGCCAGCGTGAAGCTTTTGCCGATGCCGCCCTTGCCGTAGATGGCAATGATCTGGGTTTCCTTCTTCACCTCGCCGGTGTGCACCGGTGCGGGCTCGATGGCGGCCTCGGCTCGCAGCTGTTCCATGAACTTGGCCGATTGCACTTGGGTGACGGGGATTGCGTTCATCAGTTTCTCCAGTCCAGGACCATCTTGAGACAATGCGGATCGCCGAAGGCGGCCGCGTAGGCATCGCTTGCGCGGGCCGGGGTTTCGGTGTGGGTGATCAGGCCGTCCAGGCACAGGCGACCGGTCTGCACCAGCTGCGTCACGGCCACCAGGTCGGCGCGTTTCCATTCGGCGGCGGCGCGGATCTGTGCTTCGCGCATGAAGGCCGGGGCGAAGGCGAAGGAGATGTCTTTTTTGTAGAAGCCGGCGAGCACCACCTCGCCGCCCATGGCCAGGCGGGGAATCACGCGGTTGAGGATGTCTGCGTCGCCGCTCACGTCGTAGATGGCGCGGTAGTCCTTGCGGGTGTCTTCATCCGGGCTGATCACGCTGTAGCCCTCGGCGCCCACGCGGCGGGCGGCTTGCGTTTCCCACACCACGGGTGCGGGTGCGCCAGCGGCCACCGTGAGGCGGGCCAGCAGGCGACCCATGACACCGTGGCCAATGATCAGCTCGGGTGGCGTGGCGGGTGCGCGGCTGCCACCGAAGGTGACCGAGTGGTAGGCGGTGGCAGCCAGGGCCAGCAACACCATTTGTGAGCCCAGGTCGTTGTGCAGCTTGACCACGCGGTCGTGCGACACCACCAGGCGTGAGCCGGCGCCGCCGAAGAGGTTGTGCACCCCCTCGAAGCTGTAGGAGCCCGGCACGAAGACCTGGTCGCCCACCTGGAAGCGCGACTGACCCTGTCCACATTCACCTTGCGTGCGGACCACGCGGCCCACCGTCTCGTAGCCGGGGACCAGCGGGTAACCCATGCCGGGGAAGGGCGGCATGCTCCCGTCCCACAGAAGGCGTTCGGTGCCGGTGCTGATGCCGCTGTACTCGACTTCGACCTCCAGGTCGCCGTCGGTGAGGCCGCGAAGTTCCAGTGACCGAACCGACAGGTTGCAGGGGCTCTGGAAAACGATGGCTTGGGCTTGCATGATGTGTATTAAAGAGTTGACAGAAGAAAGTGTCAAGACAAAGTGACACTATTTCCGCTGCTCACGGGTAAACCCCTACGGTCGTCCCGTGATTTGCGGCCGAGCAGCAGTTGCGCATGCAGCGGCATGGCGTTGGGTACGCGCTCCATGTGGGTGAATCCGGCCTCGGCCATGAGGGCGGTCAGCTCGGCCGGCGTGCGCAGGCGCCCCGAGCCCATGGCCATCAGATAGAAGTGGAAATACGGGTCGCTGGGCTCGGGCGCGCCACCGGCCTGGGCCATGGGCTCGGCCAGCAGCAGCGCGCCGCCCAGGGGCAGCGCATCAAAAATGGCGCGCAGCACGACCCTCACGTCGCCATCCGGGTGGTCGTGCGCCACGCGCACCAGCGTCACCAGGTCGGCGCCGCGCGGCAGGGCGTCCTTGGTGAAGCTGCCTCCAAATGTGCTGATGCGATCGCTCAGTCCCTGGCGCTGCACGTTCTCCGCAGCCAGCGCGGCCACCGGAGGCAGGTCGAACAGCTGCAGTTGCAGGTGGGGATGGCGGCGCGCCAGGGCGCTGACCCAGCCGCCCATGCCGCCACCCACGTCGAGCACCATGCGGTGTTCAGCAAACGGGTAAGAGGCCAACAACTCTTCGATCACGAAGCGCTGCGAGGTCGACATTAGCGAGGAGTAACGGGCGAACTGGTCCTGCGGTGCCGGCGCCTGCGGGTTCCCCGCCGGATCTTCGGTGTAGGGCCAGTACGCGTGCATCCGCGCTGCGTTCGGGTCGCGCAGCAAGGCCACCGGGTCGCGCATGTCGTCATAGAGCACGGCGTTGTGCTCGATCATGTCGCGGATGCCGGCGTGGGCCACCACCGGCGCACCCATGGTGCCCAAGCCATAGCGACCAGCGCCGCGTCGCTCCAGCAGATGCAGCGCCACGGCCGAATCGAGCAAGCGGGCGAGCTGGGCGGTGGGCAGGCGGCACAGCGTGGCCAGTTCGTCGGCGGTGCGCGGGGCCTCCAGCACGTGTTCGAACAGCTTGAGGCGCACACAGGCCAGCAGCACCTGCGAATGCACGAAGCCGGCCATGAGATCAAACAGCTGCGCGGAGCGGCGGCGCACCAGCCAGCGGGTGAGCACGCTGCTGCTGGCCCAGCGGTTGAGCGCAGGGCTGGTCATCCACTGGTCGATGCGGCTGGCCAGGCGATCGCGCCACGAGGGCGGAACATCCGACAGGGTTTTGAGGGCGTCCAGGGCGGCCATGGTGTGGGGCTTTCAGGCGGCCAGGCGCACGGCGGGGTGGTCGGCGGTGCGCTGGAGTTCGATGCGGTCGCAGGTGCTCTGCGGGATCAGGCGGCGCGACTCGTGCAGCACCAACTGGCGCATGGCGCGGCGGCTGAGGCATTCGGGCACCGAGTCGATGGCGGCCTGCATGAGGCCGTGGAAATGGTCGATGGCGCCGACGAGGCCGAGGTTGGCCGCGGCGCTGGGGCGGCCGTGCTGCGCGTCTTGCCCGGCGGGTTTGCCCAGCTCGTCGGCCTGCATCAACACGTCGCGGATGTCGTCGGCCACCTGGTAGGCCTCGCCGAGGCACTCGCCCAGTGCGCGCCAGCCTTCAGGGTCAGCGCCAGCGGCCTGCGCGCCCGCGCAGGTGGACGCCACGAACAGGGCGCCGGTCTTGGCGCGCTGGTATTGGCCCAGGTCCACGCGGTTCTCGCATTCCCAGGCCTGGCCGGCCACGATGCCGTCGGGCGCGCCGGTGCCGATGCAGACGGTGTCGATCAAACCGGCGAGCCGGTCCGGGTGCGTCCTGCCTGCGCGCGCCAGGATTTGGTAGGCCATGACGATCAGCGCGTCGCCGGTGAGCAGGGCCAGGGGTTCGCCGTACACCTTGTGCACGGTGGGCTGGCCGCGGCGCGTGTCGGCGTCGTCGAAGCAGGGCATGTCGTCGTGCACCAGCGAGGCGCAGTGCAGCAGCTCGATGGCCATGGCGGCGGCGTTGGTCAGCGCAGGGGCGTCTTCACCACAGGCACTGGCTACGGCCAGGCACAGCTGGGGTCGGATGCGGGCGCCACCGGGGAACACGGCGTGCCGCATGGCGGCCATCAAACGGGGCGGGGCGCTGGGGCTGCTGGCTTGGGTCAGTTCGTGATCCAGCGCGGCTTGTATTCGAGTCATCATGTCCATGAGAGCCCCTTGAACTTGGTCGGGATGTCATCAATGTGTGACATCACTAGGTGTCAATCTAACATGACACATCGGAATGTCAAAGGGTCTTTTCTTGTGCAGCGCACACAAGTCACCCCCCATCAGGCGCCACTCCATTCCGGCGCTTGCAGACGCCAAGTCCATACGCGCCATGGGTTTTTCCGCTTGGTTGGGCAAATCGACTGGTGCTATAAGTGTCAAAACAAGTTGACATATGAGTTTTGAGACACCCCGGTGAAAACCCCGACGTCCCGCACGAAAGCACGCCCATGAACGCAGCGCTGGCTCTGAACCAGGTGAGCTGCGTGCGTGGTGGCCGATCCCTGTTCAGTGGTCTGAGCCTGCAAGTGCCTGGCGGCGAACTGCTGCGGGTAGCCGGTGCCAACGGCGCTGGAAAAACCAGCCTGCTTCGCCTCATGTGCGGACTCCTCAGCCCCACCGAGGGCGAAGTGTTGTGGCGCGGCCAGCCGCTGGCGGCGCAACGCGAACAGTGGGGTCGCGATCTGGTGTACCTGGGCCACGCCGCCGCACTCAAGGACGATCTGTCGCCGCTGGACAACCTGCTCACCGCCTGCACACTCGGCGGCCAAGTGGCCCAACGCGCAGGCGCGCTGCAGGCCCTGACGGATGCGGGCCTGCGCGGCTTCGAGCGCACTCCCGCGCGCCGCCTCTCGCAAGGCCAGCGCCGCCGCTGTGGACTCGCCCGCCTGGTGCTCGCGCGTTCGTCACCGCTGTGGGTGCTCGACGAGCCTTTCAACGCGCTGGACACCGCCGCCACCGCGTGGCTTGAAGGCCTGATCCGCTCGCAGCTGCTGCGCGGCGGCTCGGTGGTGCTCACCAGCCACCAGGGCGTGGCGCTCGACGACACGCCACACCAGGTGCTCAGCCTGTGAACACGGGTGTGGCCATCCATGCGCCCGACTCCGCCGCGCCGCAGGGCTGGCTGGAAGGTTTTCGCTGCGTCTTTCAGCGCGACCTGCGCATCGCCCTGCGCAGACGTACCGATTCGCTGGCCGCGGTGGTGTTTTTCGTGATGGTGGTGAGCCTGTTTCCGCTGGGCGTGGGGCCGGAGCCCGCGCTGCTGCGCACCATGGCGCCGGGCGTGGTGTGGGTGGCGGCTCTGCTGGCCTGCACGCTGCCGCTGGCACGCCTGTTTGCCGACGATCTGCAGGACGGCACGCTCGAACAACTGCTGCTCTCTTCGCACCCGCTGCCCATGCTGGTGCTGGGCAAGATCGCCGCGCACTGGTGTGGCTCGGTGCTGCTCCTGGTGCTGGTGTCACCGCTGTTGGCGTTGCAGTTTGACCTTTCTGCTTCGGCCACCGGCGTGCTCTTGCTGACGTTGCTGATCGGCTCCCCCGTGCTCAGCCTGGTGGGCGCCATTGGCGCGGCACTCACGCTGGGCCTGCGCGGCGGCGGGGTGCTGATGTCGTTGCTCACGCTGCCGCTGGTGATCCCGGTGCTGATCTTTGGCGCGGGCGCGGTGGAAGCGCACAACGCCGGATTGGGTGTGGGCGGTCATTTTTCGCTGCTCGGTGCCTTGCTGCTGCTGAGCCTGTTTGCCGCGCCGCTGGTGACCAGCGCCGCCTTGCGCATCTCGATGGAGTGACCCGATGAGTTCAATCAACTGGTTTCACTACGCAGCGCCACAGCGCTTCTACCCGCTGGCGGGCAAGCTGGTGCCGTGGTTCGGCGCACTGGCCGTGGTGCTCACCGCTGCGGGCTTGTACCTGGGCTTGTGGGTGGCACCCACCGACGCGCAGCAGGGCGAGGCCTACCGTATCATCTTTGTGCACGTACCCACGGCCTGGATGTCGATGGTGGTGTACCTCGCCATGGCCACCTGGGCGGCCATCGGGCTGGTGTTCAACTCGCGTCTCTCGTCCATGATGGCCACGGCCCTGGCGCCGACCGGCGCGCTCATGACCTTTCTCGCGCTGTGGACCGGTGCGCTCTGGGGCAAACCCACCTGGGGTACCTGGTGGGTCTGGGACGCGCGGCTCACTTCCGAGCTGGTGCTGCTCTTTCTCTACATCGGCTTCATGGCGCTGCACAGCGCCATCGACGACACACGCCGAGCCGACCGCGCCGCCGGTCTGCTGGCCATCGTGGGTGTGGTCAACTTGCCCATCATTTATTTCTCGGTGCAGTGGTGGAACACGCTGCACCAGGGCGCGTCGGTCAGCATCACCAAGGCCCCGAGCATGGCCACGCCCATGCTCCTGGGCATGCTGGTGATGGCGCTGGCCTGCTGGATGTACTGCATCGCCGTGGCGCTGGCGCGGGTGCGCCTCATCATGCTGGAGCGCGAACGACATGCGCCCTGGGCGCGGCAGGCACTGGAGGGCCTCACATGAACAGCATCGGTGAATTTGTGGCCATGGGCGGCTACGGTCTGTATGTGTGGGGGTCGCTGGGCATGTGCGCGGCGGTGGTGGTGGCCGAGCTGATGGTTATCCGCCTGCGCCGCCGACTGCTGGCGCAAGAGGCGGGCGATGAGCGCGCTACCGAGGAGACCACGGCATGAAGCCCCGCAACCGCCGATTTGTGGCCCTTGCTGTGGGGCTGGCCACGCTGGGTGCTGCCACTGCTTTGGTGCTCAACGCCTTCAACAGCAACCTCGTGTTCTTCTTCAGCCCCACGCAGGTGATGGCCAACGAAGCGCCGCGCGAGCGCGCGTTTCGCGTGGGAGGTCTGGTGGAGCAGGGCAGCGTGGTACGCGAACCTCAGGGACTGACCATCCGCTTCATGGTGACCGACACCGCCAAGAGCATCCCAGTCACCTACACCGGCCTGCTGCCTGATCTGTTCCAGGAAGGCAAGGGCGTGGTGGCGCAGGGCAAGCTGGGCACGGACGGTGTGTTCCGCGCCGACCAGGTGCTTGCCAAACACGACGAGAACTACATGGCACCCGAAGCGGCCGAAGCCCTG
The DNA here is from genome assembly GCA_038213545.1 of Burkholderiales bacterium. Taxonomy (GTDB): domain Bacteria; phylum Pseudomonadota; class Gammaproteobacteria; order Burkholderiales; family Burkholderiaceae_C; genus Hydrogenophaga. The sequence goes on from JBBQSX010000045.1 coordinate 14,171, forward strand.
AACAAGGCGCGCGACGCGAAAGCCATGCCCGGTCAGACGACGCTGGTGATGCCGGCAGGAGCCCAACCATGATTCCCGAACTCGGTCATTTCGCCGCCGTGCTGGCGCTGGTCATGGCGCTGGTGCAGAGCGTGTTTCCGCTGGTGGGCGCGCACCAGGGTCGCCGCCAGTGGATGGCGCTCGCCCGGCCAGCGGCCTTTGCGCAGTTCGTGCTGCTGCTGGTGTCGTTCGGCTGCCTCGTGCACGCTTTCGTCACCAGCGACTTCTCGGTGCTGCTGGCCGCACAGAACTCGCACACCAGCTCGCCACTGATCTACCGCATCACCGCTGTGTGGGGCAACCACGAAGGCTCCATCTTGCTGTGGAGCCTGATCCTGGCGGGCTGGACGCTGGCGGTGGCCGTGTTCTCCGACCAGCTCGACGAGCCCATGCGCGCCCGCGTGCTGGGCGTGATGGGTTTGATCAGCGTGGGCTTCCTGCTGTTCACGCTGCTCACCTCCAACCCGTTCGAGCGGCTGTACCCCGTGCCGCTGGACGGCAAGGACCTCAACCCCCTGCTGCAGGACATCGGCATGGCCATCCACCCGCCCATGCTCTACATGGGTTACGTGGGCTTTGTCGTGGCCTTCGCGTTCGCGGTATCGGCGCTGCTGGCAGGTCGGGTGGACGCGGCCTGGGCGCATTGGTCGCGCCCCTGGACCACCGCAGCCTGGTGCTTCCTCACCGTGGGTATCGCGCTGGGCAGCTTCTGGGCCTACTACGAACTCGGCTGGGGCGGCTGGTGGTTCTGGGACCCGGTGGAAAACGCGTCTTTCATGCCCTGGCTGGTGGGCACGGCCCTGATCCATTCGCTCTCGGTGACCGAGAAGCGCGGCGGCTTCAAGCTCTGGACGGCGCTGCTGGCGATCCTGGCGTTTTCGCTCTCGCTCCTGGGAACCTTCATCGTGCGCTCGGGTGTTTTGAGCTCGGTGCATGCGTTCGCCACCGACCCGGAGCGGGGGCTGTTCATCCTGGTGTTCTTCACCATCGTGGTGGGCGGCTCGCTCACGCTGTTTGCCTGGCGCGGACCCAAGGTGGGTGGCGGCGGCGCGTTCGAGATGCTCTCGCGCGAAAGCCTGCTGCTGGCCAACAACGTGTTGCTGGTGGTGGCTGCCGCTGCCGTGCTCCTGGGCACGCTGTACCCCTTGCTCATCGACGCGCTCGGCATGGGCAAACTCTCGGTTGGCCCGCCGTATTTCAACGCGGTGTTCGTGCCGCTCATTGCGCCCGCCCTGTTCCTCATGGGCGTGGGGCCACTGGCGCGCTGGCGCCAGGCCTCGCTGGGTGATCTGGCGCACCAGTTGCGCTGGGCTGCCGGCGTGAGTGTGGCCAGTGCGGTGATTGCGCCGCTCGTGCTGCAGCGCTGGACCCCGCTCACCGGCCTGGGCCTGCTGCTCGCGGTGTGGGTCGCAAGCACAGCGGTGCTGAATCTGGTGCAACGCCTGCGCGCCCATCCTTCGTCGGCGTGGGTCGCGTTTCGTGCCCAACCCGGCAGCTATTTCGGCATGCTGCTGGCCCATTTCGGCGTGGCGGTGTTCATCGCCGGTGTCACGGTGGTGAGCAGCTTCCAGACCGAGAACGACGTGCGCATGGAGGTGGGCCAGACCGCCGAGGTGGGCGGCCACAGCATCCGGCTCGACGACATGAATCTGGTGCAGGGGCCGAACTACACCTCGGCCCGCGCCACGCTCACCGTGAGCCAGGACGGGGAACTGGTGGCGGTGCTGCACCCCGAGCGGCGCATCTACACCGTGAGTCGCACCGCGATGACCGAAGTGGCCATTGACCGTGGCGTGATGCGCGATGTGTATGTGGCGCTGGGCGAGCCGGTGAGCGAGACCGCCTGGAGCGTGCGCCTGCACCACAAGCCCATGGTCAACTGGATCTGGGGCGGGTGTCTGCTGATGGCTCTCGGAGGGCTGCTCGCCGTGATGGACCGGCGCTACCGCGTGCGCAAGGCGGCTGCCTTGGCACCCGCCGAACCGGTGGTGGGCAATTCGGGTGCAGCACGCCCGGTCATGACGGCCCGGAGCGCGCGCCCATGAAGCGTTACTTGTGGCCGCTCGCCATCTTTGTGGTGATGCTCGGTTTTCTGGGCATGGGCCTGCAGCTCAACCCGCGCGATGTGCCGTCGCCCCTGATCAACAAGCCAGTGCCGTCTTTCCGCCTGCCCACACTCGCCGCACCTGACACGGTGGTAGCGCCCGACGACCTGCGCGGGCAGGTGTGGCTGCTCAACGTGTGGGCCTCGTGGTGCGTGGCCTGCCAGCAGGAACACCCGGTGCTCATGGACCTTGCGAGAACCAGCGCCGTGCCCTTGATCGGCCTGAACTACAAGGACCAGCGTCATCTCGCGCTCAGCTGGCTCGGCAAACACGGCAACCCCTACAAAACCACGCTGTTCGACATGGATGGCCGTGTGGGTCTGGACTTCGGCGTGTATGGCGTGCCCGAGACGTATGTGATCGACAAACAAGGCGTCATCCGGCTCAAATTCACCGGGCCCGTCACGCCCGAGGCGGTGCGCGAGAAGCTGCTGCCCCTGATGAACCAACTCGGTGCCTGAGCCCATGCGTTTTTTTCTGTTGACCTTGCTGTTGGTCTGCGTCCTCGGACCGGGTGGCGTGGCCGCGCAGGCGCCTGTGGATTCAAGGGCCGCGCCCTTGTCGGCCGACCCGGCGCTGGAAGCGCGCGTGCTCAAGATCGCCGGAGAGCTTCGCTGCCTGGTGTGCCAGAACGAAACCATCGCCGCTTCGCATGCCGACCTGGCCAAGGACCTGCGCCAGCAGATCCGCGAGCAGCTCAACCAGGGGCGCACGCAGTCGCAGATTCTCGAGTTCATGTCGCAGCGCTACGGCGACTTTGTGCTCTACCGTCCGCCGCTCAAGTTCAGCACCGTGCTGCTGTGGGTTGGCCCGTTCGTGTTGTTGCTGGTGGCCGCCGGCGTGCTGCTGATGCACATCCGCCGGCGCGATCCGTTGACCGGGGCCGCACCGCTCAGCCCGGCGGAACTGCAGCGCGCGCAGCGCCTGCTTGACGATGCCGGAGGCGCGCCATGACCCTGTTCTATGCCCTTGCACTCGCGCTGCTGGCGCTGGCTTTGTGGCCTCTGTTGTCCGTGTTGTGGCGGGCGCGCGCGGGCGCTGTGCCTGCGATGCCGCAGCAGGCCAATCTGGCGCTGCTGCGCGCGCAGCGCGCCCAGCTCGATGCGGAGCACGCCGAGGGCAAGCTCACGCAGGCGGAATACGAGCAGGCGCAAGCCGAGCTGGCCCGTCGTGTGATCGACGAGTCGGCGCCCAGGGACCAGCGTGTGCGCACCACCCACCGCCATGCCACCGCCACAGGTTTGCTGCTGGCCGTGCCCGCGCTGGCCATTGGCCTCTACGTGTGGCTGGGTGAGCCCGACGCGGTGCGCTTCGAGGCAGAACAGGCCGTTCAGGTCACCAGCGTGTCCAATGCAGACATCGACAACATGGTCCGCCAGATGACCCAGCAACTGGAGAGCCGCCCGCCCGGCCAAAAGGCGGACGCATCAGCCTGGGAAATGCTGGCCCGCGCACACGCCAGCCGGCAGCGGTTTGCCGACGCCGACAAGGCCTACCAGCGCGCGCTCGAACTCACCCCCGACAACGCCAACCTGCTCGCCGACCGGGCCGATCTGCTGTCCCTGCTGCAAGGCCAGAGCTCCGACGGCGAACCGATGCGCCTGGTCAACCGGGCTCTGGAAATTGACCCCGGTCACCCCAAGGCGCTCGCGCTGGCCGGCAGTTCGGCGTATGGCCGCAAAGACTTCGTGGCAGCCGAAGCGTTCTGGCAACGCGCCCGCGAGCGTGCGGCACCGGGCAGCCCGTTTGCCCAAGGATTGGAGAGCAGCCTGGAGGCCGCGCGGGCCGGCATCGCGTCGCAACCCGGCGGCGCTGCGCGTCTGGCCGCTGCGCCTGCCGATGCGCCGCGGGCCGCCGCCAGCCACCCCGGCGTGCGCGGGCAGATCACCATCGCGCCCGAGCTGCAGGCCAAGCTGGCAGCGGGTGACACCTTGTTCGTGTTCGCGCGACCGGTGAAAGGTCCGCGCATGCCGCTGGCCGTGATGCGCGTGGCCGCAACCGCCGGACCTGTGCAGTTTGCGCTCGATGACAGCCAGGCCATGGCGCCGGAGCTTCGCATTTCAATGCACGAGCAGGTGGTGGTGGAGGCGCGCATCAGCCGCACAGGGCAGGCCATGCCGCAAAGCGGCGACCTTCAAGGCAGCAGCGGGCCGGTGGCCAGCAACAGCGCACAACTGCAAATACGCATTGAGAGTGTTGTGCCCTGAGGCCACGCAGCCAGATCCCGTCAGGCGCGGGCGTTGAAGCGTTCCTGGATCAACCGCGCCACCATGTCGGGCTGTTCTTCGTGCGCCAGGTGCCCCAGGCCATCCAGCTGAAGGTATTGCGCGTTCAGCCTGGCCGGTAGCCGGGCCATGGCTCGGGTGGCCTGCTCGGGCGGCACGGTGCGGTCCCTTTCACCCACCACCAGATCGAGCGGAACGGCCAGTTTCGGGAGGTCGCGCCAAAGCGACTCCAGGTCCCAATTGGCCATCATGCCCAGCGCGCCCGCAGCGTGCGCGGGGCTGCTCACGAGCTGGCGGTAGAGGGCTGTGCCGGGCGCGTCCAGGGTGGAGCCCGTGCTCTGCAGCAGGCGCTGCAGCACAGCAGGTTCGTTGGCGTGCCATGCAAACAGCCGCGGCACAAACGGGGCGGACGCCATGAGCTTGGCCACCGGTGAAAACAGCCGACCCGCCAGGCCGCCGAGCGGCATCAGCGCGGCATTGAGCCCCAACACCGAGCGCGGCGTTGCCAGGCCATCCAGACACATGCGAACCGCCACGGCCGCGCCGGCCGAGTGGCCCACCAGCATCGTCGGGCTGACGGCGAGTGTCTGCAACAAGCCATGCACCGCGCGCGCCATGCCGGGCAGCGAGAGTTGCGGTGAGCCCACGCCGCCCGGCGGCATGCCGGTGAAGGCGTGGCCAGGCAGGTCCATGGTCACCACCTCGAAGCGCTGCGCGAGCTGTGGTGCCATATCGCGCCAAGAATGGGTGGAGGCTCCTGTGCCGTGCAGCAGCACGAGGCACGGAGCGCCTTCGGGACCAGCAAAGCGCTGCACATGCCAATGCAGCCCGGACGCCCACACAAAGCTGCTCAGCTCATGGTGCGGCCATTGGGGGCCGTCGCGTTTCCAGTCGAGGCCTGGTCCCATGGTCGTGGCGGTTCAGCGCGCGCCGGACGCTGTGGCCAGCCGCACCACCTGCGACAGGCCGGCCGCGCCCGCGTGCGGCAGCGGCACACAGGTGGCGCCCATGCGCTCGGCCATCAGGCGGGAGGCATCACCGGGTTTGGGAGAGGTGTCGATCAGCAGGGCCGACAGGCCGGCCAGACGAAAATCACTGGCTGCCGTGAGTGCGTCTTCGGTGGCTTTTGCGCGGCCGGGTGTGCCGTCGCGTGCGATGTTGGCGCGACCGTCGGTGAGCATCACCACGATGGGTGTCTCGCCCTGCCGACCGATCTGCACCGCGAGCTCGCGGGCTGCCTCGATGCCCGCGGCCAGCGGCGTGCCACCGCCACCGGGCAGCGCGGCCAGGCTGCGTTTGGCGCGCGCCAGCGAACGTGTGGGCGGCAGCAGCAGTTCGCAGCCGGCACCCCGAAAGGCCAGCACCGCCACCTTGTCGCGCCGCACATAACACTCGGCCAGCAGCAGTTCCACCGCGCCCTTGGTCTCGGCCAGCCGGTGCAGCGCCGCCGAGCCTGAGGCGTCCACCACGAACACGGTGGTGGTGGGCCGGTTCTGGCGAAAGCGCACCACGTGGAAGTCTTCGCGCCGCACCTGGATGCGGCGCGGGCCGTCGACTTTTTGCTGACGCAATCGCTGCCACGGAGCCGCTGCGCGCAGCGTCTCCAGGCTGTGCAGCCGAGCGCCCGATCGGGGCTCGGCGCGCCGCGTGCCCCCCGGGCGCCCGCGGTTCTGGTTCTTCATGAGTTCGCCCGATCGGCCCGCTGCGGCCGCGCGCGCCTGCCGGGCCTGTCCCATCTGCAGCGCGGCCAGCATGCCCGGCGGAATGGCCGCACGCACCGCCTCGATCAGGCGGTC
>JBBQSX010000046.1:0-20324 GCA_038213545.1 Burkholderiales bacterium
AAGTTCTACGCCTGCTCGATGCTGCCCTACCCCAGCGGCAAGCTGCACATGGGCCATGTGCGCAACTACACCATCAACGACATGCTGGCGCGCCACCTGCGCATGAAGGGCTTCAACGTGCTCATGCCCATGGGCTGGGACGCGTTCGGCCTGCCGGCGGAGAACGCCGCGTTGAAGAACGGCGTGCCACCGGCCAGGTGGACGTATGAAAACATCGCCTACATGAAGCAGCAGATGCAGGCCATGGGCCTGGCCATCGACTGGTCGCGCGAGGTGGCCACCTGCGATCCCAGCTACTACAAGTGGAACCAATGGCTGTTCCTCAAGATGCTGGAGAAGGGCATTGCCTACCGCAAGACACAGGTCGTCAACTGGGACCCGGTGGACATGACCGTGCTGGCCAACGAGCAGGTGATCGATGGCAAGGGCTGGCGCACCGGCGCGGTGGTCGAGAAGCGCGAGATTCCGGGCTATTACCTCAACATCACCTCGTACGCGCAAGAGCTGCTCGACCACGTGCAGATCGGCAACCCCAAGGCCACGCTGAACGGCTGGCCCGACAAGGTGCGCCTGATGCAGGAGAACTGGATCGGCAAGAGCGAGGGCGTGCGTTTCGCGTTCCCCCATGACATCAAGGACGCGAATGGCGCGCTGATCGGCGACGGCAAGATGTACGTGTTCACCACGCGCGCCGACACCATCATGGGCGTGACCTTCTGCGCCGTCGCGCCCGAACACCCGCTGGCCGCGCACGCTGCTTCGACCAACCCGGCGCTGGCCGCGTTCATTGAAGAATGCAAGACCGGTGGCACCACCGAAGCCGAGCTGGCCACGCAGGAGAAGAAGGGCATGGCCACAGGTTTGGCGGTGACGCACCCGTTGACCGGCGAGGCCGTGGCGGTGTGGGTGGGCAACTACGTGCTCATGAGCTACGGCGACGGCGCAGTGATGGGCGTGCCCGCGCACGACGAGCGCGACTTCGCCTTCGCGAAAAAGTACGACCTGAAGATCCAGCCGGTGGTCACGGTCGAAGGCGAGACCTTCAGCCAGGACGCCTGGGCCGACTGGTACGGCGACAAGCAGCGCGCGATGTGCGTGAACTCCGGTGCTTTCGATGGCCTGTCGTACAAGACGGCGGTGGACGCTGTGGCGGCTCAGCTCGCGGCCAAAGGCCTGGGCGAGAAGAAGACCACCTGGCGCTTGCGCGACTGGGGCGTGAGCCGCCAGCGCTACTGGGGCACGCCGATTCCCATCATCCACTGCACCGAACACGGCGCGGTGCCGGTGCCCGAGAAAGACCTGCCGGTGGTGCTGCCGCAGGACTGCATCCCAGATGGCAGTGGCAACCCGCTTCACAAGCACGAGGCTTTTCACGACGGCGTGGTGTGCCCGGTGTGTGGACAACCCGCGCGCCGCGAGACCGACACCATGGACACCTTCGTGGATTCGTCGTGGTACTTCATGCGCTACTGCGACCCGAAGAACACCGAGCAGATGGTTGGGGCGGGCACCGACTACTGGATGCGGGACCAGAATGCCGCCACCGGCGGCAGCGGCATGGACCAGTACATCGGTGGCATCGAGCACGCCATCCTGCACCTGCTCTATGCGCGTTTCTGGACCAAGGTCATGCGCGACATGGGTCTCGTGAAAGTGGACGAGCCCTTCACCCACCTGCTCACGCAGGGCATGGTGCTCAACCATCTCTACAGCCGCCGCACCGAGAAGGGCGGCAAGGACTATTTCTGGCCGCACGACGTGGAAAACGTGCTCGATGAAGCCGGCAAGGTCGTGGGCGCCAAGCTCAAGAACCCGGCCACCAGCGGTGACGGCATGCTGCCCGTGGGCACGCCCATTGATTACGAGGGCGTGGGCACCATGTCCAAGTCCAAGAACAACGGCGTCGATCCGCAGGACCTGATCGAGAAGTACGGCGCCGACACCGCGCGTCTGTACACCATGTTCACCGCGCCGCCCGAGGCCACGCTGGAGTGGAACGACGCGGCGGTGGAGGGCAGCTACCGCTTTCTGCGCCGCGTGTGGGCCTTTGGTCTCAAACTCTCAGCCACCAGCGGCTTGGGCGCGCTCGCGGCCGGCGTCTCGAAACAATCGCTGTCCAAAGGCGCGAAGGCCTTGCGGCTGGAGATGCACACCGTGCTCAAGCAGGTGGACTACGACTACCAGCGCATGCAATACAACACCGTGGTCTCGGGCGCGATGAAGATGCTCAATGCCCTGGAAGATTTCAAAGGCGACGGGGGTGCCGGCGACAACGCCGCGCTGGCCGAGGGCTTCGGCATCCTGCTGCGTTGCATCTACCCCGCCACGCCGCACATCGCGCACACGCTGTGGACCGAGCTGGGCTACCCCGGCGAACTGCTCGACGCCGCCTGGCCCCAGCCCGACGAGGCCGCCTTGCAGCGGGATGAGATCGAACTCGTTCTGCAGATCAACGGCAAGCTTCGCGGCAGCGTGCTGGTGCCGGCGAATGCCGACAAGGCCGCGATCGAAGCGGCGGCCCTGGCCAGCGAGGCCTTCGTCAAGCAGGCCGCTGGCGCCCTGCCGAAGAAGGTGGTGGTCGTGCCCGGCCGCCTGGTCAACGTGGTGATCTGAAAGCCCTGCATGACGAACCAACGCCCCTCGATCTCCAGCCGCCGCGCCTGGCTGCAAATGGCCCTGGGCGCGACCGCGCTGGGTCTCTCGGGCTGTGGCTTTGCGTTGCGCAAAGCGCCCACCTTCGCGTTCGACACGGTGCGCCTGCAAGGCATGGAAGGCACGCAGGTGAGCCGCGAACTGCGCGAGGCGTTGCAAGCCAACGGCATTCGTGTGCTGACCGCGACCACGCCCGCCACCGGCCCCGGCGCCCAGACGGCGCAGGCCATCCTCACCGTGCTGGTGGATCAGCGCGAGCGTGTGGTGGTGGGCCAGACGGCTGCGGGGCAGGTGCGTGAACTACAGCTGCGCACCCGCTTCGCTTTCCGCTTGCGCACACCCACCGACAAGGTCCTGATCGACGACGTGGAGCTGCTGCTGGAGCGCGACATCAGCTTCAACGAAACGCAGGTGCTGGCCAAGGACGCCGAAGAGCAGCTGCAGTACCGCGACATGCGCAGCGACATCGTGCAGCAGGTGGTGCGGCGGCTGGCGGCGGTGAAATCGCTCTGACCGATCCATGCAGATCGCAGCCAACCAGCTCGCCGCCCAGCTGCAACGCGGCCTCAAAAGCCTCTACACGCTGCACGGCGACGAGCCGCTGCTGATCCAGGAAGCGGCCGACGCCATTCGCACGGTGGCACGCCAGCAAGGCTGCAGCGAGCGCACCGTGCACACCGTGGCAGGCGCCCACTTCGACTGGGGTGAGGTGCTGGCCAGTGGCGGCTCCATGAGCCTGTTTTCCGACAAACAACTCATCGAGATCCGCATCCCCTCGGGCAAGCCCGGCAAGGACGGTTCCCAGGCGCTGCAGCAGATCGCACAGCAGGCCGAGGGCAATGACAGCACGGTCACGGTGGTGATCCTGCCGCGGCTCGACATGGCCACTCAGAAGGGTGCCTGGTTCGCCGCGCTCGACAGCTTCGGCGCTGTGGTGCGCGTGGAGCCCGTGGACCGCAAGGCCTTGCCGCAGTGGATCGCCCAGCGCCTGCAACAGCAGGGCCAACGCGTGGTGGCCGGCGAAGAAGGCCAACGCACGCTGCAGTTTTTTGCCGACCGGGTGGAGGGCAACTTGCTCGCTGCGCACCAGGAGATTCAGAAGCTCGCGCTGCTGCACCCGGCGGGTGAGTTGTCGCTGGAGCAGGTGGAGTCGGCTGTGCTGAATGTGGCGCGGTACGACGCCTTCAAGCTGGCAGAGGCGGTGCTGGGAGGACAGAGCGTGCGGGTGCAGCGCATGCTGGATGGCCTGCAGGCCGAGGGCGAAGCACCGGTGCTGGTGCACTGGGCGCTGTCCGAAGACATCCGCACGCTGCACCGCGTGCGCACCGCGCTCGATGCGGGCCGCCCGCTGCCCATGGCGCTGCGCGAGAACCGCGTTTGGGGCGTGAAAGAAAAGCTCATGGAGCGTGCGCTGCCGCTGCTCTCCATGGCCACCCTCACGCGCTGGCTGGAAGACGCCCACACGGTCGATGGCATCGTCAAGGGCCTCAAGTCACCGGGCTGGCCTGCAGACCCTTGGCAGGCGTTGCAGCAAATGGCGATGAAGGTGGCCTCCGCCTGTGCCGTGCGCTGACACCCACCGGTGCGCTTGCCTGTGCTCACTGCTCCGGCGGCGCTGCAGGTCGATCCTGTGAAACGACCGCCTCTTGCAAAGGGCGCTCCCTGTTCAACGTGGGGACCCGCAGCGAAAAACACGATCCGCGACCAGCCACCGAGCGCAGCGTGAGCCCGATGCCCAGCAGTTCGGCACATCGCTGCACGATGGACAGCCCCAAACCCAGGCCTTGATCTCCAGGGCGCACGTTCGAGCCCCGCCAGTGTGTCTGGAACACCCGGGCCTGCTCCTGTGGCGCGATGCCACGCCCGGTGTCCCACACCTGGATCAGGCAGTGATCGCGCCGCTTGCGGCAGCACAGCATCACGCCACCGTGGTCGGTGTACCGAACCGCATTGGCCACCAGGTTGGTCACCATGCGTTCGAGCAGGACCGGATCGGTGTGCACCCAAAGCAGGCTTGGCCGGACGTTCCAGCCCAGGTTGCGCTGCTGCGTCTCTGGCCAGAAGCGCGCCTCGACGCGTTCCAGCAATTGCTCAACTGGAAACGGTGTGCACTGAACGTCGACCGCTCCGGCGTCCAGCTGTGCGACCAGGCCCAGCGAGGCGACCAGTTCGTCGCTGTAGTACAAGGCCGAGCGCATCTGCCCCAGCGAATGCTTGTCCAGCCGCACTGATCCTCTGCGCTCCAGGGTGTCGACTGCCAGGCTCAGTGCGTAAATCGGCTGACGCAGGTCGTGGGCGATGGCAGCCATGAAGCTCGACTTCACCTGCAGGCTGTTCTGGGCGGCCTCTCGGGCCGTCTGTTCGCGAGCGCGTTGCGACTCGGCCAGCGCGCGCGCCTTGCGCTCGGTGATCACGCGGTCGGCCAGTCCCATGGACAGCAGGATCATCTCGAGCGCGCCCGCCATGAGCAGCGCGTGGTAGAGCGTGGAGTTCGTTGGCAGCACCCCGAAGCGCAGCAGAATTCGAAAACAGCCCGCCACCGCGATGCTGCCCCAACCGGTCAGAAAATACGCCGCGGCGGGCAGCCTGTGCCGGACCGCGTAGATGCCTGTGGCAATGAGGCTCAGGGCCGTGATCAGGGCCAATGGCAGGCTGAACCATTCCGTCAGTGTGTGCAATGGTAGGAAGGGCAGGGACAGCATGGGAAGTGCCCACGCCCAGGACAGACCGCGGATCGCACGGGATACCACTGGGCTGATCGTGCCCAGCCGCAGGAAACTGTCCGCGAACCTGAGGCTGGATGCGCCCAGCCACGCGACAGCCACGGTCAGGATGTGGTTCGACCAGAGGGCTTGTTGCGGCCACAAAAACAGGGGACCGAAACCGGTGCTCACCAGCTGGAACACCGTCAGCGCAGAGCCGAAGTTGACATAGTGCACATAGGCCGTTTCCCGCAGGCGAAAGGCCAGAAAGGCGTTGTAGACCAGCAATGCCAAGGCCAGGCCGAAGTAGCCGCCGAGAACTGCCGTTGTGCCACGGTCATGGCGTGTCCATTGGTCCTCTGTCCACAGCGTGACGGGAACCTGAATCAGTTCGTTGCCGCGAACGCGCATGAGCACCTGCACGGTCTCTCCGGGCGCCAGCGCGATGGCGGCCACCGGCGTGCGATGGCTGCCCTCAGCTTGCGAAGCCATGCTGGCCAGCCCACTCTCGGTGATCTGGGGCGGGTAACCCGCCCGGTCCACACGTATCGTCACGCTGTTGAGTTGTGTTCCGGCCACAGACCACCGCAGGTCGAGGTCTCGCTGCGCCGTCGAGCGCAGTGAGACGCGCACCCAGAGCGTCGCTTCGACATGCCCAAAGTTCCCGTTGAGGGACTGCGCCGACATCGACACCCAGCCACCCGGGTCGGCCTGTTCGGGTGTCCAGCGATGTTCAGGGTCCAGGCGGTATTCCAGCTGTGGCGTGAGTTCGACGGGCAGGTCCGATTCGCCGATCTCGACCACGGGTTGCGCCAGGGCTCCCTGCGCGACCGCCAGCATCCAGACACCCACAGCAGCCCGCACAGCCAACCTGCAAGACCGCAACGCGCCATCGGCAAGGCGTTTCAGCGCAGAGGCGAGCCGGGCGTGTGTTGGCGAACACATGCGCTTCACTTTCAGGTGTGGATGTGCGCCGGGTTCGATGGCGTGACATGCGCCAGCGGCACCCACAGCGCGAAACACGAACCCCGGCCCGGCACAGATTTCAGACCCACGCGGATGTCGAGCAAGCCGGCGCAGCGGCTGACGATCGACAAACCCAGTCCCAGCCCCTTGTCGTGCGACTGGGCAGCGCTGCCGCGGTAGTGGGCCTCAAAAATGGTCGAATGCTCGCGCACGGGAATGCCCGGACCCGTGTCCCAGACCTGGATGAGCAGGTGCCCTGACCGAACACGGCACGACAGCAGCACGCCTCCTTCGAGGGTGTAACGCATGGCGTTGGACACCAGGTTGCACACCATGCGCTCCAGCAGCAGGGAATTGCTGCGAACCTCGCACAAGCTGGGCAACACGCGCCAGCGCAAGCCCTGTTTCTGCGCGCGGGTGGCAAACAACGCGTCGATGCGCTCCAGCATGTCCTGCACCGAAAACACCTCGATGTCGGGCTGCAGATCGTCGCGGTCAAGCCGCACTTGCATGGCCAATGACGACAGCAGTTCGTCGGCGGCGAACACCGCCGATTGCATCTGGTTCAGCGCTTCGCTGGACACCCCATCGGCCCGACGGCGCGCCATGCTTTCGGTGGCCAGGCTCAGGGCATAAATGGGTTGTTGCAGGTCGTGGGTTACGGCGGCCATGAAGCGCGTTTTTTCCTGCAGCGCCCGTTGAGCTTCTTCGCGCGCGACCTGTTCGCGGGCGCGCTGCACATCGGCTTCTGCGCGGGCGCGTCGCTCGACCATGATGCGATCGGCCAGCGCGAGCGACAGCAGCAGCATTTCTGCGGCCGAAGCAATCAGCGTACCGTCGTACAGCAAGGGGTGGGGTGGCACCAGACCCATGCGCAGCAGCATCCGCAGCAACACAGCGAGCACAACGCCTCCCCAGCCAAGCAAGAAATAGACGGCTGCGGGTGTTCCTGCGCGGTATCCCCTGACGCCTGCAATCATGATCAGCGTGACCGTCCACAGCGCCAGCGGCAGGCTCAGCCATCCCATCACTGTGTGGGCTGGTAACCAGAGGTGCAGCAGCAGGACCACCACCCAAGCCCCTGCGGTGCCCTGCAATACACGGGACAAGCGTGGGCTGAATCGCGAAACGCGCAGGAAGCTGTCCGTGAACTGCATCGCAGAAAAACAGAACACGGCGCTGGCCATGCTCAGGATGGGGTAGCTCCACAGAGCCTGGGAGGTCCATAGAAGGCTCGGACCGAAGCCGGTGCTGCTGAGCTGGAACATTCCCATGCCGAGGCCTACGCCGAGGTAGTAGCCGTAGGCCTGGTCTCGCAGGCGCAACGCAAGGAAACCGTTGTAAGCCAGCAAGGCACCCAGCAAGCCAAAGTAGGCGCCCAGCAAGGCATGCGAGCGACGCTCCCGCTCCTCCCACACCGAGGGCCTCCACAGATTCGTCGGCACCTGCATGAGTCCCGAGGACTGGACACGCATGTAAACCATCACGGGTTCGTTGGCCGCCAGCGACAGCTTCACCGTTGGTAGACGCTGCAGCGGTACTTGCAGCTGCTGCATAGGCCCCAGGCCCGCATCCCTCCGCTCAGGTGGCTTGCCCGCACGCTGCTGCACCTACGTTACCCACTCAAGCTGGGGCGTGGACACCACCCAAACCCATTCACTCCCGGTCGGGGAGCGCAGCACCACACGAAACCACACGGGGTGCCTCAAAAAACCGAAATTGCCCTTGCCCTTTCGGTCGCCCAGCTTTTGCCATTCACCGGGTGCTGGTGCACCGGAATCCGGTTGCCATTGGCCGGTTTCGTCGACCAGGTACTCCAGCTCCTCAGAGAGCGACACGCTGGTGGTGTTCTGCGGGATATCGAAAACTGGCTGAGCGTGAGCCAGATGACCCACCAACCAAAACCCTAACAAAAGCACTCTGCAAAAGCGGAACAAAAGTTAGTCCCCGACAGTGTGACGGCCACTCCCTGGAATGGGATGTTAGGCGAACAAGCCTTCGGCTGCGCAGAATTTTCAGCCCCGCTGTTGTGCAGCTTCCCGAAAGTCGCTGGGTGACACCCCTGTGTGCTCGCGAAACACGCGACTGAAATGCGCCGTGTTGTTGAAGCCCCAGGAAAACGCAATGTCGGTGATGGTGCGTTGCGCACCGCCGGTGTGGCGCAGCTCGCGCATGCAGGCCTGGATGCGCTGGCGCTGGATGTAATGGGCTGGCGTGTCTTCGTCCGCGCTGAAGGCGTTGTGCAGGTGGCGCTTGCTGCAGTTGAGCGCCTGCGCGATGTGGTCCAGCGTGAGCGAGGGGTCGCGCAGGTGCTGGCCGATGTGTTCGCGTATGCGGTCGCGAAAGGCTTCGAGCTGGGTCACACTGCTCTCGCGGCCAGCGAGTTCCTGCAACGACAAACGCACCAGTTCCACGATGAGTTCGCCCGCACCACGCGCGGCTGTCTCGCTCATCTGCGGGAGCTCCTGGTAAGTGCTGCGCATGGTCTCCAGCGCCACGCGCGCGATGCCGCTCACACCGCCCACGTGCCGCGCCATCAGCGGATCCAGCTTGATGCCGCGCTCGGTGAGCTGCTCCTTGGGCAGCATCACGATCAGGTGTTCCCCGCGCTCCGGGTTGGCGATCTCGTAGCTGCCCGTGGTGTCGTAAATGGCCCAGCCACCGGGGCGCACCCAGGCTTCGCGCCCCTGCTGCTGCACCGCTGCGCTGCCCCGCCAGGGCGCCACGATCTTGAGGTAGGCGCGGTCGTTGGCGCGCGCCAGCTGCGGGCTTTTCAGCACGCGGTGGCGGTTGGCCTCCAGCTTGGTGAGCACCACGTCGCCCGCGGTCGACGCGCTCATGTGGCCATCGAAGTGGGTGTCGCCGTAGAGGTCGGACTCCAGCCCGCCGAAGTGCGTCCATACCCATTCGCGCCAGATGGCGGCGCGCTCGATCGGCTTGACGCTGTCGGTGCTCATCACGGAAGCAACTGCCATGGAATTCTTCCCGCGGAAACTGGAAAGCAAATTATCGGACGCACCACCTTTTTTCCGTCTCCTGAAAGCTTGAGGGTTTACCCGGGTCGGTATGCGCGTTCCGTCAAGCAGGTAGTGCACCCACAGCACAGCGCGCGGCGCTGGTCGTGCCTACCATCCTGTGTTCAGCCAACCCACACCCGCAGGAGACACAACATGGTTCAAGCCAATCGCCGTCTGGTCATCAAGAGCGCCGCCGCCGCGGTCGGCGCCATGTCGTTCGCGCCCGGGCTCATGGCGCAGTCCGCGCCAGTGCGCATCGGGTATTCGATGTCGCGCACCGGCCCCTGGACGGGTGGCGCGCAGGTGAGCCAGGAGCCCAACTATTTGCTCTGGGCCGAGCAGCAGAACGCCGCGGGTGGTCTCGATGTGAAAGGCGTGAAGCGCCAGATCGAGCTCATCAGCAGCGACGACCGCAGCGACACCGAAACCGTGGTGCGCACCTACGAAAAACTCATGGGCAGCGACAAGGTGGACCTGGTGCTGCCGCCCTGGGGCTCCAACGCCAACTTTGCCGTGGCGCCGCTCGCCAACCGCTTCCAGTACCCTTTCCTGGCGCCCACCGCGCTCTCGCGCCGTCTGGTCGAAATGAAGCTGCCCTACTTCTTTTTGATGCTGCAACAGCCCGCGCCCATGACCAACGCGCTGGTGGACATGCTCAAGGCCAACGGCGTGAAAACCGTGTCGCTGATCTACGTGGACGACCTGTTTGGTCTGGAGAACTACGCCGCTTTCAAGGTGGCGCTGCAGGGCAGCGGCATCACGCTGGTGGAAGACAAGAGCTACCCCGGTGGCGTGAAAGACCTCTCGCCGGTGCTGCGCTCCATGAAGGACAAGAATCCAGACGCGTTCGTGGGCTTCACCTACCCGCCCGACACCATCCTGGCCAGCCGCCAGGCCAAGGAAGTGGGCTTCAACCCGAAGTTCTTCTACGCCTCGGTGGGCACCGCCTTCCAGCTCTACCGCAACGTGATGACGCCCGCCGGGGCCGAAGGTGTGCTGGGCATGGGCTCGTGGAACGGCAAGACCAGCCCGGGCGCCAAGGCCTACTTCGACGCGCACACCAAGAAGTTCGCCGGCAAGGAACCCGACCGCTGGGCCAGCGGCGCCTGCTGGGCGAGCCTGGAGATCCTCACCAACGCGGTGAAGGCGCAGGGCCTGGACCGCAAGGCCATCCGTGACTACGTGGCCAACACCACGCACAAGACCATCCTGGGTGACATCAAGTTTGCCGGCAGTGAAAACGTGGGCACGCCGGGCTCGGTGGGTCAGTGGCAGAACGGTGAGTTCGAGGTGGTGTGGCCACAGAAGGTGGCGACGGCCAAGCTCAACCCCAACAAGCCCGCTTGGAAATAACGCTTCACGCGCCTGCAAACCCATTCGTTCGGGCTGAGCCCAATTCCGTTCAGACTGAGCCCACTTCCGTTCGGGCTGAGCCTGTCGAAGCCCATCCACACCCTGTTCATGTGAGCCCTTCGACAGGCTCAGGGCGAACGGAGGTGAGCTCAGGGCGAACGGGGTTGTGTTTCCGGCCCTCCCAATCACATGTCCTTCTCCGCCTGGCTTGAACTCCTCGCCTCCGGTCTCATCACCGGTGGCATCTACGCGCTTGTGGCGCTCGGGCTGAACCTGCAGTACGGGCTGATGCGCATCCTCAACATCGCGCACGGCGAGTTCCTGATGGTGGGGGCGTACCTCACCTGGATGGCGCAGACCTCGCTGGGGCTGAATCCGCTCTTCATGGTGCCGGTGTCGTTTGCCATGCTGTTCGTGCTGGGCTGGGTGATCCACCGCCTGTGTTTCCGCCGCCTCACCGCCACCTCGCCCAACCTCGACATCTTTGAAGCGCGCGGCCTCATGGTGGCCTTCGGCCTCATGTTCCTCGTCCAGAACTTCGCGTCGTGGATGTGGGGCGGTGACTTGCGCGGCTACGACTTTCTGACCGAGCCGGTGCAGGTCCCGCTGCCCACGGGGGAGGCGCAGTTCGCCGGCAACAAGCTGCTGGTGTTCGCGCTGGCCCTGCTGTTCTCGGGTGCGCTCATCGTGCTCATGCGCACCACGCTGCTGGGCAAGGGCGTGCGCGCGCTCATGCAGTCGCCCACCGGCGCTCAGCTCATGGGCATCGACACGCAGCGCCTGCACCCGCTCATGTTCGGTATCGGCCTGGGCCTCTCGGGCGTGGCCGGTTGCCTGATCTCCATGGCCTACACCATCAGCCCTTCCATGGGCGAGCCCTACACCATCACCGCGCTCATCGTCATCACGCTGGGTGGCTTCGGCAGCATGGGCGGTGCGCTCGCCGGTGGTCTGCTGCTCGGCGTGATCGAGGCCCTGGGCATGCATTTCACCAACCCCTCGCTCAAGGCCTTGTTGAGCTACGTGGTCTTCATCAGCGTGCTGTTGCTGCGGCCCGAAGGTCTGTTTTCTCGCAAAGGTAGAAAAGCATGACGCACAACGCCGGACCGCTCCAAGTTGTGCGAGCCCCCTTGGGGGGCAGCGCAGTACACGAAGTGACAAGCGTGGGGGTTCAATGACGTCCCGTCAATTCCTCATCCGCGACCTGCTGGTCCTCTTCGGCCTCACCGGCTGGGCGCTGGCGCTGCCGGGCTTCGCCAGCGAGTTCGCCGTCTCCATGGCGCTCACCTGCCTGATGTACATCGCGCTCTCGTCGAGCTGGGCGCTGTTCTGCGGCACCACGCGCTACCTGTCGCTGGCCACTTCGGCCTTCTTCGGCATCGGCGCCTACACCAGCGCCATCCTGCTGGAGCATGTGTCGTGGGCGCAGGCCATCGGCCTGGGTGCGCTGATTGCCGCCGCCGTGGCCGTGGTCATGGGCGCGGCCGTTCTGCACCTGCGCGGCACCTACTTTGCGGTGCTCACTTTCGGCATGACCGAGCTCATCCGCCACGCCATCAGCTACTTCGAGAAAAGCGTCACCGGCACCGTGGGCCGTGTGCTCATGGTGGTGCCCGAGCGCGACACCATCTACCTCACCGTGCTCGCGCTGGCGGTGATCACGGTGGCGCTGTCCATCACCATCCGGCGCACGCGCTTTGGTCTGGCCATGCTCGGCATCGGGGCCGACGAGCAGCGCGCCCAGACGCTCGGCGTGAACACACGCTGGGTGAAGGTGGCGGGCTTTGCGCTCACCGCCGCGGTGGCGGGTGCGGTGGGCGCGGCCATGTCGGTGCGCTGGACCTACATCGACCCGCACACCGTGTTCAACCCCTTCATCGGTTTCCAGACCGTGCTCATTGCACTCATCGGCGGCGCGGCCACGCTCTGGGGTCCTCTGATCGCGGCCATTGTCTTCAGCGTGCTGGCTGAAACGTTGCGCCTGCAGGTGCCGCAGATCTACATGATGTCGCTGGGCCTGCTGCTGATTCTCTCGGTGCTGTATCTGCCGGGTGGTCTGGCCTCGCTGCGTGTCGAGACCTTCCGCGGCTGGCGCGACGGCGCCAAGGCCTGGTGGACCGAGACGCGCGACGACCTGAGCGGTGAGACGAAACGCCGCAAGCAAGTCGAGAAAAGCCTCAGGGAGCGCCGCGATGTTTTTTGACGCGAAACCAGCGCCGGCAGGAATCGACCGGCCTGCTGTTGGACCAAAGCGAACCCCGTTCTGGCTGAGCTCACGTCCGTTCGCCCTGAGCTTGTTGAAGGGTTCTTGCGATGTGGGTGTGGAAGGGCTTCGACAGGCTCAGCCCGAACGGAGGTGGGCTCAGCCCGAACGGGGGTGGGCTCAGGGCGAACGGAGCATGCCTCAGGGTCAGCGGGGGTTGGTGGCGCACGGCGCAAGAAGAGGGCGGACATGAGCCAGCAACCCCTCCTCGACGCCCGCGACATCACCGTGCGCTTCGGTGGCCTCACCGCGGTGGACGCGGTCAGCGCGCGCTTCATGCCCGGTGAACTGGTTGGCATCATCGGCCCCAACGGCGCGGGCAAGACCACCTTCTTCAACGCCATCTCGGGCGTGACCCAGCCCACCAGCGGCGCGCTCACGGTGCAGGGACGCGAGTTGGCCGGCAAAGGTCCGCACCGCTTTGCCGTCAACGGTCTGGCGCGCACCTTCCAGACCCCGCGCACCTTTGCCGACATGCTGGTGCGCGACAACATCGCCTTCGGCCTCAAGTTCGCCGGCCGCAGGCCACGCAAATACATCTGGTGGGGCGAAGAGACCACCGTGCCCTGGGTGCTGCGCACGCCCGAAAGCATCCTCGGCCTCATTGGGCTGAGTGCCCAGGCCGATCTGCCGGCCGCCGCCATCACGCCCTCGCAGCAACGCCTGCTGGAAATCGGCATGGCCTTGGCCACGCGCCCGCGCATGCTGCTGCTCGACGAAGTGGCCGCCGGCCTGACCGAAAACGAGGTGGAGGAGATGGCGCGCCTGATCCGCCGCCTGCGCGACGAGCTTGACCTCACCGTGGTGTGGATCGAACACGCCGTGACCACGCTGCTGCGCCATGTGGAGCGCGTGATCGTGCTGCACCAGGGCAAGAAGATCGCCGACGGTACGCCCGCCGAGGTGGTGCGCAACGCCGAGGTGATCGAGGCCTACCTGGGCGACGAGATGAACGAGTCAGCAGCCGAGGAGACCACCGCATGATGTGGTACCGCCCAACCCCTTTTGAACTCGGTGGCGGCGCGCGCGCGCGCCTCAAGGTCAACGGCCTGTCGGCCGGTTACGGCGCCTTCCTCGTGCTGCGCGATCTCAAGCTCGACATCCAGCCCGGTCTCACCGTGGTGCTCGGTCCCAACGGCGCGGGCAAGACCACGCTGCTCAAGGCGCTCAACGGCCTGATCCCGCGCGGCGGCTCGGTGCTGCTTGACGGCACCGAGATGCCCGAGAAGACGCACGAGATCGTGCAGGCCGGCGTGGCCCTGGTGCCCGAAGGCCGCCAGCTGTTTCCGCAACTGACGGTGACGGAGAACCTCGAACTCGGCGGCTGGCTGGTGCCCAAGGCGCAGCGCGCCGAGCGCCTGGCCCAGGCCTTTGTCGACTTCCCCAAACTCAAGGAGCGCGCCACACAACTGGCCGGCACCATGAGCGGTGGCGAGCAGCAGATGGTGGCGGTGGCGCGCGCCATGATGTGCGCGCCGCGCCTGCTCATGCTCGACGAACCGTCGCTGGGTCTGGCGCCCAAGATGGTGGATGAACTGCTCACCATCGTGCGCCGCATCGCGGACGCCGGCACCACCGTGTTGATGGTCGAGCAGAACGTGAAAAAGGCGCTGGCCGTGGCCGACCGGGGCTACGTGATGGAGCGCGGCACGCTGGTGGCCAGCGGCCCGGCCAGGCTGCTCGCACGCTCCACCGTGATCCGCGAGGCGTACCTCGGTGCCGACAAGGATCCCGTCAGTGGCACCACCAGCGCGGCCGATGCCGTGCAAAGAAAGAAGGTCCTGGCGACAACGACCTGAACCCAACCACCCCCGTTCGCCCTGAGCCTGTCGAAGGGCTCACCACACGCTGGTGTGAAGGCTTCGACAGGCTCAGCCCGAACGGTGTTGTTCCGATCATCCTGAGCTTGTCGAAGGGTTCACCCACTCAATGGCGTGAAGGCTTCGACAAGCTCAGCCCGAACGGATCTGTGCTCAGTCCCAACAGGACCTTGCTCAGTCCCAACCGTTTCATTTCTGATTCAAAGGAGAACCCCATGTCCGATCTGTCCATGCTCATCAACGGCCTGAAAGTCACCGCCGAAAAAGGCGCCACCTTCGAGCGCCGCAACCCGCTCGATGGCAGTGTGGCCACGCGCGCGCCCGCCGCCTCACCGGCCGACGCCGTGATGGCGGTGGAGGCCGCTGCCGAGGCCTTCAAGACCTGGAGCGAAACCGGCCCCAGCCTGCGCCGCGCGCTGCTGCTCAAGGCCGCCGACGCGCTGGAAGCCAAGACGCCTGCGTTCATCGAAGCCGTGTCGGCCGAGACCGGCGCCACCGGCATGTGGGGCGGCTTCAACGTGATGCTGGCCGCCGGCATGATCCGCGAGGCCGCCGCGCTCACCACGCAGGTGGCCGGCGAGGTGATCCCGTCCGATGTGCCTGGCTCGCTCGCCATGGGCATTCGCCAGCCCGCTGGCGTGGTGCTGGGTATCGCGCCGTGGAACGCCCCCATCATCCTGGCCGTGCGCGCCATCTGCGTGCCGCTGGCTTGCGGCAACACCGTCATCCTGAAGGGCAGCGAGAACTGCCCGCGCACCCACCAGCTGATCATTGAAGCGTTTCAGGACGCGGGCTTTCCGCCTGGCGTGGTGAACTACATCACCAACGCCCCGGCCGACGCCGGAGCCGTGGTGGAAGCCATGGTGGCCCACCCGGCCGTGCGCCGCGTGAACTTCACCGGCTCCACCAAGGTCGGCAAGATCATTGCCATGACCTGCGCCAAGTACTTGAAGCCGGTGGTTCTGGAGCTCGGCGGCAAGGCCCCGCTGGTGGTGCTGGACGACGCCAACATTGAAGACGCCGTCAACGGCGCGGCCTTCGGCGCGTTCGCCAACAGCGGCCAGATTTGCATGAGCACCGAACGCATCATCGTGGACCAGAAGATCGCGGACGCCTTCGTGAAAAAGTTCGCCGACAAAGCCAAGGCACTGCCCCTGGGCGACCCGCGCAAACCCGAGCCGGTGGTGCTGGGCTCGGTGATCGGCATGGGCACGGTCCACCACTGCAACGAACTGATCGACGACGCACTGGCCAAAGGCGCCAAGCTCGCCTGTGGCGGCAAGGCCGACACCACCCTCATGCCTGCCACGGTGCTCGACTTTGTGACGCCCGCCATGCGCATCTACCGCGAAGAAACCTTCGGCCCGGTGAAATGCGTGGTGCGTGTGAACGGCGTGGAAGAAGCCATTGCCTGCGCAAACGACAACGAGTACGGCCTCTCGGCCGCCGTGTTCGGCGGCGACATCGCCCGCGCCTTCAATGTCGCCCGCAAGATCGACAGCGGCATTTGCCACGTCAACGGCCCCACCGTGCACGACGAAGCGCAGATGCCGTTTGGTGGCGTGAAGGGTTCGGGCATCGGCCGCTTCGGCGGCAAGGCCGGCATTGCCGAGTTCACCGAGCTGCGCTGGATCACGGTGCAGACGACGCCGCGCCACTACCCGTTCTGAGGCGCTGTCCCGGAAGTCAGGGCGTCGTGCAGGGCCGCGGCTGTGACTCGCCGCGCGCCCAGCACTCGCCCGGCGACGCGGCATGGGGGCGCGGCAGGCCTTCCCGGTCCATGCGCACCACGCGTGTGCGCCAGCGGCGCACACCCTCGCGGTCGAGCTCCAGGCGCAGCAGCCAGCCGGTGCGGTGCGCGGTTTCGGTGAAGCCGTCGAAGACAAAGTTGCCCAGGCTGTAGAACACCGGCTTGCCGCCGACGATCTCGATGTCCTGCGTGACGTGCGGGTGCCCGCCCACCACTGCGTCGGCGCCGGCTTCGATCATCAGGCGCGCCAGCGCGCGCTGGCGGGGGCGCGCCAGCGGCTCGTATTCCCAGCCCCAGTGCATCACCGGAATCACCAGGTCGGCGCGGTGCTGGCTGCGCACCAGCGCGATGTCGTGGCGCACCTGGGCGTCTTCGCTCCAGGCGATGCCGGGGCGGTCCACGTCGGCCTCGAAGCTGCGGGGGAAGAACTCGTTGTAGCCCAGCAGCGCGATGCGCAGGCCGCTGCGCTCGATGATCAGTGGCGTGTGCGCCCGGGCCAGGTCTGTGCCCGCACCGAAATGGCGGATGCCGTGGCGATCGAGCAAACCGAGGGTCTGCACCAGCGCCTCCGGCCCGTAGTCGCCCGCGTGGTTGTTGGCCAGGCCCACCGCGTCGAAGTGGCGGCGCAGCGGGCTCATCACGCGCGGGTGTGCGCGGAAGGTGTAGGGCTTGTCGGGTTCGGGCGTGCCGGTGGTGGCCACGATGGATTCAAGGTTGGCCACGCGCACATCGGCGTCGCGCAGCCAGTGCGCCACATGCGCGAACGGATCCCGCCCGCTGCGCACCACGCGCCCGGGTGTGTCGTCCAGCATCACATCGCCCACGAACACCATCGACACCGGGGTGCCTGTGTGCTGTGCGCCCGCAGCGGCGCACAGCAACGCCAACGAAAGCGCAACGGTCAGGCGCCTCATGGTTGCACCTCGTGCCACCGGCATTCGAACTGGAACTGCCGCTCGCGCTGCGGTGAGTACACCCAGTGCAGTCCGGTGAGCGATGGTGCTTGGGGCGCGGTGTTCACCACCGGGCGGGTGTAGCCCACCTGGTGCAGCAGCACCGGCCCGCGCGCGCCCTGGTACTGGGTGTAGAGCTGCACATGGTCCACCGTGCCGGTCCGCGAATCGCCCACCACCACCGCCTTGAAGCGGAAGTGGCGGTTCACGCTCACCGGCTGCACGGCGTAGGGGTTGTCGGTGATGCGCGCATCGTGGGTCAGGGTTTCACCGGTACTGTCTATCACGCAGCGCAGCGCCGGCGTCGCGAGTGCGCTGGCGCCAGCGAGGGCCAGCGTGATCGGCAGGCTGCACTGCAGCCATGTCGGTCTTGCCCTGCGCTTCCGACCCTGAAGCCCGTCCTTCAAACCCATGGTGTTCCCCCGGCCCGTTGTTTTCAGATCCGTCCTGGCCGGGCAGTGCGCTCGGTCACGGGGCGTCCCTGTGCATTGCACCACAGGCGAATCTGGGGGCCCGGCTCTGGCTCGCCCGGCCTCAGGCCCGGGTGTCCAGCAAGGTCCCCAGCATCCGGTCTTCCGTCTGCACCGTGCGCAGGTTGGCGGCAAAGCTGTAGAGGCTCATGCGTTGCCCCACCAGGTCGTCGGCCAGCCGGTCAAAGGGCGCAGACACTTCGGTCTCCCGGGCGATCTGCGCGTCCACGCCACCGGTCTCCGGCCGCGCCGTCTGCCTGGTCACCTGTCGCTTGAAATCCGGGGTCTGCACGTTCGCAACGTTGTGCGCGTGCGAGTCCAGTTTGAGCTGGGCGGCGCGCATGCCGCTGAGGCCGATGGCGGTAGCCGAGTTGCCGGAGGTGATGGACAGGGACATGGTGGACGGATGGGTGGGGATCTCATCAGGCATATCGACCCGCATCTCGGTAACTTGAGCCCCGGGCGACACAAGCGCCGCCCCTCTGCGAAAATCCAGCCCATGAACGCGACCAACACCACCGAACTCATGCACACCCTGGGCCAGCAGGCCAAGGTGGCCTCCGCGCTCATGGCCAAGGCCAGCGCCGCCACCAAGCAGCGCGCCTTGCTCGGCCTGGCCGCCCTGCTGCGCGCCAATGTGGACGCGCTGCAGCGGGACAACGCCAGGGACCTGGATCGCGCGCGCGCCGCCGGCCTGGCCGAACCGCTGGTGGACCGCCTCAAGCTCACGCCCAAGGTCCTCGAGAACTGCGCCCAGGGCTGCGAGCAGCTCGCGGCCATGCCCGAGATCATTGGCGACATCACCGGCATGAAGCAGATGCCCAGCGGCATCCGCGTGGGGCAGATGCGCGTGCCCATCGGCGTGTTCGGCATGATCTACGAGAGCCGTCCCAACGTGACCATCGAGGCCGCGTCGCTCTCCATCAAGAGCGGCAACGCCGCCATCCTGCGCGGTGGGTCGGAGGCCATCGAGTCCAACCGCGCGCTGGCCGCGCTGGTGCAGCGCGCGCTCTTGGACGCAGGCTTGCCCGTGGATGCGGTGCAGCTGGTACCCACCACCGACCGCGCCGCCGTCGGCCAGCTCATCACCATGCCGCAATACGTGGACGTGATCATTCCGCGCGGCGGCAAGGGCCTGATCGAGCGCATCAGCGCCGAGGCCAAGGTGCCGGTCATCAAGCACCTGGACGGCAATTGCCACACCTATGTGGACGACCCGTGCGACATCGCCATGGCGGTGACCGTGGCCGACAACGCCAAGACCCAGAAATACAGCCCTTGCAACGCCACCGAGAGCTTGCTGGTGGCGCGTGGTGTGGCGGCCGATTTTCTGCCCAGGATCGGTGCCATTTATGCCGCCAAGGGGGTGGAGATGCGTGGCTGCGCCGAGAGCCTGGCCATGCTGGCGGGCGTTCAGGGCGCCAACCTGAAGCCAGCCACCGAAGCCGACTGGTCCGAGGAATACCTGGCGCCGGTGATCAGCATCAAGCTGGTGGACGGTGTGGTGGACGCCATTGCCCACATCAACCGCTACAGCAGCCACCACACCGACGCCATCGTCACCCGCGACCACATGCACGCCCAACGCTTCCTCCGAGAGGTCGACTCAGCCAGCGTGATGGTGAATGCGAGCACCCGCTTCGCCGATGGTTTCGAGTACGGCCTGGGGGCCGAGATCGGCATCTCCACCGACAAATTCCACGCCCGCGGGCCGGTGGGTGTGGAAGGCCTGACTTCGCTGAAGTACGTGGTGCTCGGCGAAGGCGAGATCAGGGTCTAGCAGCTCCGAAGCGGCGCTGGGGCAAGGCGGTGCAAGCGTCGGCGTTGCGGCCCGTCCCGAGCTCGTCGAAAGGCGTTCCCGCCCTGCGATCGGCGTGGGTCACGCTTTCGTTGCTGGCTTCTGGTGAACGGTGAGCGACCCGCGCGCCCGACTTGCAGACCCCGCAACTGCCCCCATTTCTTCCTTTGGCTGCAACAGCGGCTCCCTACAATGGACCAAGCATTTTTCTCACAAGAGTCCCTATGGTTCCCCACCTCGTCACCGCTCTTACCGGCCCGATCAACGAACTTGAGCAGCGCATTCTCGAATCCACCCCCGTCATCGAGCGCTGGTTCCGGCTGGAGTGGATGGAGCACACGCCGCCCTTCTACACCTCGGTCGACGTGCGCAACGCCGGCTTCAAGCTGGCGCCGGTGGACACCAACCTGTTCCCCGGCGGCTGGAACCACCTCACGCCCGAGATGATGCCGCTGGCGGTGCAGGCGGCGATGGCGGCGATCGAGAAGATCTGCCCCGAAGCCAAGAACCTGCTGCTTGTGAACGAGAACATCACCGATCAGTTTTTTCTGAGAAACCTGGCCCAGCTGAAACGCATCTT
>JBBQSX010000047.1:0-19673 GCA_038213545.1 Burkholderiales bacterium
ATTCGAAGTCGCGCCCGGCCTGGGGTATTTCATCCAGCTTGGCCGCCGACGCCTTCATGCGCTCGTATTCGATCAGGCGCCGCACCAGCTCGGCACGAGGATCTTCCGCCTCGCCGTTTTCCGCCTTGGGCGGACGCGGCAACAGCATGCGCGACTTGATCTCGATCAGCATGGCCGCCATCAGCAGGTACTCGGCCGCCAGCTCCAGGTTGCTGTTGCGGATCTCGTCCACATAGGTGAGGTACTGGCGCGTGACCGCCGCCATGGGGATGTCGAGGATGTTGAAGTTCTGCTTGCGGATCAGGTACAGCAGCAGGTCCAGCGGGCCTTCAAAAGCTTCCAGAAAGATCTGCAGCGCGTCGGGCGGTATGTAGAGATCCCTCGGCATGGCGAACAGCGGTTCGCCGTACAACCGCGCCAGCGCCACGTGGTCCACCACGGTGGGCAGCACCGCATCCAGGCCCTGGGGGGCCTCGTTCAGTGTGTGCGCCTCGTTGCTCATGTCGCTGTCGGAGGGGCGACGCCGGATCAGCTGTGGTCGGAGCCGGTCTGGTACACGTAGGGCTGCTGGGGCACGCGGGCGGTTTCGGCTTGCGCCTGGAAGCTGCGGTCGATGGCTTTGTCCCACAACAGCGAGCGGCCCTGGCGCTGCGACTGCTCCAGTCCCGGCTTGTCGGCCTTGAGTTGTTCGATGAACAACGTGGCGTCGGACTTGTAGTCGGGGCGGCGGAAGAAGGACATGGTGTTCGAAGCCTGGTGCGAGGAAAGGGGCGATTTTACCGGGCGGCGTCCCGGCCGGGGCTGACCGGGGTCACTCGAAGGTGTTCAGCCGCGCGGCGAATCCCGAGCGTTCGATCAACGAGCGCGGCTGCGGGTGCAGACCCACCATGCCCAGATGCCCGCCGCGTTTGTGCACCGCTTTGTGCAACTGCTCCAGTGCGTCCAGCCCGGTGGTGTCCAGCGAGATCATGTGGCTGGCGTCCAGCATGACGTTGACGGGTGTGGTTGAACGTTCCACCTCGGCCACGATGGGGTCGATCTTGGCCACGGCGCCAAAGAACAGCGAGCCGTAGAGCCTGTAAGTGGCCTGGTGTTCGGTGCGCGCCACCGGCTCGGCCCGGAAGATCTCGCTCTGGCGCCGCACGAACAGCACCACCGCGAGCACCAGGCCAAGCTCGACCGCCACCGTGAGGTCAAAGACGATGGTGACGAAAAAGGTGGACAGCATCATCAACCGGTAGTGGTTGCTGAAGTGTTTGAGCCTGGCGAACTCGCGCCATTCGCCCATGTTCCAGGCCACGAACAGCAGCACGCCGGCCAGCACCGACAAGGGGATGTGGTACGCCAGCGGCGCGGCCAGCAGCACCACGGCGGCCAGGGTGAGCGCGTGCACCATGCCCGCCACCGGGGACGCTGCGCCCGAGCGGATGTTGGTCACGGTGCGTGCGATGGTGCCGGTGGCCGGCATGCCGCCGAAGAAGGGCACCACCGCGTTGGCGATGCCCTGCGCCATCAGCTCCTGGTTCGGATCGTGTTTGGGCGCGTCGCCCAGCTGGTCGGCTACGCGCGCGCACAGCAGCGATTCGATGGCACCCAGCATCGCGATGGTGAGCGTGGGCGTGACCAGCAGGCGCACGGTTTCCCATGAGAAGTCGGGCAGTTCGAACACGGGCAGACCCTGCGGAATGCCGCCGAAGCGCGTGCCCACCGTCTCCACCGGCAGGCTGAGCGCCCAGGCCAGCAGCGAGAGCGTGACGAGTGCGATGACCGGGCCGGGAATGCGCGAGGTGGCCCGGAGCGCGCTCACCGTTTCGATGGATTCGAGCTGGCGGCGGAACTGCGAATCCACCGCCCACAGGCGCGGCCACACCACCAGGCCGAGCACACACAAGGCGCCCAATCCCAGTGCGAACAGGTTGAGGCTGTGGATGTGACCGACGATGGCGCCGATCTGGCCGAAGAAGCTGGCTGGCATCTTCGCGATGTCCAGCCCCAGCAGGTCGCGCACCTGAGACAGTGCAATGAGCACGGCGATGCCATTGGTGAAGCCGATCACCACCGTGACCGGGACATATCGCACCAGCGTGCCCAGACGAAACAGACCCAGCAGGAACAGCAGCACGCCCGCGCTGGCGGTGGAGATGAGCAGGTTGGCCACGCCGTAGCGCTCGACGATGCCGTAGACGATGACGATGAAGGCACCCGCCGGGCCACCGATCTGCATCGATGTGCCGCCCAGCGCCGAGATCAGGAAGCCTGCAATGATGGCTGTCCACAGACCGGCTTCGGGTTTGAGGCCGCTGGCAATCGCAAACGCCATGGCCAGGGGCAGCGCCACGATGCCGACGGTGGCACCGGCACCCACGTCGCGCGCCAGCTTGTCGCGGTTGTAGCCCCGGAGGTCTTGCAGCAGCCGCGGACGGAACGGGGCGAGGGGCGGCAGTCCTTGAAACATGGGGCATGTTACCTTTGGCTACGGTTCGCGAAACTGACGGACATGACCCTCAACAGTGCGGGTTTACACTGAACTTTTCCCCGTCGAAAGAGGCCGTCGCATGCGTTTCTGGACCGATGTTGTTCGCAAAAGTTGGCTGTCGGGCGCTTTGGCTGTGGTGTTGCTGCTTGCGGCATGCGACGCGAAGAACATCAGCGAACTCGAAGAGGGTGTGTCCACCGAAGCCGACGTGCGCGAGCGCTTCGGCGCACCCGAGGCGGTGTGGGACGGCGAAGACGGTGCGCAGATCTACGAATACAACCGCCAGCCCGCGGGCCATGTGAATTACATGATCACCATCGGCCCCGACGGCCGCATGGCCGCGCTGCGCCAGGTGCTCACCGAGCGCAACTTCGCCCGGGTGTTGCCGGGCATGGCGATGGAAGAGGTGCGCCGAATGCTTGGCAAGCCGATGAAGATCACCACGTATGCACTCAAGCGCGAGACGCACTACGACTGGCGTTACATGGAAGGCTCCAACCAGAGCGACTCCAAGGTGTTCACCGCGGTGTTCGACACGGATTTGAAGGTGGTCAGAACGATGTCGGTGTCCGACCCCGACCTCGAACGGAATCGATGACTACCTGACCCGCATGCCGGGTTTCGCTCCCGGCCAGGGATTCAGGATGTGGATCCCAGGCTCTGCCGTTTCGTCCGTGTGGCTGGCGGCCAGCACCATGCCTTCGCTCACGCCGAACTTCATCTTG
The DNA here is from genome assembly GCA_038213545.1 of Burkholderiales bacterium. Classification (GTDB taxonomy): domain Bacteria; phylum Pseudomonadota; class Gammaproteobacteria; order Burkholderiales; family Burkholderiaceae_C; genus Hydrogenophaga. The sequence goes on from JBBQSX010000047.1 coordinate 3,202, forward strand.
CGCGGCGCCAGGTTGGCCACCATCACTGTGAGCTTGCCCACCAGATCTTCGGGCGCGTAAGCGCTGGCGATGCCGCTGAACACATTGCGTGTGCGACCTTCGCCCACGTCCAGCGTGAGGCGCAGCAGCTTGGTGGAGCCTTCCACCGCTTCGCAGTTGACGATCTGTGCGATGCGCAGGTCGATCTTGCTGAAATCGTCGATGGTGATGGTGTCGGCGATCGGTTCACCACCCGGTACGGTGGCCTCCACCGCCGGGGCTGGGGGCGGCTCGAACAGCGCGTCGAGTTGCTTCACGTCCACGCGCTGCATCAGGTGCTGATAGGCGTTGATGTTGTGGCCGGCGCCCAGCAGACGCGATGCGTCGCTGAACTGCAGCGGCTGGACTTGCAGGAAAGCTTCCACGTTCGTGGCCAGCGCAGGCAGCACCGGCTTGAGGTAGAGCGTAAGCAGGCGGAAGGCTTCGATGCACGCGGTGCACACGTCGTGCAGGCGAGTTTCCATGCCGTCCTGCTTGGCCAGCTCCCAGGGCTTGTTCTGGTCCACATAGGCGTTCACGCGGTCGGCCAGCACCATCACCTCGCGCAGTGCCCGTCCGTACTCGCGCTCGGCGTACAGCGCCGTGATCGAGGGCGCTGCGGTCTGCAGGTGGTCGATCAGGTTGTCGCCATCGGCCGAGACTTCGCCCAGCTTGCCCTCGAAGCGCTTGGCGATGAAGCCTGCTGCGCGCGATGCGATGTTGATGTACTTGCCGATCAGGTCGCTGTTGACGCGTGCCATGAAGTCATCGGGATTGAAATCGATGTCTTCGTTGCGAGCCGACAGCTTGGCCGCCAGGTAGTAGCGCAGCCACTCCGGGTTCATGCCGAGGCCCAGGTACTTGAGCGGGTCGAGCCCCGTGCCCCGGCTCTTGCTCATCTTCTCGCCGTTGTTCACCGTGAGGAAGCCGTGCACGAACACCGCGTTGGGCACCTTGCGGCCGCTGAAATGCAGCATGGCAGGCCAGAACAGCGTGTGGAAGGTGATGATGTCCTTGCCGATGAAGTGGAACTGCTCGGTGGTCGGGTCGGCCATGAAGGCGTCGAAATCCAGGCCCTTCTTGCTGAACCAGTTTTTCAGCGACGCCAGGTAGCCCACGGGCGCGTCCAGCCACACATAGAAAAATTTACCCGGCGCGTCCGGGATCTCGATGCCGAAGTAAGGCGCGTCGCGGCTGATGTCCCAGTCGCCCATCTTGGGCTTGCTGTCTTCGCCCGGTTCGATCCATTCGCTGATCTTGTTGAGCACCTCGGGCTGCACCGCGCCGCTTTGGGTCCACTGCTCGAGGAAGGCCAGGCAACGCGGGTCGGAGAGCTTGAAGAAGAAGTGCTCCGAGTTCTTGAGCACCGGCTTGGCGCCGGACAAGGCGGAATAGGGGTTGATCAGCTCGGTGGGGCTGTAGACCTTGCCGCAGACCTCGCAGTTGTCACCGTACTGGTCCTTGGCGTGGCAGTTGGGGCACTCACCCTTGATGAAACGGTCGGGCAGGAACATGTTCTTCTCGGGATCGAAGAACTGTTCAATGGTGCGGATCTCAATCAGGCCATTGGCTTTGAGGTCGCGGTAAATCTGCTGCGCCAGTTCATGGTTCTCGGGCGCGTCGGTGCTGTGCCAGTTGTCGAACGCAATATGAAAGCCGTCGAGGTAGGGTTTGCGTCCTGCGGCAATGTCGGCCACGAACTGCTGCGGCGTCTTGCCCGCCTTGTCGGCCGCGATCATGATCGGCGCGCCGTGTGCGTCGTCGGCGCACACAAAGTGCACCTCGTTGCCCTGCATGCGCTGGAACCGCACCCAGATGTCGGCCTGGATGTATTCCATGATGTGGCCGATGTGGAAGTTGCCGTTGGCGTAGGGCAGGGCGGTGGTGACGAACAGGCGTCGCTGGCTCATGGGATGGCTTTCTTCTGGGGAACCGTCGATTTTAGGCCGGAGGCGTGATGGATGTCCTCATGGCAATTGTGTGAATGACCCCGGTCAGGGTGGGGCGTTAGACTTCAGCCCGGCCGCAAGACGCGATACCCCTACCCCCTCTGGAGCCAGTTCCCCATGTCCGTTGATTCCCAGGCGCTGCTGACCGCGCTGCAAGCCGTCATCGATCCGAACACCGGACGCGACTTTGTCACCAGCAAGACGCTGAAGAACCTTCAATCCACCGACGGCGATGTGTCCTTCGACGTCGAGTTGGGATATCCAGCGAAGAGCCAGATGCCGGCCTTCCGCAAGGCATTGATCACCGCCGCCAAATCGGTGGCCGGCGTGGAGAACGTGTCGGTCAACATGACGATGAAGATCACAGCACACGCGGTGCAGCGCGGCGTGCAGGTGATGCCCAACGTGAAGAACATCATCGCCGTGGCCTCGGGCAAAGGCGGCGTGGGCAAGAGCACCACCGCCGTGAACCTGGCGCTGGCGCTCTCGGCCGAAGGTGCCAAGGTCGGCATTCTGGACGCCGACATCTACGGCCCGAGCCAGCCCATGATGATGGGCGTGGAAGGCCGGCCCGAGAGTGCCGACGGCCAGACCATGGAGCCGCTGGAGAACTACGGCGTGCAGGTGATCTCGATCGGCTTTTTGATCGACCGTGACGAAGCCATGATCTGGCGCGGCCCCATGGCCACACAGGCGCTGGAGCAGCTGCTGCGCCAGACCAACTGGAAAGACCTCGACTACCTGATCGTCGACATGCCCCCGGGCACCGGCGACATCCAGCTCACCTTGAGCCAGCGCGTGCCGCTCACAGGCGCGGTGATCGTCACCACGCCGCAGGACATCGCCCTGCTCGACGCGCGCAAGGGCATCAAGATGTTCGAAAAGGTGGGCGTGCCCATCCTGGGCATCGTGGAGAACATGGCGGTGCATGTGTGCGAGAAATGCGGCCACGTGGAACACATCTTTGGTGTGGATGGTGGCAAGAACATGGCTGCCGAGTACGGCATGGACTACCTCGGCGCGCTGCCGCTGAACATGAGCATCCGCGTGCAGGCCGACAGCGGCATGCCCAGCGTGGTGGCCGACCCCGACGGCGAGATTGCCGGCCTGTACAAGTCGGTCGCGCGCCAGCTCGCCATCAAGATCGCGGCCAAGGCCAAGGACTTCTCGAACAAGTTTCCGAGCATCAAGATTTCCAAGGAAACCTGAAGCTGCAGGCTGTCCGTTTCACCCCAGAGAGCCGGCTTCCAGCCGGCTTTTTTGTGGCCAGGATTTCGTCGAAGTACTACCGATGCGGTATGGCGCAGATCTTGGATTTGGGCTGTGATGCCGCATACCCCCGGGAGCTTGATTTGCCCTATGCCTCTTACCAGATCCGCTGCATGACCCGTGCCCACTTCTCGACTGCCCTGCGCTGGGCTGAGCGTGAGGGTTGGAATCCAGGCTTGCATGACCTGGATCCGCTCTACAACGTCGATCCCCAGGGGTTTTTCATGGGCTGGCTTGGTGAGCGTCCTGTGGCGTCGATTTCGTGCGTGCGCCAAGGTGATCACCACGCCTTCCTGGGTTTCTATATTGTCGATCCGCCGCTGCGCGGACACGGGCTGGGCAAGGCCGTATGGAGCGCTGCGCTGGAACACGTCAAAGGCTGCGTCGTGGGTCTGGATGGTGTGGTCGCCCAGCAGGACAACTACCGCAAATCCGGCTTTGAGCTGGCCTAGTACAACGTTCGCTACAAAGGCTGGGGGCGTGAGGCGCAGGTGACGACCGACCCGTGCGTTGTGCCCCTGTCTGCCCTGCCTTTCCAGGCTCTGGTCGCCTATGACAACGCCTTCCACCCAGCGCCCCGGTCTGCATTTCTGCACGACTGGATCCAGATGCCGCAGAGCCATGCCATGGGTTGGTGGGAAGCTGGGGAGCTGCAGGGGTATGGGGTGTTGCGGGTTTGCCGGGAGGGCTGCAAACTCGCGCCGTTGTGCGCTGACACACCCGCTATTGCGCATGCCTTGTTCGACGCGCTGTGTTCCCACGTACCTTCGACAGAGCCGGTTTTCATGGATGTACCCGAAGGCAACGCCATGGCCATCGAGCTGGCGCTGCATCAGGGCATGGAGGCCACGTTCCCCACCGCACGCATGTACGGCGGCCCAGCGCCGCGACTGGCGCTCTCGCGCCTGTATGGGTTGACCACACTGGAAGTCGGCTGATGCAGGCGCCCGGTGTCAGGTTCGGTGCGCTTCGCGTTCCCGCAGCCGGAAACGCTGGATCTTGCCGGTGGCGGTTTTCGGCAGCTCGGGCAGAAACTCGATGAACCTTGGGTATTTGTAGGGCGCCAGTTTTTCCTTCACGAAGGCCTGCAGCTCGGCTTCGGTGGCTTGCACACCGCTCTTGAGCACCACGAAGGCCTTCGTCTTGGTCAGGCCGTCGGCATCGGTTTTGCCGATCACGGCGGCCTCGAGCACGGCCGGGTGTTGCACCAGCGTGGCTTCCACCTCAAAGGGGCTCACGTAGATGCCGCTGACTTTGAGCATGTCGTCGTTGCGGCCCGCGTAGGTGCAGTAGCCGTCGGCGTCGCGTGTGTACTTGTCGCCAGCCATGGTCCAGCCGCCATGGAAGGTGTCGCGGGTCTTGGCGCGGTTGTTCCAGTACATCAGCGCGGCACTGGGGCCGCGGATGTAGAGGTCGCCGATCTCGCCATCGGGCACGGGCTGGCCGTCTTCGCCGCGCAGCTCGATCTCGTAGCCCGGCACGGGCTTGCCGGTGGTGCCGTAGCGCACGTCGCCCGGGCGGTTGGAGAGGAACACATGCAGCATCTCGGTGGAGCCGATGCCGTCGATGATTTCCACGCCGAAGTGGTTCGTCCAGCGCTGGCCGATGTCTTTTGGAAGCGCCTCGCCGGCCGAGGAACACAGGCGCAGCGCCACGTCGCTTTTCTTTGGCAGGTCGGGGCTGGCGAGCATGCCGCCGTAGCCGGTGGGAGCGCCGTAAAACACAGTGGGCTTCGCCTGGGTGAAGCGTTTGAAGCAGGCCTGTGGCGTGGGCCGCTCGGCCATCAGCACCACGCTGGCGCCCACGCTCAGCGGGAAGGTCAGCGCATTGCCCAGGCCATAGGCGAAGAACAGTTTGGCGGCAGAGAACACCACGTCGTTCTCGCGCAGGCCGAGCACCGCCTTGCCATAGAGCTCGGCTGTCCAGTAGAGGTTGGCCTGGGTGTGCACCGTGCCCTTGGGGTCTCCGGTGGAGCCACTGGAGTAGAGCCAGAACGCGGGCTCGTCGCCGTGCGTGTCAGCGGGCCTGGCGGGCTGGCCGCTGGCAACGAGGGTCGCGAAATCATGCGCGCCGTGCGGCAGGACTTCGGTGGCGCGCGAGACGATCAGATGCTTGACTTCGGTGGCTTGGAGGGCCAGCGCAGTCTGCAGCGTGGGCAGCAGCGCAGCCGACACCAGCGCAGCTTGCGCGCGGCTGTTGGCCAGCATGTAGCCGTAGTCCTGCGCGGTCAGCAGCGTGTTCACCGCCACCGGCACGACGCCTGCGTGCAGTGCGCCCAGAAAGGCCACCACCCAGTCGGTGCAGTCGTGCATGAGCAGCAGCACGCGCTCTTCGCGGCGCAGGCCCAATGCGGTCAGCGCTTCGGCAAAACGCTGCACTTGTTCGGCGAGTTGGCCGTAGGTCATCGAACCCTGGTCGTCGATCAACGCGGTCTTGTCCGGGCGGCCAGCGTTGCGTGCGATCAGGTGGCGGGCGAAGTTGAAGCGTTCGGCGGGGGGCGCAACGTTGCTGGTCATGTTTTTTGTCTCCTCTGTGGGGTTCGCGCGATCAGTGTTCAAGGCTAGCGCCGAGTCGGCGAGCACGTCCATCGGGGCTCGCGTCGCGGTGCTGCGACATCGGCGGCGCGCTGGCTCTGTAGACCGAATGGTCGGGGAGCGGTTGTGTGTTCACGGTGGGTGAATTCGGGTGGCGAACGCCCAAGGCTGTTCGTGGGTGGAGAATGGCGCTATAAATGCACTATCTTGCGTGCGCTCAGATGTGCATTAAAGTGCATGTAGGGGTGCTTGGCAAGCCCCGGGCGGGTTTTCCCGAACCCGATGAAACCGTTTGAAAGTTCAGGCAAACCATGGATGCTGCCGATCCCGGTCTGATGGCCACCGCCCGACCCGCCGGCTCCGCCCCGGCGGATGAGGAGGTGAGGAATCCCTTTCTGGTGGCGCTCGGCGAGCGCGTGCGTACCCTGCGCTCGCGCCGTGGCATGACGCGCAAGGCCGTGGCCGTGGCGGCCGACGTGTCCGAGCGGCACCTCGCCAACCTGGAGTACGGCACCGGCAACGCTTCCATACTGGTGCTGCTGCAGGTGTCGCAGGCGCTGCACTGCTCGCTGGCCGAATTGCTCGGAGATGTGAGCACAAGCTCACCCGAATGGTTGCTGATCCGCGACTTGCTCGAAGGCCGTGGCGAGGCCGATTTGCGCCGTGTGCGCATGGCTATTGGCGGCCTGATGGACGGGGGCGCGGTGCCCGGTGGCGACCCCGGGCGCAGCTCGCGCATCGCACTCATCGGTCTGCGTGGCGCGGGCAAGTCCACGCTGGGCCAGCGACTGGCCGACGACCTGGGTTTTGCCTTCATCGAGCTCAGCCGTGAAATCGAGAAGTTTGCCGGCTGCAGCATCAACGAGATCCACTCCCTCTACGGTACGCCCGCCTACCGCCGATACGAGCGCCGCGCGCTGGAAGAAGCGATCCAGATCTACCCCGAGGTGGTGATTGCCACCCCTGGCGGACTGGTGTCGGATGCGGCCAACTTCAACCTGCTGCTCTCCCACTGCACGACCGTGTGGCTGCAGGCCGACCCGGCCGACCACATGGGGCGTGTTACCGCGCAGGGCGACATGCGTCCCATGGCGGCCAGCCGCGAGGCCATGGAAGATTTGAAGCGCATCCTGGCCGGGCGCTCGGCTTTCTATTCCAAGGCCGACATGAGCTTCAACACCAGCGCCTACAACCTCCAAGATGCGTTTCAGGCGTTGCGGGTTCAGGTGCGTGAACAGTTGGGGCTGGTTGCAAAACATGCATGAAAGTGCATTGACCGTTCTGACTTCGTGAATTATTATTCACGTCATCGGGCTCCCACCAGCAGTTGAATGCCGGTCCGTCGGGGGCTCCATTCGCCGAGCAGCCCCGAGGAGACAAACCCATGAGTGATATCGCCATTGCCCCAGCGCCTGTTGCAGCCGCACCCGCTGCAGCCACACCCGCGGCAGCCACCGCGCCCACCACGGTCGACTACCGCACCGACCCCAGCCAGTACCGCCACTGGAAGCTGTCGTTCGCCGGTGCCGTGGCCACGCTGGCCATCGACATCGATGAGAACGCCGGCATCCGCCCCGGCTACAAGCTCAAGCTCAACAGCTACGACCTGGGTGTGGACATCGAACTGCACGACGCGCTCAACCGCGTGCGCTTCGAGCACCCCGAGGTTCGCACCGTGGTGGTGACCAGCGCCAAGGACCGCGTGTTCTGCTCCGGCGCCAACATCTTCATGCTGGGCGTCTCCAGCCACGCCTGGAAGGTGAACTTCTGCAAGTTCACCAACGAGACGCGCAACGGCATTGAAGACTCCTCCAAATACAGTGGCCTGAAATTTGTGGCTGCGCTCAACGGTGCCTGCGCAGGCGGCGGCTACGAGTTGGCTCTGGCTTGCGACGAGATCGTGCTGGTCGATGACCGGTCGTCTGCTGTGTCCCTGCCCGAAGTGCCTTTGCTCGGCGTGTTGCCCGGCACCGGCGGCCTCACCCGCGTGACCGACAAGCGCCACGTGCGCCACGACCTCGCCGACATCTTCTGCACCACCAGTGAAGGTGTGCGTGGACAGAAGGCGGTGGACTGGCGCCTGGTGGACTCGATTGCCAAACCACAGAAATTTGCCGACCACGTGAAGGAGCGCGCCGCCGCGCTGGCCACGCAGAGCGACCGCCCCGCCGCCGGCCAGGGCGTTGCCCTGCCACGCATCGCTCGCACCGACAGCGCCAACGGCCTGAGCTACGCGTTTGTGAACGTGGCCATCGACCGAGCCAAGCGCAGCGCCACCATCACGCTGAAAGCGCCCACCAGCGCGCAGCCGCAAGACATCGCTGCCATCGAAGCCGCGGGCGCCGCCTGGTGGCCGCTGCAGATGGCGCGTGAACTCGACGACGCCATCCTGTGCCTGCGCACCAACGAACTCGACATCGGTACGTGGCTGCTCAAGACCGAAGGTGACGCCGCTGCCGTGCTCGCCAGCGACGCCGTGATGCTGGCCAACAAAGACCACTGGCTGGTGCGCGAGACGCTCGGCCTGATGCGCCGCACCTTTGCGCGGCTCGATGTGTCTTCGCGCAGCCTGTTTGCGCTCATCGAGTCCGGTTCGTGCTTCGCTGGCTGCTTTGCCGAGCTGGCTTTCTGCGCCGACCGGGCCTACATGCTCGCCCTGCCGGACGACGCCGACAAAGCGCCCAAGTTGCAGCTCGATGCGTTCAACTTCGGCCTGCTGCCCATGGTCAACGACCAGTCGCGCCTGCAGCGCCGCTTTTATGAAGAAGCCAGCCCGATGGCCGCCGCGCACGCCGCCATTGGCCAGGCGCTGGACGCCGATGCCGCACTGGCCCTGGGCCTGATCACCGCTGCACCGGACGACATTGACTGGGACGACGAAGTGCGCATGGCGCTGGAAGAGCGCGCTTCCATGTCACCCGACGCGCTCACCGGCCTGGAAGCCAACCTGCGTTTCGCGCAGAAGGAAAACATGGCCACGCGCATCTTCGGCCGGCTCACCGCCTGGCAGAACTGGATCTTCATCCGCCCCAACGCCGTGGGCGAAAAGGGTGCGCTCAAGGTCTATGGAAAAGGCGACAAAGCCACCTTTGATTTCAACCGCGTCTGATCGAAACCTCCCGTTCGGAATCAACCTCCGTTCGGGCTGAGCCTGTCGAAGCCCTCACCAGCCAACATCGCATGAGCCCTTCGACAGGCTCAGGGCGAACGGAAATTCAAGCCACCCACCCAGGAGAACCGCATGTCCAGCATCAACTACAGCGACAAGATCCCGAACAACGTCAACCTGAGCGAAGACCGCACCCTGCAGCGCGCGCTCGAAGGCTGGCAGCCCAACTTCATCAACTGGTGGGACGACGTGGGCCCTGAAGGCTCGACCGACCATGAGGTGTACCTGCGCACCGCGGTGAGCGTGGACCCGCAAGGCTGGGCCCAGTTCGGTCACGTGAAGATGCGCGACTACCGCTGGGGCATCTTCCTGAATCCGGGCGATGCCGAGCGCGAGATCCACTTTGGCGACCACAAGGGCGAAAAGGCCTGGCAAGACGTGCCCGGCGAACACCGCGCCAACCTGCGCCGCATCATCGTCACGCAAGGCGACACCGAGCCGGCGTCGGTGGAGCAGCAGCGCCACCTCGGCCTGACCGCGCCCAGCATGTACGACCTGCGCAACCTGTTCCAGATCAACGTGGAAGAAGGCCGCCACCTGTGGGCCATGGTGTATTTGCTGCACAAACACTTTGGCCGCGATGGCCGCGAAGAAGCCGACGCGCTGCTGCAGCGCACCTCGGGCGATGCGGACAACCCACGCATCCTGGGCGCATTCAACGAGAAGACGCCCGACTGGCTGGCCTTCTTCATGTTCACCTACTTCACCGACCGCGACGGCAAGTTCCAACTGTCTGCACTGGCCGAGAGCGCGTTCGACCCGCTGGCCCGCACGACGAAGTTCATGCTGACTGAAGAAGCCCACCACATGTTCGTGGGCGAGAGCGGCATCTCCCGAGTGCTCACCCGTACCGCGCAGGTGATGAACGAACTCAAGACCGATGACGCGGCGCTGATTCGCGCCGCCGGCTGCATCGACATCGGCACCATCCAGCGCTACCTGAACTTTCACTACAGCGTGACCATCGACCTGTTCGGCGCCGACCAGTCGAGCAACGCCGCCATCTTCTACAGCTCGGGTCTCAAGGGCCGTTTTGAAGAAGGCAAACGCGGCGATGACCACGTGCTCAAGGGCCAGACCTACAAGGTGCTCGAGGTGCACAACGGCCAGATCGTGGAGAAGGACGTGCCCATGCTCAACGCGCTCAACGAGGTGCTGCGCGACGACTACATCCGGGACTCGGTGGCCGGTGTGGGCCGCTGGAACCGCGTGCTGGAAAAAGCCGGTATTGCGAACCGCCTGGTGGCGCCGCACAAGGCCTTCAACCGCCAGATCGGCGCCCTGGCCGGTGTGAAAACCACGCCCGAGGGCAAGGTGATCAGCGAGGCGGAGTGGACCGCCCGCAAGGACGAGTGGCTGCCGACCCCGGGCGACTTCGCCTTCGTCGCTTCGCTCATGGGCCGTGTGACCGAACCGGGCAAGTTCGCCGGCTGGATCGCACCGCCGGTGATGGGTATCAACCGCCAGCCGGTTGATTTTGAATACGTTCGTTTCAATTGACTCCCCCCTGCGCCGCTGACGCGGCTTCCCCCCAGGGGGACGATGCCTGCGGGCCGGGAGACCCGGACCCGCGGCATCCCCGGTTGGGTCACGTGCTCCGGAGACCCGCAGTCAGACAATGGAGGGCCCAAGATGCGCCCGGAGAACTTCCATGAACGCCCCAGCTGAACTCGCTGTCATCAAGCAGCACCTCATCGACCCCGAGATCTGCATCCGCTGCAACACCTGTGAAGCCATCTGCCCGGTGCAGGCCATCACGCACGACAACGTCAACTACGTGGTTGATGCCTCCAAGTGCAACCTGTGCATGCACTGCATCTCGCCGTGCCCCACCGGTTCCATCGACAACTGGCGCACCATGCCGCTGGTGCGCGCCTACACGCCCGAAGAGCAGCTCACCTGGAACGAACTTCCACCGGAGTTGCCACCGGAAGAGCTGGAAGGCCTGACCCCGCTTGAAGGTGGTTCCGTTCGGGCTGAGCTTGTCGAAGCCCCTGCCAACGCTGCCACCGCCGAATCAACCTTCGTGGCGAGCAGCTTCGGCTCGACCCTGCCACCCTGGTCGGCCGCGCACGCCTACACCAACCTGTACGGCCCCAAGGCTGCGCAGAAAACGGTGACGGCCACGGTGGTGGGCAACGTGCGCGTGACGGAAGTCGGCAAGACCGCCGGCAGCGACTACGACACACACCACATCGTGCTGGACTTCGGCGCCGTACCGTTCCCGGTGCTGGAAGGCCAGAGCATCGGCGTGGTGCCGCCCGGTGTCGACGAGATCGGCCGCACGCACCACGCAAGACAGTATTCGATCGCCAGCCCGCGCAACGGAGAGCGGCCCGGCTACAACAACCTGTCGCTGACCATCAAGCGCGTGCTGGCCGACCATGACGGTGAGCCGGTGCGCGGCGTGGCCAGCAACTTCATGTGCGATCTTCAGGTGGGCGACAAGGTGGAGGTGATCGGGCCGTTTGGCGCCAGTTTCCTCATGCCCAACCACCCCAAGTCCAGCATCGTGATGATCTGCACCGGCACCGGCAGCGCACCCATGCGCGCCATGACCGAGTGGCGTCGGCGCCTGCGGGCGTCTGGCAAGTTCGAAGGGGGCAAGCTCATGCTGTTCTTCGGGGCTCGCACGCAGGAAGAGCTGCCGTACTTCGGCCCGCTTCAAAACCTGCCCAAGGACTTCATCGACACCAACTTCGCCTTCAGCCGCACGCCGGGCGCGCCCAAGCGTTATGTGCAGGACGCCATGCGCGAGCGCGCCGCCGATCTCGCGGTGCTGCTGCAGGACCCGAACACGTACTTTTATGTGTGCGGCCTCAAGAGCATGGAAGAGGGTGTGGTGATGGCCTTGCGCGACGTGGCGCAAGGGGCGGGGTTGAACTGGGACACCGTTGGCGCTGCGCTCAAACGCGAAGGTCGACTGCATCTCGAAACCTATTGACTTACCTGGCTGTGCGCTGAGGCATGGACAGGTCTTCCAAAGCAGCAGGCCGCGCGTGGTGAAGCGGGTGCACACGTCCCGTTCGAGGGCGGGATGCCGTACATTCCTGCCTTCGTATGAACAACCCCCATACCCCTGCTCTCACCCGCGGTCGGCCCGCCATCGAGGTCGATGTGGTGATGCGTCGCGAGCCTGTGAGTGGCCCGATGAGCCGCTGGCAGCCGTTTCGCTGGGTGCTGGCCGACGTGTTGTTGCGCGGCAGCCCGGACGAGACGGAACCGGAAGGTGCGGAGCACGACCACGAGCCGCAAGCGGTGGAGCCTGTCGATGCGTCTGCAGAAGATGGCTCGACCACCCACTGGCTGTTCCCGCGTTTTCGCGTGATGCTGTTTCGCGACGATGCCGAGGGTTACTTCCTCAACCTGAGCAGCCCGAACCCATGTTTCTGGGTGTTCTGGCGCGCCGATGAAGCCCGCCTGCTCGACGGTGAGCCCATGGCCGTGCCGCAGATCGTGACGCTCAGCTACCACGACGCCGGCCGCTGGCTCGACGCTCAGGAGCGCGTGGACCAGGTGCCAGCCGCTCCCGAGGTGGTGGACTGGATGCGCGGCTTTGTGGACACCACCTACCAACCCGAACCCAAGCGCCGCCAGCGCCCCGAGAGCTTCAAGCCCCTGACCGATCGCTTTGGCCAGCCGGTGCGCATCAGCACCGAAAAACTGCGCGGCGGTGGGCAGCCGCCCAGACCGTGACCATGGCTGCCGACGAAGACAACTTTTTCTCGCGCTGGTCGCGCCGCAAGGCGCAGGTGCGCACCGGCGAGCCGCTGCCTCCCGAGCCACCGCCTGCGCCGGTGGTGGTCGCGGCACCCGCTGCGGTGGTTGTACCGGTTGCCCCCGTGGTGGAGGAACCGCCTGAGGCGCCCCCGGCCCTCACGCTCGACGATGTGGCGCGCCTCACGCCCGAGTCCGACTACTCCGCGTTCGTGGCCCGCAGCGTGTCGCCCGATGTGCGCAATGCAGCGGTGAAGAAGCTCTTCACAGACCCGCACTACAACATCATGGACGGGCTGGACATCTACATCGACGACTACTCCAAGCCGAGCCCGCTTTCGGCGGCGGACATGGCCAAGATGGTGGGCGCGCAGTTCCTCAAACTGGTGGACGACCCCAACGAGGTGAAGCCCGCCACCACCGCGACCCCGCAGCCGATCACAGAGCCGCAGACGGAGCCTCCCGAAGCGGTGGCCCAGACAGCGCCAGAGGCCGAAGAAGTCCTGCCCGACGACAACAACGACACCCCCGCTCCCGAGACACCGGATACCCACGATGACCACGCTGATCTGCAATTGCAACCAGACCATGCCACTGAACCCCCGGGTTCTGGGCGAGGCCCTGGATGAAGACCTGACCCTGCACACCACGCTGTGCCGCCGCGACGCGCCTGCCTTCCAGCGGGCTGCGCGCAGCAACGAAGACCTGGTGGTCGCCTGCACCCAGGAAAGCCGCCTTTTCACTGAACTTTCTGAACAGACCGAGGGCGCGGTCCCGCTCGACGTGCGCCCCATCAAGTTCGTCAACATCCGCGAAACCGGCGGCTGGAGCCGCGAAGCCAAAGACGCCACGCCCAAGATGGCCGCTCTGCTGGCCGCCGCACGCCTGCCCGACGCCGAGCCGGTGCCCACCGTCACCTACAAGAGCGCGGGCCGCCTGCTGATCATCGGCGCGCTGCAGGACGCCGAGCGCGTGGCCGATCTGGTGTCCGACACGCTGGAAGTGAGCATCCTGTCCACGGGTGGCAAGGGCATGCAGACGCGCCGCTACCCGGTGATGGCGGGTGCCATCGGCGAGGTGCGCGGCTGGCTCGGCGCGTTCACCGTGGACTGGACCACGAACAACCCGATCGACCTGGATCTCTGCACGCGCTGCAACGCTTGCGTGGCCGCCTGCCCCGAAGGCGCCATCGGTCTGGACTACCAGATCGACATGGACAAGTGCAAGAGCCACCGCGCCTGTGTGAAGGCCTACGACGCGGTCGGTGCCATCAACTTCCAGCGCGACGCGCAGGACCACAGCGAACAGTTCGACATGGTGCTGGACCTGCGGGCCGCGCCGGCTTTCACGCAGCACGCGCATCCCCAGGGCTATTTCCACCTGGCCAGCGGCATCGACAACGCCCCCGGCATGTCCACCGTGCTCAAGCTGCGCGAGCTGGTGGGCGAGTTCGAAAAACCCAAGTTCTTCACCTACAAGCAGAAGCTCTGCGCGCACGGTCGCAACGAAACCGTGGGTTGCAACGCCTGTGTGGAGATCTGCTCGGCGCTCGCCATCAGCAGCGACCTCAAAAGAAACCAGATCGCCGTCAACCCCAACCTCTGCGTGGGCTGCGGCGCCTGCACCACCGTGTGTCCCACGGGCGCGCTGTCATACGCTTACCCGCGCGCCAGCGAGCAGGGCGTGAAGCTGCGCACCCTGCTGGCCACCTACGCCAAGGCCGGTGGCCAGAACGCTGCACTGCTGCTGCACAGCCAGGAAGCCGGCTCGGCGCTCGTCAACGAGCTGGGCCGCGTGGCCTCGATGAACAAGGCGTTTCGGGGCGTGCCCGCGCGCGTGATCCCGATGCCGCTGTGGCACACCGCTTCCATCGGACTGGACGTGTGGCTCTCGGCCTTTGCCTACGGCGCCTCGCAGGTATGGGTGCTCATGACCGGCGAAGAAGCGCCCCAGTACCGCAATGCGGTGCGCGAGCAGATGGCGGTGGCGCAGGCGTTGGTGAGCGGTCTGGGCTACAGCGGGCAACACTTCCGCCTGATCGAGGTGCGCGACGTTCAGGCACTCGACGCCGCGCTGGTCGGTGCCCCGGCACAGACCGTCAAGCGCCGCGCCACCTTCGCCATCCAGGCCGAGAAGCGCGCCACGGTGGAGCTGGCCATCGACCACCTGCTGCAGGACAGCGCCCCCCAGCGCCCCGCCATGGAAGCCATCGCACTGCCCGGCGCTTCGCTGCTCGGCACCATCAACGTCAACAAGGACACCTGCACGCTGTGCCTGAGTTGCGTGAGCGCCTGCCCGGCCAGCGCCCTGCAGGACAACACCGAGCGCCCGCAGCTTCGCTTCATCGAGAAGAACTGCGTGCAGTGCGGCCTGTGCGCCAGCACCTGCCCGGAAGACGCCATCACGCTGCAGCCGCGCCTGCTGATCGGCGAGCAGCGCAAGCAGTTGCGCGTGCTCAACGAAGCGCAGCCCTACCACTGCATCCGCTGCGCCAAACCCTTCGGCACGCTCAAGGGCATCGAGGTCATGCTGGGCAAACTCGCGGGCCATTCCATGTTCCAGGGCGAAGCGCTGGAGCGCCTGAAGATGTGCGGCGACTGCCGCGTGGTAGACCTCTACTCCAACCCGGGTGAGACCCGGATCACCGATCTGTGAATCCCGATCAAGCCATGAACAACAGCATCCCGATCACGTCCGCCCTGGACGAAGAAACCGCCCGCGCCGAGGTCTATGGCCTGCTGGCGGCGCTGTACTACGCGCCACCGTCCAGCGAGCTCATGGCCCAGCTGCGCGTGGCCGTGACCGAGGCGCCTGCCGCCGGGGGATTTCTGGAAGAGCCGTGGCGCGAGGTGGTGGCCGCTGCCCGCGAGCAAGACGACGCGGCTGTCATCGCCGAATACAACGCACTCTTCGGTGGCGTGGGCAAGCCCGAGGTCTACCTGTTCGGTTCGCACTACCTCAGCGGTTTCCTGAATGAAAAGCCGCTGGCCGCGCTGCGCACCGATCTGGCCAAGCTCGGCCTGGGGCGCGACGACACCATGTCGGAAACCGAAGACCATGTGGCCTACCTCTGCGAGGTCATGCGCTACCTGATCGCCGGCGACGATGTGGAGGTGGCCAACCTCACCCAACAGCAGAAGTTCTTCGCCACCCACCTGCAGCCGTGGGTGATGCGCATGTGCGACGACATCGCAGCGCACCCCAAGGCCCGCTTCTACGCCACGCTCTCGGCGTTCACCCGCGCATTTGTGGGGGTGGAGGCACAAGGTTTCGACATGCTGGCCTGAGCTGGCACTCGTCCTGCCTCACTGCGGAACTGGCCGTCCGTCGTTCGTCGGTGTGGCCGAAGGCGCAAGCGGCTCAGTGGACAACCGCACGGTGAAAACCGCGCCAGGCCCATCGATCCGGTTCGCCGCAAAGAGGCTGCCGCCATATCGCTCCACCAGGCCCTGGCTGATCCACAGGCCCAGGCCGTTACCGTCGTTCTTGGTGGTGAAGAACGGGCGGAACAACCGCTCTTGCGCCTCTGCGCTCAAGCCGTGTCCGGTATCTTCCACGCGCAAGAGCGCGCCACCCGCGTGCACGCCGTGCGGGCCTTCCGGCACCCAGTCCTGCGTGATGAGCCGCAACACACCGCCCTGCGGCATGGCCTGGATCGCGTTGATCAGCAAGTTGATGATGACCTGCTGCAGCTCCTGCCGGTTGCAGCCCACGCGGCGTGTGCCCCGCAATTCGCGCTGCACCTCGATGTGGGTCTGCGCGAGAAGATGTCCCACCAGCACCAGGCAGTCGTTGACCGTGCGGTTCAGGTCCAGC
>JBBQSX010000048.1:0-19302 GCA_038213545.1 Burkholderiales bacterium
GCCCGTCGGCGGCCAGCGCCATCTGCGCCAGCACGGCATCGGCCAGCTCGGTGGACAGCGGCATCTTGCCGCCCTGCCACGATGGCACGGCACCCTTGGTCTTCTCGGCCTTTTTCACCCAGGCCGTCATCTCGTGCACGCGGATGAACTCGAGCAGGCGACCGGCGAACACAAAACAATCGCCTTTGCGCAGGCGCGCGATGAAGCCTTCTTCGATCGAGCCGATGCGCCCGCCGTTCATGTACTTCACCTGCAGCGACGCGTCGCTGACGATGGTGCCCACGCCCAGCCGGTGGCGGCGCGCGGTGGCACGGCCCTGCGGCGTGTCGGGCACACGGTAGACGCCTGCCTCGTCGGGCTGGATGCGGTGGTAGTCGGGGTAGGCGTTCAGGCTCTCGCCGCCGCGCTCACAAAAGGCCAGCGCCCAGTCAAACGAGTCCCGCGAGAGCTCGCGGTACGCGAACGCGCTGCGCACCTCGTCAAACAAGTCGTCGGGCCTGAAACCACCGCCCAGCGCCACGGTGACCAGGTGCTGTACCAGCACGTCCAGCGGTTGTTCGGGGCTGCGCCGGCTCTCAACGCGCCCGGCCAGCGCCGCTTCGCGCACGGCCACGGCCTCCACCAACTCCAGCGTGTTGGTGGGCACCAGCGTCACGCGGCTGGGCCTGCCCGGCGCGTGACCGCTGCGCCCAGCACGTTGCAACAGGCGCGCCACGCCTTTGGCCGAGCCAATCTGCAGCACCCGCTCCACCGGTAAAAAATCGACACCGAGATCAAGCGAGGACGTGGCGACCACAGCCTTCAACTGGCCTGACTTCAACCCCTGCTCCACCCACTCGCGCACTTCCTTGTCCAGACTGCCATGGTGCAGAGCCACCTGCCCGGCCCAGTCGGGCCGCAAGGCCAGCAGCATCTGGTACCAGATCTCGGCTTGGCTGCGGGTGTTGGTGAATACCAGCGCGGTGCTCGCCGTCTCGAGTTCGCGCACCACCGGCTCCTGCATGCGCGCGCCCAGGTGACCGGCCCAGGAGTAGCGGCCAGGCTCATTGGGAATCAGCGTGTCAATGGCCAACGCCTTGTCCACACGCCCTCGCACCAGCTGGGCATTGCCCGGACCACAGAGCACCTGCAGGGCTTCATCGAGATTGCCCAGCGTCGCGCTCATGCCCCACACCAGCAGACCGGGTTGCCAGCGCCGCAGCCGCGCCAGCGCCAGCTGCACCTGCACACCGCGCTTGCTGCCGATGAGTTCGTGCCATTCGTCCACCACGACCGCACGCACCGCTGCGAGTTCGTCGGGCGCGTGGTTGCGCGCGAGCAGCAACGAGAGCGATTCGGGCGTGGTGACCAGCACGGTGGGCCAGCGCCGGTCTTGCCG
The DNA here is from genome assembly GCA_038213545.1 of Burkholderiales bacterium. Lineage (GTDB taxonomy): Bacteria > Pseudomonadota > Gammaproteobacteria > Burkholderiales > Burkholderiaceae_C > Hydrogenophaga. The sequence goes on from JBBQSX010000048.1 coordinate 1,379, forward strand.
GGCACGCTCCGCACTGGGCGTGTCACCGGTGCGCAGGCCCAGCGTCCAACCGGGTGCCAGATCGGCCAGTGGCGCGCGCAGGGCCGTCGCACTGTCGGCTGCGAGCGCGCGCATGGGCGTGATCCACAGCACCGTGAGCGGTGCAGGCTTGTGCGCGGGCAGCGAATGGAGGAGGTGTTCGATCAAGCCCAGCCAGACTGCGTAGGTCTTGCCCGAGCCGGTGGTGGCGTGCAGCAGACCGCTGTGGCCGGCGCCGATGGCAGACCACACCTCGCGTTGAAATTCGAATGGCGTCCATTGGCGCGAAACCATCCAGCCCGCCGCGCCGGACAGCGATGTGGTGGACGGCTCTGAAATGAGCAGCTGGGCGACCGGCTTGCGCGGCATCGGCTGACAAACAGGTGCCGGGGAGATCAGCCCTTCTTGCCGCCCATCACCAGCAGCGCAGCACCGACCACGATGGCACCGATGCCGGCCCACACCGGCACGTTGACGGTTTCCTTCTCTTTCACGGTGAGTTCAAGCGGCCCCAGCTTCACTGCCGAGGTGTCCTTGGTGTAACTGAAGCTGCCGTACACGAGGCCGATGGCGCCCGCGGCAATGAGGAGGATGCCGACCAGTTTGGCTGCGTTCATGAGAGTTTCCGTTCGATGAAGGAGCACTTCCGTCGCCGGACCAGAACGGCCGTGACGCAGCACAGGCAACGATGATGCATCAATTACCGGCCATGTTCAGCCCGGATCACGGTACCGCGCGGCGGTGATGAACTGGCCGAAGGCTTCGCACCAGACGATGACGCTGGTGTACTGCGCCGGGTCGGTTCCTGCGGGCAGGGTCACGATGAAGTTCTCGAAGGTCTTCACGTCACCCACGCGCAGCATGCCCGGCTTGAGGCGGATGAAGTCGGCCTCGGTCTCCACGAACTCGGTTGAGAGATACAGCTTGTAGTCGGGCCCGGGCGCCAGCCGCCCCTTGAACGCAATCTGCTGCGCGCTCACCGTGAGCGTGCCTTCGCCCCAGTGCAGGGCGTCGCTGTCTTTCAGATCGCGGCGAAATTCGCCTCGGAACAGACCACTGGCCTGGGCCTGGGCCACCAGCTCGGCGCTGGGCCCGGGCGGCGCGGTGAGGATGGGCAGCGCATAGATGCCGGCTGCAAAACCCACCAGCAAAAACAGGGCGTGTGATGCCAGGAGCGTCACAACGCGACGGGGAGACTTGGAACGGACGGTGGCAGACATGGGTGGTTTCCTTCAACGAGACCCTGGTTCGTCCGCGCAAGACCGAGAGCCTTACACGCCACCCAGTTGGTCAGGACGGCATGGCTTTCACACGCAGCAAGCCGGCCACCGTCTGCAAGCAGGCCTGCGCCGCCTCGGTGCCCTTGACCGCGAAGTGACGCATGAAGTAACGGCGGTGCTCCACGTGCTCGTGAAAGTGGTGCGGCGCCTGCACAGCCGAGATCACCGGCACGCCGGTGTCGAGCTGCACGTCCATCAAGGCTTGCACCACCGTCTGCGCCACGAAATCGTGGCGGTACGTGCCGCCGTCCACCACCAGCGCGCTGCCCACCACCGCGGCATAGCGGCCGGAACGCGCCAGGCGCTGCACGTGCAGCGGAATCTCGAACGCGCCGGGCACGTCGAACACGTCGATGGCATCGGCCTGAAAACCACCGCGCGCCATCTCTTCAAAGAACGCATCGCGAGCCTGGTGAACAATGTCGGCGTGCCACGAGGCCTCGACAAAAGCAAAGCGCAAACCGGCCGGCAATTCGGGCAGCACAGGGAGTTCGGTCGGGGTGGTGTTCATGGCGTGGCGTGTGGAGAGAGTTCAAAAACCATTGTAGGCAGCGAGTACCGTCAGGCGGTCACGATCCAGCCTTCGAGCGGATCGAATTCGGGCAGGCCCCAGCGCGGGTGCCCCGCCTCGTGCTGCGCCTGGGCCCACGCGGCCTGCAACAGACAGAGCACCGCATCAAGGCTGTCGCCGCTGGCGTCGTCGGCCAGCGCGTCGCGCTGCGCATGGGTCAGCTTCAGGCGCAGCCCGCACGCCTGCAGCAGCGGCGCCTGCCCGCTTTCCAGCGCATTGATCAAGGTCTTGCGTGCAATCAGGCGATCGGGTGTCTGTTTGGCCTTGTCATCGCTCTTGTACGAAGTGGTGCCGAGCACGCTGCGCGCCAGCAAGCCAGGGTACGCCTCCAGCCCCACGCGCGAGCCATCACCGGGCAGCAGGCCCGGCAAAGTGAGCCCGGCGGCCACGAGGCGCGGCACACCCGCGTGCAGCATGAAAGCCACCGGTGGGTTGACCCATTTCATGCTCGGGCTCGATCCAGCTGGCCCGTCGGTGGCGCGGTGGGCAAACTTGCCACCCACCGGGCGGGCGTTGCAGAAGCCGGCGAAGGCCTCGCGGATGGCCTCACGGCTGAGACTGGCGTAGTGGGCCATGCAGGCGGTCCAGTCGGTCGACCAGCCCAAGGTGGTGACGAGTTCGCGCGGCAGGCCGAACGGCAGGTCAAAGCCGCCCACCCACCGGCCAGGCTCGGTCATGCGTGCCGCCCAGCCATCGAGCGTTTCGAAGCGCTCCATGCCATTCAGAACGACGCGATGGCGGTCTGTTCGGCCCAAGGCCAACGTGATCGGTTTTCGGCGCGAAGGTGCGCTGGTGAAGTCGCAACCGAGGAGCGTGGGAAACACGTCCGGCTCAAGCCCTGCCGATGATGCTCGCGGTGGCCATCAACTCTTCAAGCAAGGCCAGGGAGACCTTGCCCGACACCGCGTACGGATCGAACTCGGGCTTCTCGGAATACTTGAGGACGATGGACGTGTTGAGCTTGGACAAATTGACCTGGCCCATGGTCCAGCCACCGAAGCGGCGCTCCGTGATTTCTTCGTAGTGCAGCAGTTCCACACCGGTGTGGCGCACATCGGCCACGATGTGGTTGTAGAGCGTGTTGACCGCGCTGCGCCCGCCCTCGATGGCCTGCAGGAACACACCACCTCCGTAGCACAGCACGCCGGTGATGCCGTTGCCCATGTTGTGCGAGCGCGAGGATTCAAGGATGGATTCGATCAGACGGGGAGAATCTTTTTCGACAGCACGGCTGACGTAGAGGAGGCGGACGAGCATGGTGTTCTTCTTGTGGGTGGGCGGTGGATTCAGCGCGGTGCGTTCAGCGAGGGATCAGCGAGAGGAATTCGCGCCGCAGGTTGGGATCCTTGAGGAACACGCCGCGCATGACCGAGTTGATCATCTTGCTGTCCATGTCCTTCACACCGCGCCAGGCCATGCAGTAATGGCTGGCCTCCATCACGAGAGCCAAACCATCAGGCTGGGTCTTTTCCTGGATCAGGTCGGCGAGTTGCACCACCGCCTCTTCCTGGATCTGCGGACGACCCATGATCCATTCGGCCAGACGCGCGTATTTCGACAAGCCAATCACGTTGGTGTGTTCGTTGGGCATGACGCCGATCCAGATACGGCCGATCACCGGGCAGAAATGGTGGCTGCAGGCGCTGCGCACGGTGATGGGCCCCACGATCATCAGCTCGTTGAGGTGCTCGGCGTTCGGAAATTCGGTGATGCTGGGCGCATTGACATAGCGCCCGTTGAACACTTCCTTGATGTACATCTTGGCCACGCGACGCGCGGTGTCGCCGGTGTTGTGGTCGTTGTCGAGGTCAATGACCATGCTGTCCAGCACGCCCTTCATCTTCTCGGCCACCTCGTCGAGCAACAGATCGAGCTCACCTGGCTGAATGAATGCGGCGATGTTGTCGTTGGAATGGAAACGCTGTCGCGCCGCTTTCACGCGCTCGCGGATCTTGACAGACACGGGCGTGCCGATGTCTTCGTCGGGGGTGGGAGGGGTCATGGGAGGATCGGATTTCATCAGCATGGGACATGCTATCACCCGACTTCGCGAGGACAAGCCTCAGCCGTCTTGACCGACTTTCGCTGGGGTTTTCGCCAGCAAATGCTCCAGATCCTGCAAGGTGCTGGCTTCGTGCAGCGGCTTGTCGTGCCGGATGCGCTGCATGCGGGGGAAGCGCAGCGCAACGCCGCTTTTGTGGCGGGTGCTGCGGGCAATGCCCTCAAAGGCGAGTTCAAACACGAGGGTCGGCCGCACGCTGCGCACCGGGCCGAACTTTTCCAGCGTGTGCTGGCGGATGACTGTGTCGACCGCCTTGAACTCTTCGTCGGTGAGACCCGAATAGGCCTTGGTGAAGGCCACGAGTTGCAGCGCGCCGGGCACGGCGGGTTCGCGGCGGGCGATCGCGTCCACCACCGCTTGCGCTTCTGCGGCGCTGGCCGGCGCGCGGTTCCAAACGGCGAAGGTGTAGTCGGTGTAGACCGAGGCGCGGCGGCCGTGGCCGGCCTGGGCGTAGATCAGCACACCGTCTATGTTCAGCGGGTCGATCTTCCATTTCCACCAGGCCAGCACAGCGCCTTCGGTGCCGGTGCCTGGGCCCGCCCAGCGTTTCTGACGCCCGGTTCCATAGACGCTGTCTCGGTGCTTGAGCATGAGGCCCTCCACGCCGAGTTCGCGAGCCTTCGAGCGTTGTCCGGCGAGCGTGGGCCAGTCGCTGCCTGCCAGGCACGGCGACAGCCACAAGCGCGCACCCGTCGCCGCGTTCATCTCCACCGACAAGGCCTCCAGACGATCGCGGCGCTCGGTCTGGGACAACGCGCGCAGGTCCTGGCCGCCGGCTTCCAGCAGGTCGTAGGCCATGAAGCTCACCGGCGCATCGGCGAGCACCTTGGCGTTCAGCGTCTTGCGGCCGATGCGTTGCTGCAAGAGCGCAAACGGCGCGGGCCGACCGGGCCGGTCGCTGCCAGGCAACGCTTGGTCGCCCTCCTCCTCGTGCCAGACCAGGATCTCGCCATCGACCACGGTGCCATCGGGCCAGCGCTGGGCCAGAGCCTGCAATTCGGGGAACCGATCGCTCATGAGCTCTTCACCGCGAGACCACACCCACACCTGCCCGGCGCGCTTGACGATCTGGCCGCGGATGCCGTCGAACTTCCATTCGGCCAGCCAGTCGCTCGCCGGGCCCAAGCGCGCCTGCATGGACTGCGCGATGCCGGTGCTGGCGACTTCCATGTCGAGCAGGTCGTCGCTGGACTCAAAGCCCAGGGGGCTCGCGAGAAAAAATGGATAGGGCTGGCTGGGCTCGCGACCCGCCTGCTCGAAGCCCGGCGCCTCGGCCGGCGCCAGCAGCGCCCGGTATTGGGCTGCGGTCGGCAGGCGCTTGCTGTCGGTGAACCCCATCATGCGCGCGGCCACCTGCTTGGCGTCGAGCCCCGCGTGCTGGGCGATGGCGCGCTGCACCAGCAGCTTGCTCACGCCCACGCGAAAGCCACCGCCCACCAGTTTGACCAGCAGGAATCGACCGGTGGCGTCGAGCTCGCGCCACCAGGTGCGCAATGCCACGGCCACCGCCTCATCGCCCTGCCCGCGCAGGGGCAGCAGACGCTGCTCCATCCACTCGCTCAGGCTGATGGCCAGGCCGCCTGCGCCAGCGGGCGCAGGCAACACCAGGGCGATGGTTTCGGCCAGGTCGCCCACGGCCTGGTAGCTCGCGTCGAACAACCACGCGGGCAGGCCGGACGCCTCTTCGGCCAGCGCGCGCAGCTGCGCGGTCTTGATCAGCTGGCGCGGTTTGCCGCCCGAGAGGAAGTACACGGCCCAGGCCGCGTCGGCGTCGTCCACCGCGCCGAGGTAACGTTGCAACGCCGTGACCTTGGCACTGGTGGACGTGGTCGCGTCAAGCTCGGCGAACAGATCGGCAAAGCGCTTCATGGTGTGGGCGGGGCCATGGCTGCAGGTGCGGTCTCTGCCCGGGTTTCGTGCTCGTCGCCGTACTCGGTGTCGAAACCCTCGGCCCGCAGGCCTTGCTCCTGCAGGTAACGCACGAGCACGGGTACGCTGCCGTGCGTGACGATCACGCGCTCGGCGCCGCTGGCACCGATGGCACCGAGCAGCCCGGGCCAGTCGGCGTGGTCGCTCAGCACAAAACCGCGGTCGTGGCCACCGCGCCGGCGCTGGCCGCGCACCTGCATCCAGCCACTGGCAAACGCGTCGGAAAAATCCCCGAAGCGTTTGATCCACGGCGTACCGAGTGCGCTGCCAGGGCAGAGCACCAGCGCGCGTTGCAAGCTGGCTTTATCGGTCACGTCGCTCACCATCAGCGTGTCGGGCAGTGCCACGCCCACGGCGCGGTAGGCGCGGTTGAGCGGCTCCACGGCTCCGTGGCAGACGATGGGACCGATGGACGCATCGACTCCTCCCAGGATGCGCTGCGCCTTGCCCAGGCTATAGCAAACCAGCACGCTGGCGCGCCCGGCCGCGGCATTGTCAGCCCACCATTGGTTGATCTGGGCGAACAGATCGGCATCGGGACGCCAACGGTAGATGGGCAGGCCGAAGGTCGATTCGGTGATGAAGACATGAGCGCGCACCGGCTCGAACGGCGTGCAGGTGCGGTCGGGTGTGGCGCCGGCCGGTGTGGTGCGGTAATCGCCGCTGGCCACCCACACATGCCCGCCATGCTCCACCCGCACCTGCGCCGAACCCAGCACATGGCCAGCCGGGTGCAACGAGATGCGCACGCCGTTGTGCTCCACCGCCTCGCCGTACGCCAGGCCCTGCAGGGTTATGCCCTGACCCAGACGTGAACGCAGCAGGCCTTCAGACACTGCCGTGGCCAGGTAGTGCGCATGGCCGGGGCGAGCGTGGTCGGCATGGGCATGCGTGATCACGGCTCGATCAACCTTGCGCCACGGGTCGATGTAGAAGTCGCCCGGTGGGCAGTACAGGCCTTCGGGGCGCTGGACGATCAGGTCATCGTTCATGGCCACATCAATAGCGATGACCGGTGAGAAAAAGCGTGAGGCGCATGATGCCGAACGCAATGCGGTCGAGCACCCGCTGCGTCCAGTGCCGGCCGCTCAAGGCATGCACGTCGACCATGTTCCCTGCGTTCTGCACAAGACCATCGAGGTGGCTGCGCAGCAGGGCGGCAAAACGTTGGTCGGTGGTCATCACGTTGGCCTCGCGCGCCAGCAGCAGCGAGAGCGGATCGAGGTTGGTCGAACCCACGGTGGCCCAGCGCTCGTCCACCACCGCCACCTTGGCGTGCAGCGCGCTGGGCGCGTACTCGTGGATCTCGATGCCGGCGTTGACCAGGTGTTGGTACACCGGGCGCGCCGCGCGGTACTGAAAAAAGTTCTCGTACTTGCCCTGGGACAAGAGCCGCACGCGAACCCCCCGCGCCGCGGCCATGATCAGCGCGCGGCGCAGCTTGCGCCCCGGGATGAAGTACGCGTTGGCGATCACGATCTCTCGCCGCGCCGCGCCGATGGCCTTGAGATAGGCGCGTTCGATATCGTGGCGGTGGCTCACGTTGTCGCGCAGCAGCAGCATGGCGCGCGCGCTGTCCACGCCCAGGGGAGCGCCGCAGCTGTCACCGAACGCACTGTCACCGGTCTGCACGCTGGTGCGGGCCGTGTCCAGCTTCTGCAGCAGGCGCGAGAAGTCACCCACCGGGCGCGACTCCCGCAAGGCATCCCACGCCGCCTTGAACTCGCGCCGGCGTGCATTGCGCGCTGCCTGCAGGCGCCACCAGAGCTGCTCCATGGTGTCATTCATGTCGCGCACCAGCGGCCCGGCAACCCGCAGTGAGAAGTCCAGCCGCGGAGCGTCGAGCTTGCCCAGGGCCACATCGTCCTGGTCGTCGATGATGTTGATACCGCCACAAAACCCCACCGTGCCATCAACCACACACAGCTTGCGGTGCAGGCGCCGCCAGCGGCTGGGCAACAGCAAACCGAAACGGCCCAGCGGTGCGTAGATGTGCCAGTGCACGCCCGCGGCATCGAACCGCTCCTGCCATGCCTGCGGAATGGCTGGCGTGCCCACGCCGTCGATCACCAGCCGCACCACCACGCCGCGCTGTGCTGCGCGCTCCAGCGCCTCGGCCACGCTGAGCGCGGAGCCGGCAAACTCGAATATGTAGGTCTCCAGGTGAACCACGCGGCGCGCGGCGTCCATGGCTTCCACCATGGCTGGGAAAAACTCGATGCCACCCTGCAACAGCAGCAACTGGTGGCCGCCTCTCAAGGCGCCGTGCACAGCACCTGAGCGGCGTGAAGACAGCGCTTGGGCTTTCACAACTCCAGCTCGGCAATCAGCGGCAGGTGGTCCGACATGCGCGACCACGCACGTCCGTGCGGCACCTGCGCCGACACAGGCCGCAGGCCACGCACAAAGATGCGGTCCAGGTGCAGCAGCGGCAGGCGCGACGGGTAAGTCGGCAGGCGGATGCCTTCGAAGGTACGCAGGCCCAGATCGGCCATGGGCCCGAGCAACTGCGCACCCCAGTCGTTGAAGTCACCCGCCACGATCAGCGGAGCGGCCTCGGGCACGCCGGTGGCGATGTACTCGCCCAGACGCTGAACCTGGCGCGTACGACTGGCATGGATCAGCCCCAAGTGGACCACGACCACGTGCACCTCGATGCCGTCGATCAACAACTGCACGTGCAACAACCCGCGCTGCTCAAAGCGGTGGTCGGACACGTCGGAGTGCTGGCTGTCGATCACAGGCCAGCGCGAGAGCAGCGCGTTGCCGTGTTCGCCGTGGCGCGTGGTCGCGTTGGTGCGGTACACCGCCTCGTAGCCATCGGGGGTCAGGTAACTGGCCTGGTCCAGGTCGGGCCAGCGGGTGAAGTGTTTCTCCAGCTTGCGGTTGTGCTGCCGCACTTCTTGCAGGCACACAATGTCCGCATCGAACTGCTCGACCGCATGCGCCAGGTTGTGGATCTCCAACCGCCTCGCCGGGCCCAGGCCTTGCACGCCTTTGTGGATGTTGTAAGTGGCGACGCGAAGAGTGCTCATGGGCAAATCATGCCACCAAGACCACGCGCGCCACGTGTCAATCAATTCAAACTTGCGGCCAATCTGGGCAGCCAGGAAATGGCCTCGGCGTTTGACGGCGAGAAACAGCGTTCGGCCGCCTCAGTCCAGGGCAGCCACACCTGGTCGCGGTGCTCGCGAGGGCTCAGCAACACCGGCACGGCGAGCGGAATGCACAGGCCAAACAGGTGCTCGGTGTTGTGCGTCACGCCCTCGGCATAGCGGTGGCGCCATTGCGGATAGATCTCGTACACGTTCTCCAGCGCCCAGTCGGTGAGAGCATGGCCAGGCGCTCGCACATCAAGCCCGGTTTCTTCGGCCACCTCACGCGCAGCGGTGCACTCGAAGGATTCATCCAGCGTGTCCTTCGAGCCGGTCACCGACTGCCAGAAGCCTGGCGCATCGGCGCGCTCGATCAACAAAACCTCCAGTGCAGGTGTGTGGATCACGACCAGCACCGACTGCGGGATTTTTGGCGGCATGTGCACGCAACTCAGAACAGGCGGGACGCCGTGCTGCCCGCCATTCGGGCGCGCTGCAACAGTTTCCAGCCCGACCACAGCCGCAGCGCGAGCCCCAGCGAGCAGCGCGGTCGCCACACCGCCACAGCGAGCACGCCACCCGCCACCGCCAACGGGTTGGCGCGCAGCCAGAGCCAGGCGTCCTGCAGGCGGTCGGCCCACACCAAGGCGGGTTGCACAACCTGCATCTGCTCCACCGCCTGAGCGCGCAACCTGCCGGAGCGCAACACCAGCAACTGGCGCCTTCGGGCCAGTTGCTCGGCTCGGCCGGGTTCACCTGCGCTCATGAGCGCAGTTCCTCGCGGTCCTGCTTGAGCTCTTCAACCGTGGCCGAGAACAGCCGGGTGCCGCTGCGCACGCGCTCGCGAGCAAGCCACGCTGCCACCACGCCCAAGCCCAGAAATACACCTGCGAACAGTCCGAGGGTCAACAAGCGGTGGCTGTCCCACAGTGCCACGGTGATCAGCATGGACAGGAAGCCCAGACCCAGACTGAGGAAGGCCACAGCCAAGGCCCCAAAGACCAGCAGGCCACCCACGCGCAGCACTTCTTCTTGCGTCTCCACGCTGAGCAGCTCCAGCCGCAGCTGGAGCAACTCAAGCACGGTCGCTGTCAGCCCCTTGAGCGAGGCGGACAGGCGGGTCGGTGGGACAGACATGCCGCGGGCGTTCAACGCCGGCTGATCAGCAAGCCGATCACCAGACCGATGCCGGCGGCGGTGCCCACTGCGCGCCATGGGTGCTCGTGCACGTAGTCGTCGGTGGCGCGTGCCATCTCGCGGGTCTTTTCCTTGATCGCGTCTTCCGCGTCCAGCAGCTTGTGGCGGGCCAGGCGCAGGTTTTCGTTGATGCGCTCACGCAGTTCCACCACCTTGCCTTCGGTCTGGTGGGCGGTGGCCACCATCAACTCTTCGGCGTCGGCGATGACGCGCTGCAGGTCGGCGACCAGTTTTTCCTTGTTGGCCAGGGTGTCTTGGGCGTTCTTGCTCATGAATGGGCTCCTTTCAAAAGGGCCATGCTAACAAACCCACCTCGCAACCATGCGCTGCGTTTCGTTACCGCACCTCCGGGGTGCGGAACCCGCGCAAGCCCGACGAAAATGGGGCGGCATGCGCCGCCCCTTGGGTCTCAACACCGCGAGATCAGGCGGTCTTGGCCAGGTCCGTGTTGCGCAGACGGATGTGCAGCTCGCGCAGTTGCTTCTCGTCCACCAGGCTGGGCGCCTGGGTCAGCAGACACTGGGCGCGCTGGGTCTTGGGGAAGGCGATCACGTCGCGGATGGACTCGGCGCCGGTCATGAGGGTGACGATGCGGTCCAGACCAAAGGCCAGGCCGCCGTGGGGCGGTGCGCCGTACTGCAGCGCGTCGAGCAGGAAGCCGAACTTGACCTGGGCTTCTTCGGGTGTGATCTTGAGAGCGTCAAACACTTTCTGCTGCACGGCAGCGGTGTGGATACGCACCGAACCACCACCGATTTCCCAGCCGTTGAGCACCATGTCGTAACCCTTGGCAATGCACTTCTCGGGCGCGGTGACCATCCAGTCTTCGTGGCCGTCTTTCGGCGCGGTGAAGGGGTGGTGCACGGCGGTCCAGCGGTCTGCTTCCTCGTCGTGCTCGAACATGGGGAAGTCCACCACCCACATCGGCGCCCAGCGGCTTTCGAACAGGCCATTTTTCTTGCCCAACTCGCTGTGACCGATCTTCAGGCGCAGGGCACCGATGGCGTCGTTCACCACCTTGGCCTTGTCGGCGCCAAAGAAGATGATGTCGCCGTTCTGCGCCTTCGTGCGCCCCAGGATGTCGGCCACGGCCTTGTCGTGCAGGTTCTTGACGATCGGGCTCTGCAGACCGTCGCGGCCCTTGGTCACGTCGTTGACCTTGATCCAGGCGAGGCCCTTGGCACCGTAGATCTTGACAAACTCGGTGTAGGCGTCGATCTCGCTGCGGCTCATGTCGGCGCCGCCGCGCACGCACAGGGCGACCACGCGGCCACCCTTCATGGTGGCGGGGGCGGAGAAGACCTTGAAGTCCACATCACCCATCACGTCGGTGAGCTCGGTGAATTCGAGCATCACACGCAGGTCGGGTTTGTCGGAGCCGAAGCGGTGCATGGCTTCGCTGTAGGCCATCACCGGAAAGTCGCCAAGGTCCACACCGAGCGTGTTCTGAAACACCGTCTTGATCATGCCTTGGAACATGTTGCGGATGTCTTCCTCGGTCAGGAACGAGGTCTCGATATCGATCTGCGTGAACTCGGGCTGGCGGTCGGCGCGCAGGTCTTCGTCGCGGAAGCACTTGGTGATCTGGTAATAACGGTCGAAGCCGGCCACCATGAGCAGCTGCTTGAACAGCTGGGGGCTTTGTGGCAACGCGAAAAAGTGGCCGTCGTGCACACGGCTGGGCACCAGGTAATCGCGCGCGCCTTCGGGCGTGCTCTTGGTGAGCATGGGCGTTTCGATGTCGATGAAGCCGTTGGCATCGAGAAACTTGCGCACTTCCATCGCCACGCGGTAGCGCAGCATCAGGTTGTTCTGCATGTACGGGCGGCGCAGGTCCAGCACGCGGTGCGTGAGGCGAGTGGTCTCTGAGAGGTTGTCATCGTCCAGCTGGAACGGTGGCGTGACCGATGGATTGAGCACCTTCAGTTCATGGCACAACACCTCGATCTGGCCGCTCTTGAGCTTGTCGTTGGTGGTGCCGGCGGGGCGCGCGCGAACCAAACCGGTGACCTGGACACAGAACTCGTTGCGCACGTCTTCGGCGGTGGCGAACATCTCGGCACGGTCCGGATCGCAGACCACCTGCACATACCCTTCGCGGTCGCGCAAGTCGACGAAGATCACGCCACCATGGTCGCGGCGGCGGTTCACCCAGCCGCACAGCTTCACGGTTTCGCCCAGTTGGGCCTCGGTCACCAGACCGCAGTAGTGGGTACGCATCGCCATTTCGCTTCTTCTTTCAACAGGTTCGCGGGGCGGGCCCGCGGGGGAACATCAGGAGGACTTCTCGATGGCGCCTTCGGCGCCCACCTTGAGGTGAGGGTTCTTGGGTCCACCGGGCACGATCACGCCCATGGACACGATGTAGGTCAGCGCTTCGTCCACGCTCATCTGCAGCTCCACGCAGGCACTCTTGCGCACCATCACGAAGTAGCCGCCGGTGGGGTTGGGTGTGGTGGGCACGTACACGCTGTGAAACTCGTCCAGCTCACCCGGGCGGCCGGGCTGCGCCTGGAGGTGGTGCAAGACATCACCAGCGGGCGCGCCGGTCAGGAAACCGATGGTCCACATGCCTTCGTGCGGCCATTCGATCAGCAAGGCCTTGCGAAACGCGTTGCCCTTCTCGGAAAACAGCGTGTCCGACACCTGCTTCACCCCCGAGTAGATCGAGCGCACCACCGGAATGCGGTGCAAGAGCGCATGCCACCAGCTAACCAGCTTGTTGCCGATGATGTTGGACGCCAGCGCGCCGATGGAGAGCACGACCACCAGCGCAAACACCACACCCAATCCGGGGATGTGCATGCCGAGCAGCTGGTCGGGCTGCCAGCTGGTGGGCAGGATGCGCAAGGTCTGGTCTAGCGTGCTGACCACCCACTCCAGCACCCAGAGCGTGATGATCAGGGGCACCAGCACCAGCAGGCCCGAGAACAACCATTTGCGCAATGACGGCATGCAGAGTGCCTCAGGTGCCCGACGGCGTGGCCGGTTTTGCCGGGGCTGGCGCGGGCGCAGCAGCAGGTGCAGCGGCAGGCGCAGGAGCGGCAGCGGCCTCGCTGGCTGGTTTGGCTGGCGCTGCGGCTGCGGGCGCGCCCTCGTCCGCCGGCGCGGCAGCGGGCTTGCTGCCCTCGCGGAAATCGGTGACGTACCAGCCCGAACCCTTGAGCTGAAAACCGGCGGCAGTCAGCTGCTTCTTGAAGCTGGCCTGGCCGCACGACGGGCAGAGCGTGAGCGGGTCGTCGGACATTTTCTGCAGCACGTCCTTGGCATGACCGCAGGACTCGCACTTGTAGGCATAGATGGGCATGGCGTGAACCTGATGAAGAAGGGGGGGGACGTCCCGACGAGGCAGCTGCCTGTCGGGCGCGCTGCCTTCCCTCGCGGGAAGTCAGACAAAACCCGTCATTATAAATTGAGGGGGGCCATCCAGCTGCCCGACGGGCGTCAGCCACGGCCGGGTGGCTGCCCCGGGTCACCAGAGGCGAACGCGTACCAGCACTTGCATCAAGACCAGACCCAGCAGGAAGCCCAGACCACCGTAGAGGATGGCCTGCAACAGGCGGTTGGTGCGGCGCTGCTCGGCAAGCAGGCTGTCGAGTTCGCGTCTCAGCTCGTGCGGCTTGTGCTGCAGATAATCGTTGAGCAGGCGGGGCAACGCGGGCAGCAGCTTGGCGTATTGCGGCGCCTCGGCCTTGAGTTGCTGCAGCAGTTTTTGTGGCCCGACCTGCTCGACCATCCATTTCTCCAGAAACGGCTTGGCGGTATTCCACAGGTCAAGTTCGGGGTCCAGCTCGCGACCCAGACCCTCGATGTTGAGCAGGGTTTTCTGCAGCAACACGAGCTGCGGCTGGATCTCGACCTGGAAACGGCGCGACGTCTGAAAGAGACGCATGAGCACCAATCCGAGCGAAATTTCCTTCAACGGGCGATCAAAGTAGGGTTCGCAGACTGCGCGAATAGCGGATTCGAGTTCGTCCACGCGCGTGCTGGATGGCACCCAGCCTGACTCGATATGCAGCTCGGCCACGCGTTTGTAGTCTCGGCGGAAAAAGGCGGTGAAGTTCTGCGCCAGGTATTCCTTGTCGAACTCGGTGAGCGTGCCGACGATGCCGAAATCCAGCGAAATGTAACGCCCGAAGGTACCAGGCGCCGTGCTCACCTGAATATTGCCGGGGTGCATGTCGGCATGAAAGAAGCCGTCGCGAAACACCTGGGTGAAGAACAGCGTCACGCCATCTCGCGCCAGCTTCGGGATGTCCACACCAAGTTTGCGCAGCTCGTCCACGCGGTTGATGGGCAGACCGTACATCCGCTCCATCACCATCACCTCGGTGTGGCAATAGTCCCAGAGCATCTCGGGGATCAGCACCAGATCAAGTCCCTGCATGTTGCGGCGCAGCTGTGCAGCATTGGACGCCTCGCGCAGCAGGTCCAGCTCTTCGTGCAGGTATTTGTCGAATTCGCCCACCACTTCGCGCGGCTTGAGTCGCTTGCCGTCGGACGACAACCGCTCGACCCAGCCCGCCATCATGCGCATGAGGCTCAGGTCCTTGTCGATCACGGTCGCCATGTTGGGCCGCAGCACCTTCACCGCCACCTCGCGCCCGCCATGTCGGCCATCAAGCAGGGTCGCAAAGTGCACCTGGGCGATGGACGCGCTGGCCACCGGCACCTGCTCGAAGTGGCTGAACACATCGTTAAGCGGTTTGCCGAACGCCCGCTCGATGCTGGCCACCGCCACTTCGCTGGGAAATGGCGGCACACGGTCCTGCAGCCGGGCCAGTTCGTCGGCGATGTCGGGGGGCAGCAGGTCCCTTCGGGTGGAGAGCACCTGGCCGAACTTTACGAAGATCGGACCAAGGCGCTCCAGTGCCTCGCGCAGCCGCTCGCCGCGCGGAGCATCCAGGTTGCGGCCAATGGAGACGATGCGCGTGAGCAGGCGGATGCCAGGTCGTTGAAAGCTGGAGAGCACCAGCTCGTCCAGCCCGTAGCGCAACACCACCCAGACGATGAAGGCGCCGCGAAAGAGGCGCGTCATGCGCTGGGTCCGCCGTCGCGCGGCGGCGTGCCGGCATCGGACGCGGACGCAGGCGCGGAAGCGAATGGCGGCCGGGGCGGAAATCCGTCGGGCAAACGGCCCACAAACGACTTGATGGCCTGCGAGGCCGATCGGGCGAAACGAGCGATGGTGTGCGCCGTGGCGTCGCCCACCACGCGGGACAGGTCTTCCTCCACATCCCATCGCACGTTGTCCACCAGCCAGGCCACCTCGGCAGCGAGCTGCACATCTCCCTGGATGTCAACGCCCGGCTTCTGCCCGGCCAGCACGCTTTGCGCCAGCGCAACCGGCGAAGTCTGGGTGAGTGTCATGCTGAGGTCTGGCTGGGCACCGAGCGCACAACGCTCCAGCAAGCCGGCTGCTGTGGGTGCCAGCGTGAGGTGGAAGTCGCCCCACTGGATACGCACGGGCTTGCCCTTCTGTCGCTTCAACCGGTCCTGGGCTGCGGGCTCCTGCATCAACACGTGGTTGAGGAACAGCACCAGCCGGTTTTGCAGCTCGTCCACCACCCAGTCAGGCGGTCGAATCGAGCCCAGCAGGGACTGCAGGAAGTTCAGGGGTGAGGCGCTGGAAGCGTCGGGGCCTGACGGAGAAACGGGTGGTTCATTTTTCATGGCCACCCGATTTTGACGGATAAAACTCGGCGGGCGGCGTCTTCGGCCATTGCCCCGCCAGGGTCGGGTCTTGCGCCCGCCCGAGGCACTTACTGCAGGGCCTGCACGCCGGCCACCAGCCAGCCAGCCGAGCCTGTCTTGGGACGTGTGATGTTCCAGACTTCGCGGAAAGGATTCGGGCCAGACGACACGTCCTCCCGGATCATTCCGGAAAATTCCACGCTGGCCATGTAGGCATCGTCCAGCTCTTCAATGCCAAGCAACTGGGCATCGAGCATCACAACGTCGGTCTTGTTGGCGCTGGCACCGCTGGTGGCTTCGCGCTCGGCGAGTTGGCTGCGGATCTGCTCAAGCATGCCGTCGGTCATCATGGAGCGCAGGCTCGGTATGTCGGAGCGGTCCCACGCGTCCTGCAGGCTCACGAAGTTGACCTTGGAAGCTTTGAGGAAACCCTCGACATCAAAGCCGGCCGGCACGCCCCAGGGCTGGCGGCCCATCAGCGCGGCACCGATCATGGAACCACCCTCAGCGGAGGGCTGGGCCGTGTCGAGCGAGGCGGGACCGCTGCGTTCCCAAGGCCGGGCCGAGGCGTCATTGCCCACGTTCAACGGCGAGTAGCTGCGGGGCGTGGCAGGGTCCAACTGGGAATTGCCCGACTGCGTGAGGGGCCCACCCGCGCCTTGGTAAGCCATGTTGCCGGCACCGCTGGAAGCCGCGCGGCGACGAATCACCATCCCGATCACAGCCATGATCACCGCCGCCAGCAGAGCGAGCATCAGGAACTGCGCAAAGACTTCGCCAAAGCCCAAGGTCGATGCCAGCCACGCCAAACCCAGACCAGCGGCCAGGCCACCGAGCATGGCGCCCCAAGGGCGCTTGGGCGCCGCAGCTGCGGCCGGGTTGTTGGCAGTGGCGGGGCGCGCTGCAGCGTTTTGAGTGGGGGCCTGGGGCGACGCCTGCGGCTGCGCAGGAGCGGTGTTGCGCTGCGCCACATTGCCAGACTGCTTGCCGAAGGAACCACCACCACCCAGGCGTTTAGCCCAGACATCCTGCGAGCCCAACGCCATGGCGCACACCAGCATCACCGACCACAACTTGTTCATGTCCTCATCCCCTTCAATCAAACACCAAGACCACGGTCAGCACTTGATGCCCACGTGCAGCGCCACCACACCGGCGCTGAGGTTGTGCACATCCACATGGCCAAAGCCCACACCTCGCATCATTTGCCGCAACGCCTCCTGCCCAGGATGCATGCGGATGGACTCGGCGAGGTAGCGGTAACTGTCCTCGTCGTTGGCCACCAGCTTGCCCAGTTTGGGCAGCACGTTGAACGAGTACCAGTCATAAGCTTTTTCGAGTGGCTTCGCCACCCGGGAAAACTCCAGCACCAGCAGCTTGCCGCCTGGTTTGAGCGTTCGATGCATCTCGGCCAGCGCACTTTCCTTGTTTGTCATGTTGCGCAAACCAAAGGCAACCGACACGAAATCGAAGGACTCGCTGGCGAACGGCAACTTCTCGGCATCGCACACCAGGGTGGGGAGCACCATGCCCATATCGAGCAACCGGGTGCGGCCTTCGCGCAACATCGCCTCGTTGATGTCGGTGTGCACCACGCGCCCGGCGGGGCCGACCTTCTTCGCGAACGCCAGCGACAGGTCGCCGGTACCGCCAGCGATATCCAGCACTTGCTGGCCCGGCTGCGGGTTGGCCACCGTGAGCGTGTAGCGCTTCCAGAGGCGGTGCAGTCCGGCCGACATGAGGTCGTTCATGACGTCGTACTTGGGCGCAACGGAATCGAAGACGCTGCGCACGCGCGAGGCCTTCTCGCGCTCGTCCACCGTCTTGAAGCCGAAATGGGTGTCTGCCATGACCGAGCCTTCAGTGACTGCCGCAGGCGTGGCCGCCTTTTTCGATCATGGGTGCGTCGCGCTCCATACCGGCAGCGGCCAGCCGGGAGGTGTAGTCAGCCCACAAATCGGTCTGTTTGGAGCCGAGGAAGTACAGCAGGTCCCATGAAAAGATGCCCGAGCTGTGGCCGTCTGAAAACGTGGGTTGCACAGCGTAGTTGCCCACCGGCTCCAGCGCCACGATACCGA
>JBBQSX010000049.1:0-19181 GCA_038213545.1 Burkholderiales bacterium
GGGCCGACAACGAAATCAACCCGAAGGCCATGAGAGTCGCGGAGGCGGAGGCGTATCTTTCCCGTACTTATCGCAACGGCAACGAGGCGTACTCGGTGATGGTGCTCTACGGTTCTGAATGGCCAGCGGCATGCGCATGCCGCCTTCGGCGGCCCTGGCGTAAATGAAGACCGTGTCATCGGGAAGGACCTTGCCCGCCATGGCCGGCGACAGGGTCACGGTGCCGCTGACGGCCGCACCGGCCAGGGCTTGAGCGCCGGGTGCCAGCGCCGCGGCGGCGGGCTGCGCAGCCCTTGCAGCGGGTGACAAGCCACCGAGCTGCCGGGCTTCATCCAACCCGCCCTGCACCTGCTGAACATAGCTGCTGTCGGCGGGGGCAAACTGCTGGACCTGCTCCCAGTACTTCACCGCCCCGGCGTAGTCTTTCTGGTCAAACGCGTGTGTGCCCGCCAGCGAAAGTGCCTTGAGGTTGCGGGGGTCGGCCTTGAGCGCGGTCTCGACCCATTTCATGGGCTCGCCAGCCAACTTCCGCCCATTGTTCATGGCCAGGGAGTCGGCATAGTCGGCCAGCAACTGCCCATCGTCCTGGCGCAGATCCACGGCCTTTTTGTAGGCCACCAAGGCCTCGGGGTGTCGCCCCAACACGGTGTAAGACCGTCCCAACATGGCCCAGCCCTCGGCATCCTGCGGGTTGGTCTCCATGCGGGTGGCCAGCTTGCCGACCATCGCTGCAATTTGCTCCTGCGACGTTGCGTGCGGCGCCGCCGTGCCAGGCGCAGCCCCACCGTCCGATGCGCCCAACGATGCGCTGACGCCAGGACCGACGTTCCACGCATCTGGCGAGCCCATCACGGCGTAGCCCGCGGCAGCCAGCGCGACCACCCCGACAAAAAGACCCAGCAACAGGCGGCGCGACGAGGGCACCGGGGCAGGCATCGGCGAAGCTGCGGTTGGGGTCGATGCGACGGCTTCCGCGGGTTCGGGCTCTGCACCGCCGGCCATCACGCGCTCAAGCACCTGGCGCTCCAGCGCAGCCTTGCTCTCCTCGAACGCGGTGGTGGGCAGCACGCCGGATGCGTGCAATTCCTGAAGCTGCACCAGCTGGCGGCGCAGGGTGGCGAGGTCTTTGTCCATGTCTTGGCGTTGGCGTGTGGATATCGGGTGAAAAAAGTCAGGGCTCAGCGCGCGGGGCCGGTGGCCTTGTCGTCGTTCTGCGCCATGTGCTCGTCCGGATCGGGTTCAAACAGGTTGGGGTCCAGGCGGGCACGGCGACGCAGCACAACAAACAACGCCAGCAGTCCGCCGAGCAACAGAAGACCAGGACCGAACCAGAGCAGCAAGGTGGTGGTCTTCAGCGGCGGGCGGTACAGAACAAAGTCGCCGTAACGCGCTGTCATGTAGTCGATCACCTGCGCGTCACTCTCGCCGCGGCGCAGCATCTCGCGCACCTGGTTGCGCAGATCGATCGCCAGGCCCGAGTGCGAGTCGGCAATGGTCTGGTTCTGGCACACGAGGCAGCGCAGCTCGGCGGTGATCCTGACCATGCGGGCCTCCAGCACGGGGTCGTCAGCGGCGGGCGCGGCCTCCCCGGCCTGCGTCAGTCCACAGGCCAGCAACAGGAGGAACGCCATGAACCATTTAGCCATTGAGCTTCCTCACCAAGGGTTCGATCTCGTCACGAATGACCTCGGGGGTCAGGGGGCCGATGTGCTTGTAGCGCACCGTGCCCTGGCGGTCCATCACGAACGTCTCGGGCACGCCGTACACGCCCCAGTCAATGCCCACACTGCCATCACCATCGAACAACGAGGCGGTGTAGGGATTGCCATAGCGCGACAGCCAACGCATGCCCGCAGTGCGCTCGTCCTTGTAGTTCAAGCCGTACACCGGCAGCAGCTGCTTGCGGGAAAAGGCCACCAGCAAGGGATGCTCTTCCTGGCAAGCCACGCACCAGGACGCCCAGACGTTGAGCATCCAGACCTGGCCCAGCAGATCGTCGCGCCCCAACGCGCGATCGGCGTTGTCCAGCAAGGTCAGGCGAAAGGCCGGCGCAGGCTTGTCGATCAGGGGCGAAGGCACTTCCTTGGGGTCGAGCTTGAGCCCCATGGCCAGAAACCCCAGCAAGGTGATGAACAGCGCCAGCGGCAGCAGAAAACGCAAGGTCTTCATGCTGCGGCTCCTGCTGAAGCTGCCGGTCCGGCCACCCTGGCTCGAGCGCCCTGGCGGTAACGGCGATCTGTGGCGGCCAGCAGACCCCCCAACGCCATCACGAGACAACCACCCCATATCCAGTCAATGAACGGCTTCACGTACACACGCACAATCCAGGCCCCGCTGCCATCCACCGGCTCACCCAGCGAGACGTACAGATCTCGCGTGAAGCCCGGTGAAATGGCGGCTTCCGTCATGGGATTGCTCTGTACGCGGTAAACCCGTTTTTCGGGCCGCATGTCGGTCACACGCTCGCCGCCGCGCGCGACCTCGACCAACCCGCGCATGGCGCTGTAGTTGGGGCCTTCCACCGGTATGGCACCCCGGAAAGTGAAGGTGTAGCCGCTGACCGTGGTGCTGTCGCCAATGTCCATCTTCACGTCTCGCTCCACTTCATACGACTTGACCATCGTCACGCCAAAGCAGAAGGCCGCCACACCGAGATGGGCCACCACCATGCCCAGGAAGGCGCGCGGCAGTTGTCGGGTGCGAAGCACCACGCCGCCCATGCCCTTGCCAGGCTGGTGCACCTTGTCCCAGACGTCGGTGGCCACGGATGCGAGCACCCAGAACGCCATGGCAAATCCCGCTGTGGCCACCAGCGAAATTCGCCCAGCCAGTGCCCCCGTTCCCAGAGCGGCCAGTACCGTGACCGCCACCGCCCAACGCAGGCGGCGCGCCACATCGGCCAGTTCAGCCTGCTTCCAGCGCGTGATCGGGCCGATACCCATCAGGAACAAGGTGGGCGCCATCAAGGGCATGAACACCGAGTCGAAGTACGGCGGGCCGACCGAAATCTTGCCCAGGCCGAGGGCGTCGAGCAGCAGCGGGTACAGCGTGCCCAGCAGGACGGCTGCGGCCGCCACCACCAGCATGACGTTGTTGCCCAGCAGGGCCGTCTCGCGCGACACCAGTGCGAAGCGGGCACCCAGGCCCACCTTGGGTGCGCGCCACGCGTACAACGCGAGCGATGCCCCCACCGCAATGGCCAGGAAGGTGAGGATGAACAGGCCCCGCCGGGGATCGGTGGCAAAGGCATGCACCGACGAAAGAACCCCCGAGCGCACGAGGAAGGTGCCGAGCAAGGACAGCGAGAACGCCACGATGGCCAGCAGCACGGTCCACGACTTGAAGCTGCCGCGCTTCTCGGTGACAGCCAGCGAATGGATCAGCGCGGTACCGATGAGCCATGGCATGAAGGAGGCGTTTTCAACCGGGTCCCAGAACCACCACCCGCCCCAGCCGAGCTCGTAGTAAGCCCACCAGCTGCCCAGCGCGATGCCGATGGTCAGGAACATCCAGGCCAGGGTGGTCCAGGGTCGGGTCCAGCGGGCCCAGGTGGTGTCCAGGTTGCCACCGATGAGCGCGGAGATGGCGAAGGCAAAGGCCACTGAAAAACCCACATAGCCCATGTAGAGCAGGGGCGGATGAAACACCATGCCGGGGTCTTGCAGCAACGGGTTGAGATCGCGCCCATCGGCCGGCACAGGAAAGAGACGCTCGAACGGATTGGAGGTGAGCAGCAGGAACAGCAGAAAGCCCACAGCCACCAGCCCCATGACCGAGAGGGTGCGCGCCAGCACGGGCTGTGGCAGGTGCTTGCTGAACAACGCCACCGCCACCGTCCAGCCGGTGAGCATCAGCAACCACAGCAGCAGCGAACCTTCATGGCTGCCCCAACTGGCCGCCACACGGTAGGGCAAAGGCAGCGCAGAGTTCGAGTTCGAGGCCACATTGAGCACCGAAAAGTCGTGCCGCACGAAGGACGTCACCAGACACACGAACGCCAGCGCCACGAGTGCAAACAGCACATAGGCGGCTGGACGCGCCAAAGACATCCACGGCGAGTTGCGCGTCTGCGCGCCCACCAGGGGCATCACGCCCAGGATCAGCGACACGCCCAGGGCGAGCCAGAGCAGCAGGTGACCAACTTCGGGAATCATGGTTGCTTCTCCGTGACCAGGCTGCGGGAAATGGCGCCATCGCCCTGCCCTGCGCGTTTGAGTGCTTCCGCAGCTTCAGGCGGCATGTAGTTCTCGTCGTGCTTGGCCAGCACTTCGCGGGCCAGGAACGTCCCACCTTGCAACTGGCCCTGCGCCACGACACCTTTGCCCTCCTTGAAGAGGTCGGGCAGGATGCCCTGGTAGCTGACAGGCACGGTCTGCAAGGTGTCTGTCACGCGAAAGCTGACCTTGACACCCTCGCGTTTCACACTGCCAGCCTCCACCAGGCCCCCAAGCCGAAAGGTTCTCCCGTTCGGCGCCTCCTGATTCACCACCTGACTGGGGGAGTAAAAAAACACCAGGTTGCTGTTGAAGGCATTGAGCACGAGCGCGGTGGCTGTCCCCAGGACCGCCAGTGCGCCCAGCGCGATCGCAATGCGTTTGTGGCGGGGTTTCACGGCCTACTCCTTGAATGAATCATGTGAATCTGCATCGGTGGCTTCGGCTGCATCGCGCCTCGCTCGGCGGTGCCGTTGCATGGCCAGCACGGGCTCAACCAGCATGGCCAGAGCGGCGAATGCGTAGGAACCCCAAACGTAGAGCCCGTGGCCGCCCATGGAAAGAAACTGATCCAGACTGTTCCAGTTCATGGGCGCGCTCCTGCGGGGTGGGCCGCCAGATTGCGAACCCAGTCCGTGTGGCTCTCGCGCTCCACGATGATGGCGCGCGATCGCACGAACACGACGGCAAACGCGTATGCCCAGCAGGCCAGCGTCATGAGCAGCATCGCAGTGAGCATGGTGCTGGCCATCTTGGGCGCTGCACTCATGCTGACCGTAGCACCTTGGTGCAAGGTGTTCCACCATCGCACCGAAAAATAGATCACGGGCACATTGACTGCACCCACCAGCGCCAGCAGTGCGCCAGCGTGATCCGCCCTTTGCGTGTCATCAATGGCCTCCACCAACGCCATGTAGCCCAGGTACAGAAACAACAGGATCAGCTCGGAGGTCAGGCGCGCATCCCACACCCACCAGGTGCCCCAGGTGGGCTTGCCCCAGAAGGCACCGGTCCACAGGGCCACTGCGGTGAACAGGGCTCCGGTGGGCGCAATCGCACGCGCCACGATCGAGGCCAGCCGCACGCGAAACGCCCAGCCCAGAACAGCCCAACCCGCCATCACGAGGTAGAGCACCATCGACATCCAGGCCGCCGGCACATGGATGAAGATGATGCGGTAGGCCTCGCCCTGCGTGGCGTCGGTGGGCGCCACGAAAAAGCCGATGTACAGGCCCGCTGCGGCCAAGCCCAGGGCAAGCACCCACAACCAGGGCAGCAAGTAACCGGTGAGCGTGTAAAAGCGCGAGGGCGCAGAGAAGGTGAAGAATCGCATGGGGCTCAGGTCAACGTCCTATTGGTTTGGGGATCGGGTTGGTCACGCCAACGAGATGCGCAGCGCCGCAGCCGTGGCCAGTGGGGTACCCAGGCCGCTCACCAGCAACAGCGCGGTCAACACCGACAGGTGGCCGTTGGCACCCAGCCCGGCATCCACGGCCGCCACCGCGCCGGTGCCGAAGATCAGCACGGGAATGCACAGGGGCAGCACCAGCAACAACACCAGCACGCCGCCACTGCGCAGACCCAGTGTGAGTGCAGCGCCCAGACCACCCAGCAGACTGAGCACCGGTGTGCCCATCAGCAGCGTGAGTGCCAGCATGCCGACAGCCGACGGCTCCATGCCGAAAAACAGCCCGAGCAGCGGGCTGGCCACGATCAGGGGAACGCCGGTGAGGCACCAGTGCGCCAGCGCCTTGCCGATCACGATCAGGACGGTCGAGCTTTGCGACAGCAGCATCTGTTCCAGTGAACCGTCGGCATGGTCCACCGCGTACAGGGTCCCCAGCGAGAGCATGTTGGCCAACAGCGCACAGACCCACACCACGCCGGCAGCCATCTGCTGAAGGCGCCCGGGCTCCGGCCCCACGCCCAGCGGAAACAGGCTGGCGGCCACGACGAAGAATGCCAGCGGCAACAGCGCATCGATGCGCCTCCGAGCGGCCAGTCGCAGGTCGCGCCCCGCCACGACCCACACCATGGAATGGCTCATTCGTGGGCACCATGGTCCAGACTGATTTCACTGGCGTTCGGCCCGGTCATCAAAGGGGGCAAGTGGGAGGTGAGAAGGACTGCACCGCCACGTTGAAGATGGGCGCACAGCAGACCATGGACGACCTCGATACCCACCGTGTCCAGCGCGTCGAAGGGTTCGTCAAGAATCCAGACCCGTGCCTCACTCTCCTGTGCCAGTCGCGCCAGCGCAGCGCGGCGGCGCTGCCCTTGCGACAGGTTTCGAACCTGCACCTGGCGCACGTGGTGAATGCCCAGGGTGCGCAGTGCCGACAAGGCCGCTGCGCGACTGGCGTCACGCCCGTGCAGGCTCGCCATGAACTGCAGTGACTCGCACACCGTCAGGTCATCCTTCAAGGCGTTGAGATGGCCGATGTAGAGCATGGGCGCACGGGCACGCAGGGGCAAGTCCGTATTGACTGGCGCAGCCCAGTCGATGCTCCCCTCTTCTGCCTGAGCAAGCCCGGCCAACATGCGCAGCAAGCTGGTCTTCCCGCTGCCGTTGGCTCCGCGCAGCCACACCATCTGGCCACGGCTTACTTGAAACGAGAGATCGCGAAACAGCCAGGAAGGTCCTCGACGGCTGGCCAGACCGGCGGCACGGAGCAATGTTGAAGACGGCATGTCAGAAGTCGTAGCGCGCTCCGAGGTAGTAATACATGCGGTCCGAAGATTCGTTGATGGCGACTCCGGTACGCCGCGTCTGCTCGAAGGTGACTTCCGACTCCAGTGTGGTTTGCTCGCGCACGCGCCAGGCCACGCGCATCGCGGGTGTCCAGCGAACGGTGAGCGTGCCCAGGTTGTCCTTCTGCCGGTAGTAGCGCAGTGACGGCTCCAGCCGCCAGCCGTCACCCAGTGCTGTCAGGTTGTTGTACGACAGCAGCACGCCGTTGTAAGTGGGTCCGCTGAGCAGGCTGGTGATGAACACATGGGTGTCGCTCTTGGAGTAGAGATTGCTGCCGATCAGCTGCGCATCCACGCCCCACAGGTTGCCGGTGCTGGGCTGTGCGGGGAAGTTGATGGCCGGCACCGCAGGGATGGCGCCCACATTGGTGTAGCGGATGTTGCCGCCCACCTGCCACTGATCGTTGTAGGGGGTCGTGACACCGAACAAGGCCTGGGTCTGGTTGGCCGTGACAGCCTTGACTTGCTGCCGCAAGGCATCGATGGACGACGTGAGCAACAGGTCCTGGACGCGCTGCGCAAAGTTGGGCTGGGTCGGGTCCTGAAAGAACAGAATGTTGCCCAGCGACAGGATGGGTGCGGTGCGCTTGTCGAAGAGGAAGTTGTAAATCGTGTTGTCCGGCAACTGCCAGGTGCCCTGCACGGAAAGGATGTTCAGGCCCTTGATCGCCATGTCGTAGTCGATCTGCGAAGACATCGACAAACCACCGCTGAAGTAGCGCAGTTCGGTGCCCACGGCCCGGCGATCGACCTCGCCGTCCACCGTCTGCTGGTTGAAATACACATTGCCGCTGAGCTCCTTGGTCAGTGCATCGGCATCGATCCACATGCCATAGAGGCGGCGCTTGGTCTGCAGCAGATCGTCGGTCGGCACGCCGGCGGCAGCGTTGATGCGCCACTTGGGTTTGAACACATAGCCGGCCTGCGCGCCGTCGAAACGGTAAAGCATGCCACCCCCCAGCGGGGACTGGCGACCCACACGGAAGTTGGTGCCGTTGACGAACGATTTCTGATCGAAGTACAGGGCTGAGAGCCGACGGCGGTTCTTCCCGTTGGGCTCGAGGTTAGCGGTGTAGGCGTCCCGGTACACAAAACGGGAATCTGTTTCGGTGGTGCGCTTGCGCCAGTTGAGATCCACGTTGCTCTGGATCTGGCCCTGATTGGCATCGGTGAAGGTGTTCTGGCCGACCAGCTCGGGCAAGCCACTGATGGGTGAATCCTGAAACTCCTGGCTGCGCTCCTTCGAATTGCCGCCGTAATAGAAGGACGAAATCGAGCCGCTCCAGTTCGACTCCGGTCGCGCGGGCAATCCCTGAACACGCTCGACTTTGGCTGGCAGCGCTGCCAGCAGCGCACGCGCCCGATCACTGTCGGCACCGGATGGATAGAGATTGAGGAAAGCGTCGAGCTCGGCACGCGCGCGTTCGGTGTCGCCCATGTTGACACGCACCTCACCAATCATGGCTTGCCCCTGGCGTGATGAGGTATTGGGCGGGAGGTTGAGCAACTGGCCCAAGGCTTCCAGCGCCGCAGCGTTATCCCCGCCGGCCTGCGCCGCCCGTGCAGCATTCATCAGCTCCGTGGCGCGCGCCTCGACATCGGCTGGCGCGATGCGCGCCAGGCCTTCGGTGCCCGAGGGCGCCTGCAACGCCTCGACGCGGGCCTTGGGGAACCTGGGACGCAGCAGCGCCAATGCCTCAGCGGCCTGGATCTGGTTGGCGAAATACCCCAGATTGATGTCGTACACGGTTTGACCGTCCACGCTGCGCTGCAGCGTGAAGGTGTCGTAGGCGCCCAGGGTCGACGGCACCGAACCTTCGAGGAAATGACCCGACTGGCTGGACGACTGCAACGTGATCATGTAGCGGCGCTCAGGAGCCAACGCCGCGCTCGGGCTCTGTACCGGCGCGAGCCGGACCGATTCACCAAGCCCGGTGAACACCACCTCGATGCTTCGATTGCCCTTGCCCGTGCGGATGCGATAGGGAGTTGCTTTGGACAGACGCACGATGAGTCTTCGACTGAGCTCGTCGCGGCCATCGGGCTCGTCGACGACGGTGATTTCTGGAATGGCGCCGGCGCCATCGACGCGCCGCTGGCCGCTCACCAGGCTCAGGCTGTCGCGGGTGGGCAGAACCTTGTAGTAGGCCTGCCCTGCCGACCCCTCTGCGAGCGCGATGACGCGCTGGACCTGGACGGCCGTTGTGAAGCGGATGTTCGCGACAGCGTTGTTGCCTTCGCGCCGCAGCTCCACGTCTTCGATCAGCTGTGCCATGACAACAGGGCTGACCATGGCCAGCACGGCAGGCGCCCAGAAATTGCGGAGTGCTGCGTTCATCTTGAGAGTGGTGATGTGGGTTGCACGGTGGGCGGACGGCGGCGGTGGCTCAGTTCCAGTTGCGGTACGTGGAGCCCTTGTTGCCCAGCGGCCGGTGGCAGCCAGACGAAGAGCAGTCGGTGGCCAGGGTGTTGCGGCTGTCGTGGTTGAGCGCCTTCTTCTCCATGTTGCCGAGGTAGGCGGTGCCGGTGGCATGGCAAGCCTTGCACCAGCCAGCACCACCACCCAGACTGCTGTTGTGGTTCATGGCCACGCTGGTCCAGGTGCTGGTGCCGTTGTGGCACGACTTGCAGTCCATCGTCGCGCCATTGAGCAGTTGCAGCTCGGGAATGTGGTTGACGGGCTTGGCCAGTGCCCCGGTATTGCCTTGCGACACATAGGCACCGCTGTGGCATGACTTGCAGGTGGCTGTGATCACGACGTTGTGGTCCATGCGTGCGCCCACCGAGAAACTGTTGGTACCGTGGCAACTGATGCAGTTGGCCGTGACCGGAATGTGTGTGGCGGGCTTGCCGGTGGCCTGGCTGCCGTTGTGGCAGGTGGTGCAGTTGGTGGCCGCCGTGAAGGTGGTGTGGTCCACACGCGCACCAGTCCAGCGGGTTGTGCTGTGGCAGGCCGCGCAGTTTGCGGTGGTGAGGATATGCGTGACCGGCTTGCCGGTGGCCAGCGAACCGTTGTGGCACGACGCGCAGTTGGTCGCCACGTTGAACGTGCTGTGGTCCACACGAGCGCCTGTCCAGCGCGTGGTGGTGTGGCAGGTGACGCAGTTGGCTGTGGTGGGCACGTGCATGGTGGGCTTGCCGCTGGCCAGCGAACCGTTGTGGCACGACGAGCAATTGGTCGCCACGTTGAACGTGCTGTGGTCCACACGAGCGCCTGTCCAGCGCGTGGTGGTGTGGCAGGTGACGCAGTTGGCTGTGGTCGGCACGTGCATGGTGGGCTTGCCGCTGGCCTGAGCCCCGTGGTGGTAGGTGGTGCAGTTGGTGGCCGCCGTGAAGGTGCTGTGGTCCACGCGCGCGCCGGTCCAGCGTGTCGTGGAGTGGCAAGTCGCGCAATTGGCCGTGGTGAGCACGTGTGTGTTGGGCTTGCCACTGGCTAACGCCCCGTTGTGGCAGGTGGTGCAGTTGGTGGCCGCCGTGAAGGTGCTGTGGTCGACCCGCGCGCCGGTCCAGCGCGTGGTGGTGTGGCAGGTGACACAGTTGGCCGTGGTCGGCACGTGCGAGGTTGGCTTGCCGCTGGCCTGTGAGCCGTTGTGACAAGACGCGCAGTTGGTCGCGGCCGTGAAGGTGCTGTGGTTCACCTTGGCGCCGGTCCAGCGCGTGGTGGTGTGGCAGGTGACACAGTTGGCCGTGGTCGGCACGTGCGAGGTTGGCTTGCCGCTGGCCTGCGATCCATTGTGGCAAGACGCGCAGTTGGTCGCCGCCGTGAATGTGCTGTGGTCCACCCGAGCACCGGTGAAACGTGCGGTGGTGTGGCAGCTGTCGCAACTGGCTGCGGTGGCGATGTGGTTGGCTGGTTTTCCTGTGGCTCGACTGCCGTTGTGGCAGCTGGCACAAGTGCCTGGTGCCACGCTTGCGTGATCGAACTTCGTTGCCGGCAACCACGCGGAGGTGCGGTGGCAGGTGTCGCATGACGCCTGGGTGGGAATATGGGTTGCAGGTTTCCCTGAGGTGGTCATGCCGTTGTGGCAGGTGGCACAACTTCCAGGTGCAACACTGGCGTGGCTGAACTTCGCGCCCACAAACGACTGGCTGTTGTGGCAGCTGTCACATGTCTGGGTGGTGGCAATGTGGCGCATCGGCATCACGATGTTGGCGCCCGCCAGGCGCGCACCACTCACATGGCAACTCGCGCAGTCGCGTGGTGTGCCTTTGAACACACCGCGCACATGGCACGACTCACAGGCCACCGACGTGTGGGCTCCACTGAGCGCAAACCCTGTCTTCACATGTTCAAAAGAAGATCGGGCGGCGGATTGCGCGAAGGCACCGGTACCCGACATCAACAACACGATGGCGCACAACCATCGAACCAGCACGGCCGTCAGGGCACGGCTTGAGGGTGTGTTCATGTTCGTTTCTCCGTGGACTGGCGATCTCCCGAGACGCTGCCCGCTCGACCCCAGTGACTGCTCATTCCCAATGGGGACATGCTCTCCAGCACGGCCTCCATCCCTGTTCCCGTGGCATTCCTGCTCACACGTCCCAGCACTTTCTTCCAGTTCGAGGTGATGTGACAGGTCTCGCAACGCACGCCAAACTGGCCGTCGTGCACGTCGTCTTTGCGATGACAGGCCATGCAGCTGCTGCCCACCGTGGCCGATGCCTTGCCCTTGGGCGCCGGCTGGGTGTGGCAGCTCTCGCAGGCCACTTTCAGGTGGCCGCCGTCCAGGCGGTAGCTGGTGCGCCTGGTGTGGTCGAAGTCCCAGATGGCCCAACCCCGGGTGTTATGGCAACTTTCGCAGGCAACACCGAACTTGAGCTTGTGTCGATCGTCCTTCTGGTGGCAG
This sequence comes from Burkholderiales bacterium, assembly GCA_038213545.1. GTDB lineage: Bacteria > Pseudomonadota > Gammaproteobacteria > Burkholderiales > Burkholderiaceae_C > Hydrogenophaga. Next base: position 11,813 of record JBBQSX010000049.1, read on the forward strand.
CCCATGCAATCCGTGGGCGCCTCTTTGTATCGACTGGACTCATGGCATTTCTCGCACCTCACCGGCACATGCTTTCCGGTGAGCGGGAAACGCGTCTGACCGTGATCGAACTTCGTGGTCTTCCAGTTCTGGTCGCTGTGGCAGGTTTCGCACTTTTGCCCCTGCTGTCCTTCGTGCTTGTCGTCCTTCTTGTGGCAGCTGTAGCAATCCAGCGGCGTCTTTCGAAAGCTCTTGAGGTCTTTGTGGCACGCAATGCACTTGACCAGAATTTCGGCATGCGCGTTGCGCAGTTTGAACTGGGTGGTGTCGTGGTTGAAGCGGCCCTTTGTGCCCTTCCAGTCCCGTTCGGCATGACAGTCGCCGCAACGATCGCCCAGCGTGGCCTCGTGTCTGTCGTCCTTCTTGTGACAGCCCACACAATCTTTGGGCGCTTCCTTGAACATCGAACTCTTGTGGCAAGCCTTGCACTCGGCATTCACGTGTTTGCCCAGCAGTGGGAAGCTGGTCTGCTCGTGGTTGAACCTGGCCGGCTCTTTCCAGCTGCGTTCGGTGTGGCAACTCCCGCAATCCTTGCCCAGGGACTCCTTGTGCTTGTCATCACGCTTGTGGCAGGCATAACAGTCCTGACTGAGCTTGACCTTGTAGATCGGTCCAGAGTGGCAGTCTGCACAGGTGGTGTTCCGGTGCTTGCCGCGCAGCGCATACCGGGTGTCGGTGTCGTGGTTGAAGTCGGCAGGCTTCCACGCGCGCGCACTGTGGCAGGTATCGCATTTTTCACCGAACTGCCCTTTGTGGCCCTTGGCGCTGTCGTCATCCTTGCGGTGGCAGCCTATGCAGGTTTTAGGCGTGTCCCTGTAAACATTGTTCTTGTGGCAGGCCGTGCATTTCACATCGGCGTGCTTGCCGCTCAAGGCAAAGCGTGCATCCTTCTCATGATCGAAGCGGGTGTCCTTCCAACCCGTCTCCGCATGGCAATCGGCGCACTGCGCGCCCAGAGCGCCCTTGTGGGTGTCATCCTTCCTGTGGCACGCGTTGCACTGCATGGGCGCCTCGCTGTACTTCTTGCCGGTCTGGTGGCAATCGCTGCAGGCGACCTTGTCGTGCCTGCCCTTGAGACGGTAGTCCGTGCCGTTGTGATCAAAGGTCTTCTGATCGAGTTCGACGATGCGTGCCGCGCGACCCTTGTGATCGGTGTGACAGGTGCTGCAAGCCTGGGGCTTCGCGCGGCCACGGAATCCGGTACGGGCTTTCACATCAGCTCCCACGTCCTTGTGGCACGCCATGCACAAGCCGTCCTGCGCCTTGCGGTCGAACTTCACATGGCACTGCTTGCAGTCGTCTTCCAGCTTTGCGTGTCCCTGTATCACTTTGCCAGGCGCCAGGATGGACTCGATCCCTTGCCCCATGACCTGCGTGGCCAACAACAGCATCAGTTGCAAGAGCAGGTTCCGGACGAACAGAGCGCCAGCCCTGCGGTTCAAGGCCGCTGCAATCCGAGTGGTCCATGACGTCAATCCCTGACCCGGATCAGTAAGCGTGCACCGCCACCACGTGCACGATGGCAGTGATGATCAGCAGATACACGAACGGAAGGTGAGCGACATGCCAGAGCGAGAACAGCCGTTCATAGGCGCTGAACTGAGCCACCCGGACGGCTGCATGCAGGTATCGCTTGACCAGCTTGCGTGCCAGCCGTTGTCGTCGGGCCAGAAGTGCGGCGTCCCACTGTTGTAGGCGTGCCAGTTCATCGAGCGTCGGCTGCAGTTCGGCGACGCAGGCGCGATAGGTGATCCACTGCTTCACAGGCAACCACACGACCCGGCGAAAACTTTCCAATATTCCAGGCCGAGCACCTGATTCGGCTTGACCAAATGCGATAAGGCGCTGCTCAACGGTGGGAGCAAAGTGAAGGTTCGATTGCGCCTCTGACTGATCAAGCCCAGCCCGCTGCTGAAGTGCCCGGAACTCGCTTTGCTCGCCGTGCAGTCCACGATTGACGCGGCTGTAGATGAAGCGCCCCACAACACCACTTAGCGCAACCACCAACATGCTGTAGAGCGCGGCGGCAGCGTTGAGGGAGCGAACCTGAAAGGTGGAATGAATGAGGATGAGTACTGGCCCACCTATCCCGAGCAGCATGTGGGCGATGAACCACCACTTGGCTTTGCCCCAGTTCTGTGCAAAGCGGAAGCGCTTGCGCAAGGGATAGCTGAACAACAGCACCATCAAACTGGCACCGACGACGCCGATCCAGTAGCCCACCTCGTCACCGGGTTCAAACCAACCCTGCAAGGTGATTTGCCAAGCGCCCCAGCCGAGCAGCCCCAACGCCGCATAGACCAACCAGTCTGACGAAAACATCGGCGGCCGCTGCGTTGCGGCACGGGCAGATGCCGGTGCTGCTTTTGCATCCATGGAAACCCCCAAATGCGCTCCGTGGCGCAGCAGTCCACCCAAGCTGAATGCCCGATGTCCGCCACCCCCTCCTGCAGCTCCGCTGCGTTCCCCTGATTCTCCAGAGGTCCTCGCCAAACAGACTCTTCAGGCAGTTTCCATGCAGTCGCGTGAATCGCGCCACAGTCGCTGCGCTGTTTGTGCCGGTCTTGAATTGACAGTTTTATGTTAGTGAAGCAGGCTGGGGCCAACCTTAAGAGCGGCGGTAATGTTTTGTAATTCGCCTTAAGGTTGGCTTAATAAATGCACACTAAGCGCCGCCTGAAAACCAACGAATTTCCCCGTGGCGCCACGTCTAGCGCCACTGGGTGCAAAGGCTCGATTCGATTTCAAGAGCCCCGTCACTAACAGTGGTCAGACAGTTTTTGTGGTGAATTTCCCCACAACGACTTCAGTTCACCTGCCAAATGTTCAGGTGATTGCGCCACTTGTCAGCTGATTTCGTCGGCCCTGGTTCCCAGTAGAAACTGAAGTGGCTCTGGTACGTGCAGGAGCGGCTGACTCTCCGACTTTTCCGGCTCGACGCCAGGATCGCGGTGCCACTCGACACAGTTATCGAAATTCCGAATGCCTTCTTCTTCATGCTCTGCCTGGATGTTGGCCGGTGTGTGCTCATGCCAACCGTAGCAGGTGAAGGCGTTGTCCTTGTAGCAAGCGAGCGATGCAGGTGCGACAAGTACCGTTGCGACAGGACACTGGCCATCCACCTCTCGCGCGCGTCATCGCAGAGAACAAGCCGGTCTCGCTGTCGGCCTCGATGTTGGCCGCCCGGCCGTCATTCTGGAGACGCAGGGTTTCCGTGCGCGTCGAAAGTGTCTTGCCCCATCGCTCTTCTCGATAGAGGGGTCTACCGGCTGGCAATGTCATCCGCGTCCAACGCAGGCGGCCGCAGCAAATCCTCGTCAATCCCCATCACCGCACTCGCCCGCTCCACCGCGCGCCACAGCGGGGGCGGCATCTTCAGGATCTCGTCGGGCGTGTCGGCCTGGGCAATCCAGCTGCTGATCTGCTGGTGCTCGTCGGGGGTCAGCAGGGCCAGGTGCAGCATTTCGTCGATGGTTTTCATGGCGGCGCTGCTTCAGTGTTTGTCCCGCGTCAGCCGCTCGGCAAACGAGATGCCGATGGCCGAGAGCACGAAGGTGAAATGGATCACCGCCACCATGGTGACGACCTGGATGTTCTCCAGGGTCAGTTCGCCGCTGAGGTAGGTTTTGAGCGCGTGCACGCCCGAGATGGAAATGATGGCAAAAGCCAGCTTGAGCTTGAGGTTGTAGGTGTTGACGTGGTCGAGCCAGTCGGGCTTTTTCATCTCTTTGGAATCGAAGTGCCCGGTGGTCACGAACAGAGAGACACCCGCCAGCGCCACCACCCAGACCAGCTGGGCGACCATGGTCATGTCCACCAGCTCCAGCACCTTGATGATCAGGTCGATCTTCTGCAGGTCGTCGAACAGCAGGGTGGTGAAGAGCTTGTAGGTTTCCAGCAGGAACTTGCCCAGGATGCCGAAGATGATCGCGACCAGCCCGACGTAAAAGAAGAGCATGGTGAAGCGCATGCCGTACAGCAGCGAACCCACGCTTGAGAGCAGCTTTTCCATAGGTTTTCGTATTCAGTTGTTTTGAAGGGTGGGGTGAAGCGCAGTGGCTCTGGCACAGGACCGGGCGCTCGCCGGCATCGGAATTTGAGTATCGCCGACCCTCGCAACGCCGGTGGTCATGGCCCTTGCCTCAGCGCAGCCCGGCCTTGCGCAGGCGGTAGCTGAACTGGCGCAGCGTGAGCCCCAGGCTTTGCGCGGCGCGCGACTGGTTGCCCTGGTGTTGGTCGAGCGCCCGGCGCAGGTGCTCGGCGGTGTGGGAGTTGGCGCTCTGGTAGTCGCGCACCAGGGGGTCGGGCGCGGGCGCTGCTCGCGTCGGCGCGATCGGCGGGCCGTCCACCGCGCCGGGCGCGGGCAGCGACGACTCGGGCATGAAGCGCTCCAGCGCCACGGCGGTCACGCGGGTGTGGTCGGTCAGCAGCACCAGACGTTCGATGAGGTTGCCGAGCTCGCGGATGTTGCCGGGCCAGTCGTGCGTTTCCAGCCGCGCCATGGCCTCGGGCGCCAGGTGCACGTTGCGCTCGTGGGCCTGGTTGGCGCGGTTCACAAAATGCAGGGCGAGCGCGCGGATGTCTTCGCGCCGCTCGCGCAGGCTGGGCAGGCGGATCGGGATCACGTTGAGCCGGTAGTACAGGTCTTGCCGGAACTGCCCGGCCTGCACGTCGCGCGCCAGGTCCCGGTTGGTCGCCGCCACCAGGCGCACGTTCACCTTCACCTCGCGCGTGCCGCCCAGGCGCACCAGCGTGCCCTCTTGCAGGGTGCGCAGCAGCTTGCTCTGCATGGCCAGCGGCAGTTCGCCGATCTCGTCCAGAAAAATGGTGCCGCCGTTGGCCTGCTCAAACCAGCCGGCGCGCGCGGTGTTGGCACCGGTGAAGGCGCCGCGCTCATAGCCAAACAGCTCGGATTCAAACAACGTGTCGGGGATGGCCGAGCAGTTCACCTTGATGAAGGGCTGGTCGTGCCGGCCGCTGGCCAGGTGCACGGCGCGGGCAAACAGCTCCTTGCCGGTGCCCGACTCGCCCAGCAGCAGCACCGTGGCCTGCGATTGCGACACCCGCTCCAGTTCGCCCAGGGCCTGCAAGAGTGCGGGTGATCGGCCAATGAGCCCGTAGCGCGCGGTGCTGGTGTCCAGCGCGCGGGCCAAGGCGGCGTTGCGTTCTTCGAGCTGGCGGGTTTCTTCGGCCACCAGCTGTTCCAGCTGGAGCAGTTGGCCAGCCAGCGTGGCCAATATGCGCAGCAGCGCCAGGTCGTCGTTCAAGTGGCGCTGGCGGCTGCGGATGCGGTGGCAAGCCAGCACGCCGATGGTGGCGCCGTTCACCTCGATGGGCAGGGCGATGAAGGCTACGGTCTGCGGCGGCAGCTGGCTGCGCGGCACGCAGCGGAAGAGAAACAGCGGCTCGGCGTCCACGTCCTGCACGATGGCGGGCAGGCCGGTGGCCAGCACCCGCCCGGTGATGCCCTCGCCCCAGCGGTACACGCCGCTGGCCACCTGCCCGGCGGTGAGGCCGTAAGCGTGACGGATGGAGGCGGTGCGCTGGTCCCGGGTCTGGCCGCCAGTGGCCTCGTCGGCCAGCACCATGCGCCCCCGGTTCAGGCCGAGCAGCTCGCTCATGAGGTGCAGCATCTCGCGCAAAACAAACGCTGGCGCCAGACTGCGGCCCACCAGTTTCATGACCTCGCGCATGAGCAGCAGCTCCTGGGCGTGCCAGTCGGTGCCGGTGTGGTCGGGGTCGGTGCGATGGGGGGCCATGAAAAGGGACAAGCAAGCATCGCACCACACTACCTGGAGACCTCCGCATCGGATACCCGTTCGCCCTGAGCCTGTCGAAGGGCTCGCGCGTTGCGGGCTGGCAAGGGCTTCGACAAGCTCAGCCCGAACGGAGCGTGGGCACGCGGCGCGAGCGCACCCGCGTTAAAATCGCGACCTCTCAAGGAGCGCTGCAGCGCCACCGGCCCCCAGGGTTCGCGTGTGCGTCAGGCTTGAGTGGGCACGAACAGGCCCAAAACGGCGCTCACCAGTCTGTTGTCTGCAAAACCGCCTTGGTGAGCCCCATGTCCGAATCTCTCTCCCCTTCCGTTTCCGTGCCACCCATGCTGCTCTCCGGCCTGGAGCCGCTGCGCATTGGCCAGGACAGCCTTTTCGTCAACATCGGCGAGCGCACCAACGTCACTGGCTCCAAGGCCTTCGCCCGCATGATCCTGAACGGTGAGTACGAGCAGGCGCTGGCCGTGGCGCGGCAGCAGGTGGAAAACGGCGCCCAGATCATCGACATCAACATGGACGAGGCCATGCTGGACAGCAAGGCCGCCATGGTGAAGTTCCTCAATCTCATTGCCGGCGAGCCCGACATTGCCCGCGTGCCGGTGATGGTGGACAGCTCCAAGTGGGACGTGATTGAAGCCGGCTTGCGCTGCGTGCAGGGCAAGGGCGTGGTGAACTCCATCAGCATGAAAGAGGGCGTGGACGAGTTCAAGCGCCAGGCGCGGCTGGTCAAGCGCTACGGCGCAGCAGCGGTGGTGATGGCGTTTGACGAAAAAGGCCAGGCCGACACCTACGAGCGCAAGGTCGAGATCTGCGAGCGGGCCTACCGCATCCTGGTGGACGAGGTGGGCTTTCCGCCGCAGGACATCATTTTCGACCCCAACATCTTCGCCATTGCCACCGGCATCGAGGAACACAACAACTACGCGGTCGACTTCATCAACGCCACGCGCTGGATCAAGGCGAACCTGCCGGGCGCAAAGGTGAGCGGCGGTGTGTCCAACGTGTCGTTCAGCTTCCGTGGCAACGACCCGGTGCGCGAGGCGATCCACACCGTGTTCCTGTACCACGCGATCAAAGCCGGCATGGACATGGGCATCGTCAACGCCGGTATGGTGGGCGTGTACGACGAGCTGGAGCCCGAGCTGCGCGAGCGGGTGGAAGACGTGGTGCTGAACCGCCGCACCGACGCCGGCGAACGCCTGGTGGAAGTGGCCGAAAACGCCAAGGGCGCGGCCAAGGACGACAGCAAGAAGAACGAGTGGCGAGCGCTGCCGATCCGCGAGCGTCTTTCTCACGCGCTGGTGCGCGGCATGAACGACTTCATCACCGAAGACACCGAAGAGATGTGGCGCGAAATTGAAGCCGGCGGCGGGCGCCCGCTCAACGTGATCGAAGGCCCGCTCATGGACGGCATGAACGTGGTGGGCGACCTGTTCGGCCAGGGCAAGATGTTTTTGCCGCAGGTGGTGAAGAGCGCGCGCGTGATGAAACAGGCCGTGGCGCACCTGCTGCCCTACATCGAGGCCGAGAAGCTGGCGCTGGTGGCCGCCGGTGGC
>JBBQSX010000050.1:0-18780 GCA_038213545.1 Burkholderiales bacterium
CGTTTGCATGTCAGATGTCTGGTCCCAGTCGGCCCGGATTGAATATCCCGGCCGGATGGGCTGAACCTACATGCAAACTCAACTCTCCCCCGAATACCAGGCGCGCGCCGACGGCCGCGCAGCAGAGGCCATCCTGCGCAAATGCGTGCACTGCGGTTTCTGCACCGCCACTTGCCCCACTTACCAGCTGCTCGGCGACGAGCTCGACGGCCCACGCGGGCGCATTTACCTGATCAAGCAGGTGCTTGAAGGCGCCGAGCCCACGCGCAAGACGCAGATGCACCTGGACCGGTGCCTCACCTGCCGCAACTGCGAAACCACCTGCCCCAGCGGGGTGGACTACGGCCACCTGATCGACATTGGCCGCAAGCTGGTGGACGAAAAAGTGCCGCGTCCGGCGGCTGAAAAAACCGTGCGCTGGTTGCTCAAGGAAGGCCTGCCCTCGCCGCTGTTCGGCCCGGCCATGAAGCTGGGGCAACTGGTGCGTCCGCTGCTGCCGGCGTCGCTGCAGAACAAGGTGCCCGCCCCCCGCACCGCCGGCCGCTTGCCCACGCGTACCCACGCGCGCCGCGTGCTGTTGCTCGCGGGCTGTGTGCAGCCGGCCATGATGCCCAGCATCCACAGCGCAACAGCCCGCGTGCTCGACGCCGCCGGCATCCAGGGCGTGCTGGCGCCGGCCGCGGGCTGCTGCGGCGCGGTGAAGTTTCACCTCAACGACCAGGACGGCGGCATGGCACAGATGCGCGCCAACATCGACGCCTGGTGGCCACTGATCGAAGGCCCGCACGCGGTGGAAGCGATCGTGATGAACGCCTCCGGCTGCGGTGTGACGGTGAAGGAATACGGCCACATCCTGAAGGACGACCCGGTCTACGCCGCCAAGGCCGCGCGCATCAGCGAACTCACGCAAGACCTGAGCGAGCTGCTGCCCGCGCTCGTGCCTGCGCTGCGACCCTTGCTCAAGCAGAAGCCCGATGCATCGCGCGTGATTGCCTTCCACCCGCCCTGCACCCTGCAACACGGCCAGAAGCTCAAGGGCGGCGTGGAGCAGCACCTGGCCGCGCTCGGCTTCACGGTGCAGGTGGCGAAGAACGAAGCGCACCTGTGCTGCGGCTCGGCCGGCACCTACTCGGTGCTCAATCCGGAACTCGCCTACGCACTGCGCGACCGCAAGCTCGGCCATCTGGGTGAGCTCCAGCCCAGCGTGATCACCAGTGCCAACATCGGTTGCATCACGCACCTGCAAAGCGGCACCACCACGCCAGTGCGCCACTGGGTGGAAGTGCTGGACGACGCGCTGTCCACTTGAGCCACCGAACACCGTGATCCCAGCGCTCGCCACCCTGCTCGTTTTTCAACTGCTGGGCGAAGCGCTTGTGCTGGTCACCGGTGCACCCATGCCGGGCCCGGTGGTGGGGCTGGCCTTGCTGCTGTTGACACTGGTCTTGCGGCCCTCGGTGCTGGTGGCCATCAAGCCCACGGCGCAGACGCTGTTGCAGCACCTGTCGCTGCTGTTCGTGCCGGCGGGCGTGGGCGTCATGCTGCACCTGCAGCGCCTGGGCAACGAGGCGCTGGCCATCGGGGTGGCGCTGGTGGTGAGCACGCTGGTGGGGCTGGCCAGCGCGGCGCTCACCATGGCCTGGTTGATAAAGCGAACCCCGCGATGACACCCGCGCAGCCCCTGCCCGGGGCGCTCGCCGACATCTGGGTCTACCTGTCGGCCACGCCGCTGCTGGGGCTCACGCTCACGCTGCTGGTCTACCACGGCGCTTTTCTGCTCTACCAGCGCAGCGGGTTCAACCCGCTGGCCAACCCGGTGGCCATCGCCATCGCGGTGCTGGCCACGCTGCTCTGGGCCACGGGCACGCCCTACGCCACCTACTTTGAAGGCGCGCAGTTCGTGCATTTCCTGCTCGGGCCAGCCACGGTGGCTTTGTCCATCCCGCTGTTCGAACAGCTCCCCCGGCTCAAGCGCCTGTGGCTGCCCATCGTGGGCGCGCTGGTGGTGGGCACGTTGGCGGCCACCGTCACGGCCATCGGCGTGGGCTGGGCGCTGGGCGCATCCAAGGCCACGCTGGCGTCGCTGGCGCCGAAGTCGGTCACCAGCCCGGTGGCCATGGGCATCGCTGAAAAGATCGGTGGCATCCCTTCGCTCACCGCCGTGCTGGTGGCGGCCACCGGCATCATCGGCGCGGCCAGCGCGCGGTTTTTGTTCGATGCATTGCGCATCAAGGACCCGGTGGTGCGGGGCTTCGCGCTGGGCACGGCCGCGCACGGCATCGGCACCGCGCGTGCGTTTCAGGTGAGTGAAGAAATGGGTGCGTTTGCCGGTCTGGCCATGGGCTTGTCGGCGCTGTTCAGCGCGGTGGCCTTGCCGCTGGTGGCTGGGCTGCTGCTGCGGTGGGTCTGACCAACTGCCGCGTTCAATCGGTCAGCAAGGCCTCGACGATCGCACCGCTGTAACGGCTGGCCACCTCGCGCAGGAAACGGGAAAAGTCCACGTGAGCCGAGTCGTCGGCGCGGTCGGAGATCGTGCGCACCACGGCGAGTGGCACGCGGTAGTCGTGGCAGACCTGTGCGAAGGCTGCGCCCTCCATCTCCACCGCCAGCGCGTCAGGCAGTTCGCGCCGCAGGGCTTCGCTCTCGGCCGTGGTCGATACAAACCGGTCGCCGCTGATCAGCAGACCCTGGTGGCACTGCGGTGCATGCAGGCCAAAGGCACTGCGCACGCCTTCCGGCAACTGCGTGGGCAATGTGCGCAGCACAGCTTCGCTGGCCCGCAGGAGCCGAGCGGTCAACTCGGTATCGGCGTCGAAGGTGGAGCGGCCATAGCCGGGCACCTCGTGCCGCGCAAAAAGCGGCGAGGCGTCCATGTCGTGCTGCAGAAACTGACGCGCCAACACCACGTCGCCCACGTTGACGCCGGGCCGCACACCGCCCGCCACGCCGGTGAACACGATGCGCTGCACACCGAAGCGCTCGACCAACACCGTGGCGGTGGTGGCGGCCGCCACCTTGCCGATGCCCGAAAGCACGGCCACCACTTCGTGGCCATGCAGGTGGCCGCGCCAGAACGTGCGTCCTGCCACGGTCTGCTGCTGCTCATCGGGCATGAGCGCCAGAACAGCGGCCAGCTCTTCGTGCAGCGCACTGACGATGGCGGTGGGACCCACCACTATTTTTTGTCGCGCAACTCGCGGCGCAGAATCTTGCCCACTGGTGTCTTGGGCAGCTCGGTGCGGAATTCCACCACCTTGGGCTGCTTGTAGCCGGTGAGGTTGGCCTTGCAGTAGTCGCGCACCTGGGCCTCGGTCAGCGCGGCGTCCTTCTTCACAATGACCAGCTTGACCGCCTCGCCTGACTTGTCGTCGGGCACGCCGACCACGGCGCACTCCATCACGCCGGGCAGCTGCGCCACCACATCTTCCACCTCATTGGGGTACACGTTGAAGCCGCTGACCAGCACCATGTCCTTCTTGCGGTCGACGATTTTGAAGTAGCCGCGTTCGTCCATCACACCCACGTCGCCTGTCTTGAAGTAGCCATCGGGCGTCATGACCTTGGCGGTCTCGTCGGGCCGCTGCCAGTAGCCGGCCATCACCTGCGGACCCCTGATGGCGATCTCGCCCGGCTGACCCATGGGCACCTCGTTGCCATCATCGTCCAGGCACTTGAGCCAGGTGTTGGGCAACGGCAGGCCAATGGTGCCGCTGAAGGCGGTGCTGGTGGTCGGGTTGCAGGTGGCCGAGGGGCTGGTCTCGGACAGGCCATAGCCTTCGCAGACAGGGCAACCGGTTTTCTCCAGCCAGAGCTTGGCCACAGCACTCTGCACCGCCATGCCGCCGCCCACCGAGACCTTGAGGTTGCTCCAGTTCACCGTGTTGAAATCGGGGTGGTTGGCCAAGCCGTTGAACAGCGTGTTGACCGCAGGAAAACTGTGAAAGGTGTGCTTGCCCAGCTCCTTCAACACCGCCGGCAGGTCGCGCGGATTGGGGATCAGGATGTTCAGGGCGCCGGTGCGCATGCCCAGCATCATGTTCACCGTGAACGCGAAGATGTGGTACAGCGGCAGGGCGCACACGCTGGTGGGCTGCTCGCTCTCGGGCACACGGCTCATTGCCGGCTCATTCCACGCATCGGACTGCAGCAGGTTGGCGATCACGTTGCGGTGCAGCAGCACCGCGCCCTTGCTCACGCCGGTGGTGCCGCCGGTGTACTGCAGCACCGCCATGTCGTCGGGCTTGATGTCGGGGCGCTTGAGCGTGCCGCGTGTGCCTTTGGCAATGGCTTCGTTGAAACGCACAGCCTGCGGCAAGTTGAAGGCGGGCACCATCTTCTTGACGTTGCGCACCACGTAGTTCACCAGCGCGCCCTTGAGCAGGCCGAGCTGGTCGCCCATGGCGCTGAGCACCACATGCTTCACGGGCGTGTTGGCAATGCACTGCTGCAAGGTGCTGGCGAAGTTCTCGATGATCACGATGGCCTTGGCGCCTGAGTCCTTGAGCTGGTGCTCGAGCTCACGCGGTGTGTACAGCGGATTCACGTTCACCACCACCAAACCAGCGCGCAAGATGCCGGCCACCGCCACGGGGTACTGGGGCACGTTGGGCATCATGATCGCCACGCGGTCGCCCTTGACCAGGCCCAGGCCCTGCAGGTAGGCCGCAAACGCCAGCGAAAGGCTGTCTGTCTGCGCAAACGTGATCTCTTTGCCCATGAAGCTGTAGGCCGGTCGCCCAGCGAACCTGGCGAAGCTCTCTTCCATGAGATGCACCAGCGAGCTGTACTGCGCCACATCGATGTCGGCGGGCACACCGGGTGAATACGAGCCCAGCCAGGGACGGTCGGCCGTTGATGCGGTCATGCGTGATCTCCAGAACTTGGTATTGAAAACAACCCGCCATTGTCAGGCTGCGGGTGGCAGCCTGACCTCGTGTTTTTCCCTTACGACTTTCTGACGACTCCTCACCGAGGCGCACCATCTGGGGAATCGCTGCTACAAAAACCAAAGGGGCGGGTGTTCGCACCCGCCCCTTTGAATACCGATCAGTTCCTGTGGAGGATCGCTATTCGATGGCTTTGGTCATGTCCTCGACGACCTTCTTCGCGTCGCCAAAGACCATCATGGTTTTGTCCATGTAGAACAGTTCGTTGTCCAGACCCGCATAGCCGGCGGCCATGGAGCGCTTGTTCACGATCACCGTCTTGGCCTTGTAGGCCTCCAGAATCGGCATGCCGTAGATGGCACTGCCCTTTTGCAAGGCGGCCGGGTTCACCACGTCGTTGGCGCCCAGGATGATGGCCACGTCGGCCTGGCCGAACTCGCCGTTGATGTCTTCCATCTCGAACACCTGGTCGTAGGGCACCTCGGCCTCGGCCAGCAGCACGTTCATGTGGCCCGGCATGCGCCCGGCCACCGGGTGGATGGCGTACTTCACCGTGATGCCTTTTTCGGTGAGCTTGTGAGCCAGTTCCTTCACCGCGTGCTGTGCGCGCGCCACGGCCAGGCCGTAGCCGGGCACGATCACCACGGTCTCGGCATTGCCGAGCACGAAGGCTGCGTCGTCCGCGCTGCCGCTCTTCACGTTGCGCTGCACCGCGCTGCCAGCCGCCGCGGTGGCTGCCTCGCCGCCGAAGCCGCCCAGGATCACGTTGAAGAACGAGCGGTTCATGGCCTTGCACATGATGTAGCTCAGGATCGCACCCGACGAGCCCACCAGCGAGCCGGCGATGATCAGCATGGAGTTGTTCAGGCTGAAGCCGATGCCCGCCGCTGCCCAGCCCGAGTAGCTGTTGAGCATGGACACCACCACCGGCATGTCGGCGCCGCCGATGGGGATGATGATCAGCACGCCGAGCACAAACGAGAGCGCGATCATGGCGAAGAACGCTGGCCAGTTTTCGGTGAAAGCGAAGAACACGCCCAGCCCCACGGTGGCCAGACCGAGCACGAGGTTGATCATGTGTTGACCGGAGAACGTGACCGGCGCGCCCTGAAACAGGCGGAACTTGTACTTGCCCGAAAGCTTGCCGAAGGCAATCACCGAGCCGCTGAAAGTGATGGCGCCGATGGCCGCACCCAGGAACAACTCGATCTTGTTGCCAAAGGGTATCGGCACACCCTTGGCCACGATGCCGAAGGCGTAGGGCTCGGCCACCACCGCCACAGCGATGCACACCGCGGCCAGGCCGATCATGCTGTGCATGAACGCGACCAGCTCGGGCATCTTGGTCATCTCGACCCGGTTGGCCATGATGGCACCGGCTCCACCACCGACCACCAGACCCACCAGCACCCAAACCATGCCCTCGGCCTTGCCGCCGGAAAGCTCGACGATGAGCGCGGCGGTGGTGAGGATGGCGATCGCCATGCCGGTCATGCCGAAGACGTTGCCGCGGATGGATGTGGTCGGATGGCTCAGGCCTTTGAGGGCCTGGATGAAGCAGATGCTGGCCACCAGGTACAGCAATGTGACGAGATTCATGCTCATTTAGCGGCTCCCTCAGACGCCACAGGCGCCTTGCGCTCTTTCTTCTTGAACATTTCCAGCATGCGTCGCGTGACGAGGAAGCCGCCGAACACATTGACCGCGGCCAGAGCCACGGCCAGCACACCCATGGTCTTGCCGAGGTTGGTCTCGGTGAGTGCGGCGGCCAGCATGGCGCCCACGATCACGATGGCCGAGATCGCGTTGGTGACCGCCATCAGCGGCGTGTGCAGCGCGGGCGTGACGTTCCACACCACGTGGTAGCCCACGTAGATGGCCAGCACGAAAATGATGAGGTTCAGAACGGTGGGGGATACGAGTTCCATGGTCTTGTCCTTGGTGTCTCTTTGCGAGGCTCAGCTCTTGCGCTTGACTTCGCCGCCCTGGGTCATGAGGCAGGCGGCCACGATGTCGTCGTCCATCGGCACCTGGATGGCCGTGGCGTCCTTGGGAAGCACCAGCTTGAGGAAATCAAGCACGTTGCGCGCGTACAGCGCCGAAGCGTCGGCGCCCACCATGGCCGCCAGGTTGGTCTCGCCGACGATGGTCACGCCGTGCTTGACCACCGTGCGGTCGGTCTCGGTGATCGGGCAGTTGCCGCCCACACCACCTGCGCCTTTGCCAGCGGCAATGTCCACGATCACGCTGCCGGGCTTCATGGACTTGACCATGTCTTCGGTGATGAGCACCGGCGCGGCGCGCCCGGGGATCAACGCGGTGGAAATCACCACATCGGCCAGCGCCACGCGTTTGGCCACCTCGGCCTTCTGGCGCTCCAGCCAGCTCGGCGGCATGGGCCGGGCATAACCGCCCACGCCTTCGGCAGCTTCCTTTTCTTCGGCGGTCTCATACGGCACGTCGATGAATTTGCCGCCGAGCGACTCCACCTGCTCCTTCACGCTGGGTCGCACGTCGGAGGCTTCGATCACCGCGCCCAGCCGCTTGGCCGTTGCAATGGCCTGCAAACCCGCCACACCCACACCCAGAATGACGACCCGTGCGGCCTTGACCGTACCGGCCGCCGTCATGAGCATGGGGAAGAAGCGTTGGTAGTGGTGCACGGCGAGCATCACGGCCTTGTAGCCAGCGATGTTGGCCTGCGAGGACAGCACGTCCATGCTTTGCGCGCGGGTGGTGCGTGGTGCGGCTTCGAGTGCAAAGGCGGTCAGCCCAGCAGACGCCATGCGCTGAAGACCTTCGGCGTCGAAGGGGTTCAGCATGCCGACCACAGTGGCGCCCGGCTTCATGTGGGACAGCTCGTTGTCGAACGGGGTTCGCACCTTGAGCACCAGATCGGCACCCAGCGCACCTGCGGCGTCGGTGATCTCGGCACCCGCTGCTGTGTAGGCCGCGTCGGTCACGCTGGCGGCCAGGCCGGCCCCGGACTGAACGCGCACCGTGTGCCCCTGGGCCACGTATTTTTTGGCCGTCTCGGGAGTGACGGCCACTCGGGTTTCGCCCACTGTGGTTTCAGTGGGTACGCCAATCATCATGAACGTCTCCTCGCTCGCGGGTTGGGAAATCAGCCCGCAAGCTTAACTGAAGGTCCACTTCCCGGGCAGGCGTGGGTGAACTGCCCTGACCCGACCAGCGCGTACCGTCAGTCGGCAGCCGATGCCAGCGGCACCAGCAGCTGAAAGCAGGTACCCCGCCCGACCACTGAGCGCATGCTCACCTGAATGCCCAGCAGATGAGCGCAGCGGCGCACGATGGACAGCCCCAGCCCCAGACCCGACTGGCTTGCCTGAGAAGCACCACCCCTGAAGTATTCCTCGAAGACGGCACTTTGTTCATCCAGCGCAATGCCCGGACCGGTGTCCCAGACCTGCAACAGCAGGCCTGTGCCTCGCACGCGGCACGACAGCAACACGCCGCCCCGCTCGGTGTATCGAATGGCGTTGGCGACCAGATTGCAAACCATGCGCTGCAGCAGCATGGGGTCGCTCTTCACCCAGGCGACGCAAGGGGTGACACGCCAGTCAAGATGCCGTTGCTGCGCCAACGGTTCGAACAGCAACTCAACGCGCTCGAGCATCTCCTGAACGCAGTGGCGTGTGATGGACGGCATGAAATCGGCGCGGTCAAGATGAACCGCTGTTGCCAGAGAGCCCAGCAGGTCGTCGGTCAGTTGCATGGCCGATCGGATTTGTGCGATCTGGGCGTCCAGCTGGGGAGAGGCCGGCGGAAGCACCATGCTCTGCATGGCCAGACGCATGGCGTAGAGAGGCTGCTGAATGTCGTGCGTCACCGTGGCCATGAAGCTGGATCTTTCAGCGAGGGCGCGTTGGGCTGAGTCCCGCCTGACGGTCGCTGCGGTCCTTTCGGCAATGGCACGTTCCTTTGCCAGACGATCCGACCGTATCCGGTCGGCCAACGCGAACGACAGCAACACGAGCTCAAGCGAAGATCCCAGCATCATGATGTTGGCCAGCGCTGGATGGTAAGGAAAGGCCCCGAGCCGGAACAGGGCGAACAAGGCGCCTGCAAAAAACAAGGTGAGCCAGGCCAGCGCGAAATACTGTGCCCCGGGCCGGCGTTCGCGCACCGCGTTCAATGTGATAAGCGTCAGGAAGACCACTGTGAGAAAGCCGGCTGGGCCCATGATGTACCCCGCCACCACGTTGTCCAGAAAGGGAAGTACCACCAAAAGGCCCAGCCAGGCCGTCGCACTGCCGCGCAACCACCGATCGATGCGGGGTGCAGTCCGGGGCGTCTTGAGAAACGCGCGCAGGAACAGCATTGCCAACGCCGCCGAGCAGGCGATGGACGCGTTGTTGATGAACGTGCTGGAAGCTGCCCATGCGGGCCAGACCCACTGCGCGCCCAGTCCGGTGTTGGCCAGCTGGCTCAACGTGAGTGCGAGGATGCACCCGAGGTAGTACAGGTAAACACGCTCACGTATCAGCAGGTAGAGAAACAGGTTGTAGGCAAACAGGCCGGTCACCAATCCGAAGTACAGACCAGCCAGCCCATAGCGGACTTGATCCCCCTGCCAAAACGCGTGGGGGCGCCACAGGCTCAAGGGCACGTAGAACACACCGCTTGAATGCACGTGGGTGTAAACCGAGTATTCGGTGCCGGCTTTCAGCGCCAGGGGTGCCAGCAGAAACGGGTGTGCGCGAGCAGTGGCGGCGCGTCCAGCCGAGGCGTTGCCGCCGCTCCATCGCGCCACAGTCTGGCCGCCGATCATCACGATGACATCGACCTGTTCAAGATGCGGGTTCGCCACCACCCACAGCCAGTCTCCCCCGCCCGTGTCGCCGGTGGAGAGGGTGGTCTTGAACCAGACGTGCGCTTCACGGGTACCGAAGTTGTCGCGGCTCCATCGCCCGTCCACCTGGCTGAAACCGGAGTCCGGTGGGGGCATGCCAGGCTGCCAGTTTCCTGCGTCATCCACCAGAAACTCCAGCCGATCGGCGAGCGCCAGCGTGTCGACCTGGCTTGACAAGGAGACGACCGGGCGTGGCAGGGCAGAAGCTGGCACCCACGCCAGGCATGAAGCCAACACCAAGAGCACCCAGCGCATCGCCCACGACAGGTGGGACACGCCCCATCCACGCCATGTCATAGATCCACCCCATTCGTATGGATTTTTCCGCCGAAGCCGCCTTTTTGTAGATCAAAAGTGCGACTTTTTGAGAATACCGTCCGGGATCTGGCCTGACAAGCATTTCAGCTGCATCGTGATGCCAATAATGCATGGATGAATAAACGATGGAAACCCAGCGTCACCGTGGCCGCCGTCATCGAGCGCGATGGCAGGTATCTGCTGATTGAAGAGCACACGCCGGAGGGTCTGCGCCTGAACAACCCGGCCGGCCACCTGGACCCGGGTGAGAGTCCGGCCGACGCTGTGGTGCGCGAAACACTCGAAGAAACCACCCACCGCTTCACCCCCACCGCATTGGTGGGCGTGTACCTCTCCCGGTTTCAGCGGGCGGGCCTGACCACTGCCGAGGACGAGGACATCACCTACCTGCGATTTGCCTTCTGCGGCGAGCTGGGGGAAGCGGTGCCGGGGCTGAGCCTTGATACCGGTATCGTCCGCACACTGTGGCTCACGCCCGACGAGATTCGCGCCAGCGCAGCGCGCCACCGCAGCCCACTGGTGTTGCGATGCATGGAAGACCACCTCGCGGGGCTTCGGTATCCGCTGGAGCTCGTGCAGACCGACGCCACGGTGGCGCACACCATATCTGGCACCTGAAGCCGTCCCAGGGAGGACAGCAAGGTCCGCAGTGCAGGTCGATTCAAGATACTGCCTGCGGGGTATGGGCGAACGCCGCTGCAAAAAATAGCATCGGGCCCGTACTGCAACTGGTCAGGTTCGCGCTCGTCAGAGCCCACCCAGACAGCCCGACATCCCATGAACACCCCCTCCAAACCCCGCGTCCTGTGTGTGGACGACGAACCCGGCGTTCTGCGCTCGCTCCACGCATTGCTGCGCGGCCGGTTCGATGTGTCCTCCGCCAGCCGTGCCGACGAGGGCCTGGCGCTCATGCGCAAGGGCGATTTCGACGTCGTGATCAGCGACCAGCGCATGCCCGGCATGCCGGGCACCGAGTTCCTGGAGCAAGTCAAGGAGATATCGCCCCAGACCATGCGCCTGCTGCTCACCGGCCACGCGGAGGTCACTGACGTGCTGCAATCGGTCAACGACAGCGAGGTATTCCGCTACATCCACAAACCCTGGGACAACCAACTTCTGGTGGACATGGTGACCTACGCAGCCACCGTGGCCCGAGAAGTCCCGTTGCAACGGCCCGCGACCCGCCACGCAAACCCAGGCGCCGAGATGCTGGGGGACCCGGACCAACGCATCGGAAGCGGCACTGAAGCGGTGCTCCTGATGGACGAAGACCCGGCCACCGAGCACCAGCTGCGCACGGTACTGGACCAGGACGTGCTGCTGCTGTGGGCACGCAGCCCGGGCGAAGCGGTGAGCCTGATGCACCGCCACAAAGTGGCCGTGATCGTGGCCGACAGCCACTCGGGCAGCGCTGCAACCCTGGATCTCATCCGGGCGGTGAAGCGCAGCAGCCCCAACATCGTGGCCGTGATTCACGCTGCCGAATGCGACAGCACCACCATCGGCCGACTGATCAACGAAGGCCAGATCTTCCGCTTCATGTCCAAACCCGCAGGGCCAGCCTGCATTGGCCGGACCATCAAGGCCGCCTTGAAGAAGCATCGCCAGCTCATGGCGCAGCCATCCAGCATCGCACGCCACGCGCTTGACATCTCGCGCATGGCGGCATTTGCACGCTCCCGACACGGGCCCGTGAACGACCCGGAAACCGCTGCCATGGGCGGGGTGGCGCACGCCGACAGCAAGCCGCCGCCGGTGCCCGTCCTGTCCCGTTCCCGGCGCTTGGGCGTGCGCTGGCTCAGGCGCCTGTTGGGCGAGGTGTGAACCCTCAGCGACGCGCGCAGCCGGCACTTTGGCATACAGTTGAGCAGCCACAACTTCCCGCTCAGCGCCCATGAATCTGCCCTTCCCTGCGGCCAGCAGCCCTGCAATTCAGGGCGCCCTGCCACCCGACGATGCGCTGCGCGAGGAGCTTCACAACGAGGTGCATGCCCGACCCTCAGCCCGCATCCGCCTGCCTGCGCTGATCGTCTTCGTGGCGGTGCTCAATGAGGGCGTGAGCCGCGAGCAGGAATGGGCCCACCTCAAAGAGCTGCCGGGGCAGGACGACCTGACGCTGGAGCAAATGAAGGGAAACTTCCTGCGTCTGCGCCTGAACGAACACACGCTGAAATGGGAGCGCCACACCGAGTTCACCCGCTATTCCATCGTGCAGCACCTGCCCGAAGGTGCCGGGCTGGGCGCCTCCGACCCGGTGCTGCTGGACAAGCTGGTCACACCCCCAGGCTGGTTGCGCGGAATCCCCGGGCGAACGGTGGCCGCCATCAAGCTTGTGATGCTGAATTGCGACCTGCCTGATCAAACTCCGCAAGCACAGGCCAAGCTCATGGAGCCAGCCCAGCAGTGGTTTGGCAGACGCGCCGTGGTCGCCTCGCAGATCGGTGGGGGGCATTCCTGGGCCTTGACCGATTTCCGCCTGCACCCCTCCGGCTTTGAGCGCATGCTGGTTCTCACCCCACCAGGCACCACCGACACACGTGCCGGTCGCATCTCGCAGCGCCTGCTGGAGATCGAAACCTACCGCCTCATGGCCCTGCGCGGGCTGCCGGTGGCCAAAACATTGGGGCCCACATTGAGCGCAGCCGAAGCCCAGCTCGCGACCATCACGGCTCAGCTGGAAAACAAGTCCACCTCGGAGCAGGAGCTGCTGGACCAGCTGGTCTCGCTGGCCGCTCGGGTGGAACGCGCCACGGCTGAAAACACCTACCGCTTTGCCGCCACCCGCGCATACGACGCCGTGGTCACGCAGCGCATTGCCGAGCTTCGTGAGAAGCCGATCCCGGGCACGCAGACCATTGGCGAGTTCATGCAGCGCCGGCTCTCACCGGCCATGGCCACGGTGGCGGCCAGTGCGCAGCGCCTGACTTCGCTGTCCGAACGCGTCTCACGCACCAGCGCACTGCTGCGCACGCGGGTCGATATCGTCACTGAAGCGCAAAACCAGGAGCTGCTGGCCAAGCTCACGCGCGGGCAGGAATTGCAACTCCAGCTGCAGACCACGGTGGAAGGCCTGTCGATTGCGGCCATCACCTACTACGTGATCAGCCTGTTGCTGTACTTCGCCAAGGGCGCCAAGGCCGCGGGTCTGCCGATCCAGCCGGAGATGGCAGCGGGCGCGATGGTGCCGCTGGTGTTGTGGGTTGTGTGGCGCGCCACGAGGCGCATCCATGCGCGTTTGAATGCGCCGGCCAAGGCGCCCTGAAGCTCGTCAGGCGCTGGCCGCGTCGGTGGTGATCACGCCACCGCCCAGACAGATTTCGCCGTCGTAGATCACGGCACTCTGGCCCGGCGTCACCGCCCACTGCAGCTCCTGGAACCGCAGGTCGACGTGGCTGTCGCCTTGTGGCTGCAACACGCAAGGCGCGTCGGCCTGGCGGTAGCGCGTCTTGGCGCCCACGTCGCCCGGTGCCGGCGCAACGCCCGCCACCCAGCTCACGTCCTGCGCACTCAACCTCGGCGTGAGCAGCCACGGGTGGTCGTGCCCCTGCACCACCCACAGCGTGTTGCTTGCCATGTCCTTGCGCGCCACGAACCAGGGGGCGTGGTCGTTACCACCTTTTTGCGCGCCTTTGGCCTTGACGCCTCCGATCCCCAAGCCCTGGCGCTGGCCCAGCGTGTAGAAGCTCAGGCCCACGTGCTGACCCAGCACCCGGCCTTTTTCGTCCTTGATCGGGCCGGGCTCCTTGGCGATGTAGCGGTTGAGGAAATCGCGGAACGGCCGCTCGCCAATGAAACAGATGCCGGTGCTGTCCTTCTTTTTGGCGTTGGGCAACGCGATCTCGGCGGCGATGCGGCGCACCTCGGTCTTGGGCAGCTCGCCCACCGGGAACAGGGTCTTGCTCAGCTGCGCCTGGTTCAAGCGGTGCAAAAAGTAACTCTGGTCCTTGAGCGGATCGCGCCCCTTGAGCAGCTCGAACGAGCCGTTGCGCTCGCGCACCCGGGCGTAGTGGCCGGTGGCAATCTTCTCGGCGCCCAGGCGCATGGCGTGGTCCAGGAAGGCTTTGAACTTGATCTCGGCGTTGCACAGGATATCGGGGTTGGGCGTGTGCCCGGCCTGGTACTCGCGCAGGAACTCGGCGAACACACGGTCCTTGTACTCGGCAGCAAAGTTCACATGTTCGATCTCGATGCCCAGCACGTTGGCCACGCTGGCGGCATCCACAAAGTCGATGTTCGACGAGCAGTACTCGCTGTTGTCGTCGTCCTCCCAGTTCTTCATGAAGATGCCGATGACTTCATGGCCCTGCTGCTTGAGCAGGTACGCACTCACCGCGGAGTCCACACCACCGCTCAGTCCCACCACCACACGCTGCTTGTTTGCCATGCCCGGATTATCCCAGCCGTGTCCATCCCCCGGCTTCGCCAAGGCTGTCACCGAAACGTCACGCCATGGTCGTACTGTCGCGCTGCCCACCCTGGCACCAGCGCAGCTTGACATGGCTTGCGGTTGGACCATAGTGGCGCCTGTCCTGGCCGTTTTGTCATCAAACCAGGGCCGTGTTGTCACCTCTTTTTCACCGATCTGTCACCTTTGAAAGCGAGTTTTCCCATGAACCGTTCCCTCCACCGCCTCGCCCTCGCCACGCTGGTCCTGTGTGTGACCACCGGCGCCAACGCGCAAGACAAGACCCTGCGACTGCTCACCTGGGGCGGCTACGCGCCCAAGGAAGTGGTGGAGCAGTTCACCAAAGAGACCGGCATCAAGGTCGAAGTCACGCTCTCGAACAACGAAGAAATGATCTCCAAGCTGCGCGCCACGGCCGGTGCGGGCTTCGATCTGGTGCAGCCCAGCCAGGACCGCATTGCCGGCCCGCAGACCGAGTTCAAGATCTACAAGGCGATGGACCTGAAGAAGATCAAGTCCGACCTGTTCATCCCGTCCATGCTGGAAGCCACCAAGAAAAACACCACCGTGGCCGGCAAGGTCTACGGCGTGCCGCACATCTGGGGCACCGACGGTCTGGTGGTCAATACCAAGACCTCCAAGGCCACCGACTACGCCGACCTGTGCGCGGCAGACAACGCCGGCAAGGTCAGCATGCGCCTGAAGCGCCCCACGCTGATCGCCATGGCCTTTGCGTCCGGCAAGGACCCTTTCAAGCTCTACAACGACCCCAAGGCCTATACCGTGCTCATGGACGACATGGGCAAGAAACTGGCCGAGTGCAAGAAAAACGTGAAGTTCTACTGGGACGGCAAAGACCAGTTGCTCGCGGGCATCCGCTCGGGTGAACTGACCACCGCCATGATGTGGGACACCGGTGGCTGGGAGCTGAACAAGGCCAACCCGGACATCAAGTTCGTCGCGCCCAAGTCGGGTGCGCTGGGCTGGGTCGACACCTTTGCGCTGCCCGCCAAAGGCAAGAACGACGAGGCCGCCTACGCCTGGATCAACTTCAACATGCGCCCTGAAGTGGCCGCCAAGGTAGCGGGTGCAGCGGGCAACTTCACCGCCAGCAAAGGCGCCGACCAGCTGGCCGATGCCACGCTCAAGAAGCAGTTCGCCGACAGCTTTCCCGACGCCGCTCTGAAAAACATCAAGTGGTACCCACCGGTGCCGGCAGGCATCGAAGACATCGAAGGCCGCGTGCTCGACCGCGTCAAAGCTGCCCAGTAAGCGGTGCCGATCCCTGGCGCCGATTCCACCGGCGACAACGATCTGGAGGTACAAGCCGTCGACAAACGCTATGGCGCGTTTGCGGCGGTGCAAAACCTCAGCTTCAACGTCGGGCGGGGCTCGTTCTTCTCCATCCTCGGCCCCTCGGGCTGCGGCAAGACCACGCTGCTGCGCATGATCGCGGGCTTCATCGCCCCCGACAGCGGTGATCTGCGCATCAAGGGCACGTCCATGCTCGGCGTGGCGCCCAACAAACGGCCGGTGAACATGGTTTTTCAGCATCTGGCGTTGTTTCCCATGATGAGCGTGGGCGAGAACATCGCCTACGGGCTGGAGCGCCGCGGCCTGAAAAGCCCAGCGATCAAGGCCAAGGTCACCCACATGCTCCAGCGCGTGGGACTGCCCGGCAGCGCCGACAAACGCATCGACCAGCTCTCGGGCGGACAAAAGCAGCGCGTGGCGATCGCGCGATCGCTGGTGCTGGAGCCCACCCTGCTGCTGCTCGACGAACCGCTGGGCGCGCTCGATTTGAAACTGCGCGAGCACATGAAGGTCGAGCTCAAGCAGCTGCAGGCCGAGATCGGCACCACGTTCGTCTACATCACGCACGACCAGTCGGAAGCGCTGGTGATGTCGGACCAGGTCGCGGTGATGAACCAGGGCCGGTTTGAACAGGTGGGCAGCCCGCAGCAGCTCTACTACCAACCCGCCACTTCGTTCGTGGCTGGCTTCGTGGGCAACAACAACCGCTTCGAGGGCCATGTGGAACAGCTCAACGGCGCGCAGGTTCAGCTGCGCACCGCCAGCGGCATGGCCCTGTGGGCGCAAGCGGTGGGCACCATCGCCGTCGGCCAGCGCGCCGTGGTCTTCGTGCGCCCCGAGGCCATCGAGATCGGGCGAAGCCCGCGCGAGCTGCCCGCCGGCGACCCGGCGTGGAGCGCGGTGGTCGACAGCGTGCTCTTCGACGGCGGCAACTCCACCGTGCAGGTGCGTGAGTCGCGCAGCAACACGCCGCTGCACATCGCCCTGCCGCTCACCGGCCGCCTGGCCGACCTGAAGCCGGGCGAGACGGTGCACTTTGCCTACCAGAGCGCGCAGGCCTGGTGTTTTGCGGCATGAGCGAAAGCACGCACCGCCGCTTCTTGCTGGGCGTGCTGCTCGCGCCGGCGCTGCTGTGGTTGCTGGGGCTGGTGATCCTGCCGCACGTGGAGCTGCTGGTACTTTCGCTGCAGGCGCGCACCGGGCCGGGTGAATACGCGCTCAGCTTTGAGCAGTACCGCACCTTCGTGGACGAGCCGCTGTACTGGAACACCTTCGTGCGCACCGCCACGCTGTCGGTGCTGGCTACCGCGCTCACGCTGTTGCTGGCCTTCCCTGCCGCCTGGTACATCGCCAAGGTGGCGCGCGGCCGTGCCAAGACCGTGTTGTTGGTGCTGTGCCTGCTGCCGTTCTGGGTCAGCGAGATGGTGCGCACGCTGGGCTGGCTGATTTTGCTGCGCGAGACCGGCGTGGTCTCCAGCGTGCTGCAGAGCCTGGGCCTGGCCAGCGAGCCGGTGGAGCTGCTCTACCGCGACACCACCATCCTGGTGGGTCTGGTCTACGCCTCGCTGCTGTTCATGGTGATCCCGCTGGTCAACAGCCTGGAAAGCCTGGACGACAGCCTGATCGAAGCCGCCTACGACCTGGGTGGCAGCACAGCCAACATCGTGCGCCGCATCGTCATCCCCCATGCAGCACCAGGTATCGCGGCGGGCTGCATCGTGGTCTTCATGCTGTGCCTGGGCAACTACCTCACGCCCACGCTGCTGGGCGGCAAGAACTCGCTGTGGTTCACCGAGCAGATCTACACGCAGTTCATCACCCGCTTCAACTGGAACCAGGGCGCGGCCTTCGGTTTCCTGCTGTTGTTTCTCTCCACCGTGCTGGTGTGGGTGGGTCTCAAGCTCACCGGGCAGCGCTTCGGCGCCGTCATGAAGACATGAAGCCCTGAAGACATGATCCCCAGCCTGCCCCGTTCCATCACACAGCGCCTCGGACTCAACGCCTTCGTGCTGGTGTTCTTCGTGTTCCTGTTCGTCCCGCTGGCCGTGGTGGCCATCTTCGCGTTCAACAACGCGCCTTATCCCACGCCGCCCTGGATGGGCTTCACGCTCGACTGGTTCGTGGCCAACAACGACAGCCGCACGGGTGTGCTGTTTGATGCCGAGCTCATCAAGAGCCTGGGCACCAGCGCGTGGGTCGCCACCTGGGTCACGGTGCTGTCGGTGGGTGTGGGCACCTGCAACGCGTTCCTGCTGGAGCGTTTCGACTTTCCCGGCAAGAACGCCATCGCCCTCCTGAGCATGCTGCCGCTGGTGATTCCCGGTGTGATCCTGGGCATCTCCATCCTGGCGTTCGCCAGCCGCATCGCCAATTTCGCTGACGAGACCTGGGGTCTGGAACTCGACTTCCTGCGCCCGGGTCTGCCTCTGGTGATCCTGGGACAGTTCTGCTACATCGTCACCATCGCCACACTCACCATCTCGGCCAGTCTGCGCCGCTTTGACCGCACGCTCGAAGAAGCCGCCTACAACCTGGGCGCCAGCCGCACCGCGGTGCTGTGGACCATCACCTTGCCCTACCTGCGCCCCAGCATGATTGGAGCGGCCGCCATGGCCTTCCTCATGTCGTTCGAGAACTTCAACACCACGCTCATGCTGGTGGGTTCCGACTCACCACTCACAGTGCTGATGTACAGCCGCATGCGCGAGGGCGCCACGCCAGTGCTCAACGCCATCAGCCTCTTCCTCATGATCGCCTCGGCCCTGCTGGCGCTGATGCTGTTGTGGCGCAAGCCGCAACGCGCCGGGCAGTGAAGCGCC
The DNA here is from genome assembly GCA_038213545.1 of Burkholderiales bacterium. GTDB lineage: Bacteria > Pseudomonadota > Gammaproteobacteria > Burkholderiales > Burkholderiaceae_C > Hydrogenophaga. The sequence continues at coordinate 18,616 of JBBQSX010000050.1, forward strand.
ACGGCCGCGCAGTTACCGCTGCTGACAGTCGTCACAAACCGGTTTAAGGCCCACTTCAAGTTCGTTCGCTTCAATGCATTCACCAGCAACCGCTGGCATCGATACAAGGAAACGAATCATGAAATCAGTTGTCATCTCCGCGCTTCTTCTCGCCGTTGCCGGTGC